>CAYGKP010000001.1:0-39936 GCA_964350605.1 uncultured Cytophagales bacterium
AACTCCGGGACGCGGAGTAAGCACCTGCGAGCAGACGACGAACCGCCTCTGAGTTTTGAGGTTGTCGAGGAGATCTTCGCGGCCCCAAGAGAGCTTCCTCCAATTGTTGTAGAAGTTGATGTGATGCTTGTTCACATGGGCCTTCTTATCCTCCTCCAGGAGCTTCGCATTGACCTCCTCTTGCTCCTCTGCTTTCCTTCTCCGCTCTGGGAGAACTTTTTGTTGGATGATCTTGAAGGGCTCTTTGTAGCTCGATGCTTCTAGTTGATCTTGGAGTGTGAAGTCTGTTACGAAACGAGACGGTTGTGAATCAACCGAGGAAAGCAGTTCGTCACCCGTCAGGAACGGCTTTACGACCTCATTATAACTTGCGTCCTTCTTGAGTAGTGCTTTTGCTTCCCCTCTGGGAAGCAAGAAACCCTCATGTCCGTGCGTCTGCCCTTGAAACACCGACTTGGGGTGCAGGTTGCAGGTCAACTTCTCCGCGTTAGTTACGTCGGGGCGATGGCTTAAGCTCGGCCCGATGCGATCAACAACATGCCGTTCTGGTTCCCCCTCTGCAGATTCTACGTACAGGGCTCGCTCGCCCTTGTAGGCACCCTTAAACCAGTTCACGATGGAGACGTGGACAACCGCTGCGCCCGACCACTTCTGCGTCGAGACAGCATCGAAGATTTCACCCCCATTGTTGACGATGTAGTCCAGGCTGCCTTCCCGGCTGTAGTTCTGGCGGATCGTGTTGGTGCCGACCAGCCCCGCATAGCTCCCCTCCTTGAGGTGCTGGTGCGCTCGGTAGTACCAGTACACACAGAAGTCGGCGCGACCAGGCACCTCCGGGTACGCCTTTCTCAGCTTGTTCACGTACTCGGCCCCGAACTCCTTCTGCATCTTGTTCTTGCTCTGGAACGGCGGGTTGCCGATGATCACGTCCACCTCCGGCCACTTGCGCTGGTTGCCCTGCTCATCGAGCAGCGCGTCCACGCAGCGGATGTTGCCGTCAAGATTGTCGAGGGGTAGGGGCTTGAACTTGTCGTTGTAGAGACGCTGCACCTCCTCATCGAGGATCGAGAGTTCCTTTGCGACCATGAGCGTCACCTTCGCAATCTCCACCGCCGTGGGGTTCAAGTCCATGCCGTAGAACTGGCTGGTGTTCACGAAGGGATAGGTCTCCATGAAGGCGACCAATTGCTTTCGGTCGGTGCCCTCGGTTTCTTCCCAGAGGAGGTCGAAGAGCGTTCGTTCCAGTAGCTTGATCTCCTTGAACGCGACAAATAGAAAGTTGCCGCTCCCACACGCGGGGTCGAGCACTTTAAACTGGGTCAGCTCGTTGAGCAACTTGAAGTAGTCCTCAATGGTGCTGGCCTCCTCGATCCTCTTGAGCCAAGGCTCCACGATGCAGGGCTGGACGATCTTTTTGATGTCCATCTCGCGGGTATAGTGCGCCCCGGTTTTGTGCCTTTGATCGGCTTCCAGGTTGTTCTCGAAGAAGGTGCCGAAAATCGCGGGGTTGACTTTCTTCCAGTCCTTCCTTGCGCTATAATCGAGAAGCTCAATTTCTCGCCTTTCAAGTGTGATCGGTTTGATCTGGGCGAACAACCCGCCGTTGAAGTAGTCCACGCCCTCATAAATACTCCCTGTAGGCGCGATGCCCTCGTAGTTCATCTCTCGAAAGAGCCCTCCGATTAGGTCGTAGCTCTTTTCTTCGGAACCCAAGCACTCTTCAATAAGTCGGGTGAAAATCTTGTCTGGGAGTAGGTTCACGTCCTCGGCAAACATGGCGACCACGCACTGGAGGATGTAGTGCAGCGCGTCCTCTTTGGATACTACACCCCGGCTTACGAGGCCTTTGTAGACAGAGGATACCATCTGGGAGGTCTCGTAGGTAACATCCTCCTGGTCGCTGCGGAAGATGGGCTTCTTCTCTATAGGCAAAAGGAAAGCAAAGGCCTCCTTGCGGTTCGGGACATCCTCCAGCTTGATGACATCGACGGGCTTGTCCATATCCCTGTCGGTATCGTAAATCCAGAACTCGTCGAAGTTGCAGAGGATTATGTATCGGGGGCGGTCGCTGAGGAGGTTTCGCCAGTAGGCCTCGGCTTGCTGGATGTGAACAGCAAGGCCCTTGCCTCGCTTCTTCATCTCGATCAAAACCCGCTTCTTCCAGACCAGATCGCCAAAGCCTGTAGTGTTTTTACTGGATTTGATTCGCTCCTCAAATACGGCTCCTGCTCCTTTGACACCATCCTTGTGGCCCAGGCCCATGAAAAACGCTTCTAGGAAGCTCTGAGCCTCTCCCTTCTCGTCGCCCTGGAGGATGTACTTCTGGCAGTAGTCTAAAAATTCGGTGAGGTTCTGGACGTTCAAGTGGGCTCTCTTTGGGTGCTCGCCTAAAGCTAGTTGAAATGACAATAAACGTAGCAATTAGCAATCTAGCGACAGTCGCTATCTAGCTTGCTTACGACAGGCACTCGATCAGGCCGCAGCACATCGACAAGAGGGTAAACGGGTGGGTCCCATCATACTCATAATGGATGTCCGAGAATCTAAAACCTATCAGATCGTTTTCCAGGGTTGCTCACAAAAGTGATCCATATGGTAGAATTAATACGAATTGAACATTCCCAATTTTAAACCCCTTTTTGTTGCGTACAAATTGAGTGCATATCGAAACAATTGATTTATATGTAATCAAATTTTAGCATTCCTGCTGTGGTACTACTACTCCTCTTCTTCACCTCGGTGCTCTATATCTCGTAAAGGTTCCTCATATATTCTTGGAAGACCCTCATCATCATATATCGGAAACGACTTCCAGTCTGAAACCTTGTAGTCTTTTAGACCATAATACGGTTGTGCCTCTGAGTAAACATTCCCAGTGGATTAATAGCTCAGAGCGTATCCAAAGGGATATCCAACTCTTCACAAAAACAGCCGTCATACTTGAACGCCATCGCAAAATGGGGACCAACCTTGCTTGTTGCCTTCCCGTTCACATAACGCAGTCGGTTTTAGTAGACCTCGTCCTCCGAATCATCAAAGAGGCGATAATGCCAAATGCCCACCCTAACTCCTGCTCTGAACCTGCCTGTTTCAGTATACCTACACTGACAGCCAGCTGTGCTGAAAAAATATGCTCTACCCTGCAAGGAGTCATCTTTGAATCTTAAAAACGCTCCTCTGTGACGGCAGGATACGCAGATCATCCTGCCCACATGATCGTGAGGTTTGAGTATCGGGTCATCTGTGTCAAAAACCACAAACGTCCCTTGCCTGAGTTGATTCCGGTCGATATGACCACCTTTTCTTGGCCAGATTGAAAACGGACTACATGATGACGCGCAAATGGAGATCAAACAAAAAAGTGTCACCTGCCTCATGAAGTCGGATGAGCGGATTATCTTCATTGAGGCCAGAGGGACTGCGGAGCACTTGCCATACCCTACTGCCCATCACAGTCGCACCCCCTATATCCAGAGAGCCCAAAACCATGATTGTTATTCTTGTATTGAGGCTTACCACTTTCATAGCTCACCTTGGTCGCGCTACTCTCACCAGTTTTTTGATTTCGCTTCGTCGTTCTCCATGTTCCTATTGGAACCCCCTTATGATATTGCCCTTCCTGGATAATAACACAATGGTCATCTAACCCGTTAATGAATAATGCTTTCCCATGGGGAATACCGCGTCTGAAGGTGACAATTGCTTCAGTAAACACCGTCTGAACCTCATACTTCGGCATATATGATTCTTTCCAAACTGGACCATTGCAGGAAAACCCCTTCATGACCCACACGCCTGTCGGAAGGCTGTTCTTGTCGTATTGGTTTACTCCACGTCCATAGTCTAGCCGACCACTCGCACAGCAAGTTGCTATTAGCACTGTGAGTGAGCCAAGCAATAATAGCTTAAGGGTGCGTGATGCCAGGTAAAGGCTCTGCATAGACTCTTGGGATACCATCTTCTTCATATTCCGGAAACGATTTCCAATCTGAAACCTTATAATCCTTCAAGCCATAATACGGTTGTGTACCTGGATAGGTAAAAAGTAAGGTTTCAGCGATTGGATCAGTTGGGTTATACGTATCGTATTTTGCTCGGAAGCTTCTAGTTGCGGGAAGCAAATACAAAGATTGATCAATCGTTGTATCAGGCAGCTGATGAGTTGAATCCATTTGAGCTTGTAAGGCATCGACCGACACACCAAAAACATTAAGAAACTCATCTTTAAAGCTCACCGAAAACTTCCTATCCTTCGGATGTGTATACCACTTTAATATATCCAGCGGGAGTGACGGGCTGGCTAGCGTTCGATACTCTAATCTTGTATTCAGCTCCGAGTTGATCGGCTTATTGTAGGCCGTTACAGCGTGATATTCAGGCCAATCGATCAGCACATCAGTCAATGCTTGGTACGGATCTAGATGCCAAGTCTCATGAACTCCTACTGCATTGAGAAACTCCTCCTCACTGCAATTATGAAATCGGCTGTACTTATCATTTTTCTCCTCTACCCACGTCTCCGTATCCCCAATAGTAACGACAAAGGGCTCAACCGAGAAGACACCACCGGTAAAGCCAAATCGATTGATTTTTCTCCCTCCTTCCAAAATGACTCCGAACTTTTGTTTGAAGGAGTAAATCCCATACTTCACGGATGGATGTTCTCCAAAATCATCACCCCCTGTAATGAGAAAGTCAGTACCTGTTGGGAGCGGAGTGTCGCCCAGCGCTCCCTCGGGTGGTTTTCCACGCCGAAGCCTAATGACCATCGGATGATCCTCCCAAAACTTCCACCTGATCCGTCCCATGGGTGTTTTGTGCATCGCATCACCGATTTGAACAACACCCTGATCAACGTCACTTAGTGGAGTTGTCGAACTGACATCCTCCTTATCATAGAAAACTAAGTTCCCTCCAGTAAAAGTGGTTTTTAAAAACCTCCCCCCCGGACCAAACTCTTTTAGACCCGTGTATTTCACCTTATCTGAAAAGACAGGCTCAATATTGGTCCCAGCCAGGTAAATTTTTGTCAGAGTCCTTCGCTGCTCAACCGTTAAGGAAGAAAGGAAGTTGTTCAGAGCACTCCTTTGTTCATTTGTAAGGGTAACCATATCGCTAAATGATTAAAGGCTCTTCGTAGTCGTTTTGAATCCCCCCCGAGTTCACTACGTCCACCTTGAACCGGTGGTAAATCGTGTCACTTGAGCCATTCGTGGCAGGCAAGAAATCTCCCAGCTCGTATTCAATTGTCTCTTCATTGGACGATACTTGGTTAACCAGTGCCCACTGACCGGCCTCTGTCATCTTGTACAGGTAGTAAGTACCCGACTTGCACGTACTAGGCCAACTGAGTGTGGGCAGGATCGGGTCTGGCGTCGCGTTGGGATCACCACCATCGTAGGAAATCGGCGGCGCTGGCGGTGGCGCATCATCAACAATTCGCGTCCGAATAATTTCACTGGGGATAGATGGCACTACCTCCGGCTCCTCATTCTCATTAACAATAAACCTCAGAGCCACCAGCCGATAGAACAATGTCTCGGCATAAGGGGGAAACTTCCCTTCTAAGTCCGAGAATACATCTGCTACCGAATCGACAGAGACAGTAGTGGCTAGCTTCATAGTTCGAACAGTTCGGGCCTCCGCTTCAGTGGTTGCTCGATACATCCGGATACTCGTCACGTTTTCTTCTGGCAAGTAACTGCTCAACTGAAAAGCGACTCGTGGCAGTGCCTGCGCTCCACTTGATCGCGGACCAATCACTTCCAGCGTCTTCAACTTTGGCGGCGGCGGAGGCAGGGCATGCAAGAGTTTAACCGGCGCACTGACAGCGGAAGGGTTGGAAGTCTGCCCATCCGAGGCGATCTCACGCGCTCTATAGAAGTACAACTGGGAGTGCATTGCCCCATCAAGCTTGTAATCCGTGAAACGAACGAACACCTCGCCACTTTCAGCATAGCGCCGAGCCATCGGGAATGGATTGAACTCCGAAGATTCGATCGGCAAAAGCTGTCCACGTGAGTCCACCACCTTGGGCAGCTCGGGGGAGGTCTGTCGGCCCTGCTCAAGGAATTCGAAGAGAACCGGCTGTGTAGTCAGCGGGGTAAAAGCATTCGAAATCGCCACGAAAGCTTTAGAGATCGCCGAAGTACCAAAGCCTGGATCATTTTGCGGCAGGATATCATCGGTTAGAAGCTCACCACTGAAAGTTGGCGACTTATCGGGCGGCGGAATGAAGTATGAGTTGGCTCCGTACGACTTGAACGCACCTGGAGTGGTGTCTCCACTACCCTGAACATCCAGGTTGGCCAAGCCACTCCAGTAGTTCGAAAGTACCGACTGATCTTCCAGAGCAATCAGATTGCCTTTTACATCCTCAGCCGTTTCTGTTTCGAACAGGCTATTCAGCAAAGCTTCCTGGCTTGTACGGTAAAAAACAAACCCATAAGGCGGACGCTCCGGCTCATTAACTTTGATATCGAAGGTGTAGGAGGACTTTCCGTATCGATCCGGACGCGTAGCATAAAGCGGCCCGATTGGTGGGTCCGGCGGAATGGGGTCAACAATCTTTTTCGCGACAAGAAGGGAGGCTGGTGATAGGTCTGAGGAAATGTTGTTGATGCTATCACGCGAACGCGCTGCCATCAAAGACACTCTTGATAGCTCACCCTCACCAGGTAGTATTTGCACGCGCTGGAACAACCCAGGGAGCTGCTGTGGCTCAGCTTCCAGGTACAATCTGTATCCGGGGTGAAAATTGACCGATACGTCTACTCCCGTCTGAATAGGGTCCGAATCGTAGTTAGCATCGACCGCATAGATCTCCAATGGATTCTGAGAAACGATCGTTACAACAGAGAGCTCTTTGGTCTGATTGGGATCATATTGACCTGTGCTCGAGAAGCTGATCCGTGCCGTGCCTTGATACCAACTCACCCCTGTCTGAGGATGATCAGCCAGTGAGGTTCCCGAGGCATAAGCGATGTGGTATAGTCCACGAAACACCTGAACCTCCTGTAAGAGACCTTGTGAGTCTGGTTCGAAAACTGTCTCGGTGATCGGATCTACCTGCGCTGGTTCAAAAATACCGCCGATGAACCTTGTCTCTTGGTTCCCGTTCTCGTCTTCGAAAACCTCTTCGTGATTGCTTAGGTCAATTAGGTCAACGGTGTAAGCTAGTTTTTGCGGCCAATTGCTTGGCTCCAGCAGGTTCTCGACCATAAGGAAGCACTCGTCTGCTCCTGGAAAGGAATACTCTTTGCGTCCTAAGAAAGTCCTATTGCTTGATGGATCATCGGTCGCTGTTTGCTCAACGGCTTTGATTTGAATCTGAGGCTCGGTACCCGAATTGAGTTGAAGCACTGAGAATACTTCTTGACTCTCGTTGGTCGATAGGACACCACCAAGGTACTTCCCCTCCTCGCCTACAGATATCTCGGGTATAACATCTGATGATGGGTTCGTGCTGTAGTTGCGATAGAACCCGGTGAGGAGCGTGATATCTCCTTCACCGTTATCAACGACTTCCTTGATTGTGCCTCGAACACTGTCAGGTGGGTCCAACCGAAAGAAGAAATCGATCTTATCGGCCCGACGGTAAGCAGACTGGTGAACGTGATTCCAGAGAAAGGTCACGCGTGTCAGCTCAGGCTCATCAAGCGGCTGATTGATCCGAGCCAGCAACTCGTCTTGTTCCGCCTGGCTGGTTAGAACCAACGGCTTCTCTTTTTGGATATACTGAACAGCAAAATTAGCTGGCGGCAGGAGAGTATTCCGTAGCGGAAAGTCCGTTAAGTCGGTTTGGGCGAGCTGGCCAACCGGAGATACTCGTTGGAAGATATTAACTCCGTAGAGCGCGTACTCATGGACTCCACTTTCGGTCTCTACATGCGTGTAGAACTCTTCCACGGGCTGGGAAGGAAAAAGTAACGACTCAGGAATCTCGATTATCTCCGGTTCGTTGAATTCATCCAACTCGACGATTTTTTGGCTGTTGTATTCGTCGTCGAATAATAGCTCTGGCTTTCTCCACTCACTCTCACCCAATAGGCGGTACTCCAAACCCACACGTAGCGGAATACTAGCCTCACTCATGTCGAACTCGGCACCAGCGAGTTCAGAAAGCACGTTGATTCTATTCCCTCTAGCTTCGTATTCAAACAACTGAATCTTCGGATCCTCGGCTTGGGAAAGGCGTATAAACCGTTGATCGGTCTCCCAACTGTAGCCCTGTGGATCCGTTAGTTCCGTTTGAGAGTCGTCAGCGTTTAGAATGAATAGCCCATAATCGACTGGTTCTAGACTCGGGCTGTATGGGAGGCGCTCATCCTCCATTGAAGTTGGAAGGCTTAACTGCACATGAGAAGTCTCAAGATTTGCAGGAAAACCAAAAAAAGTACTGCCTGGATCGGCTCCTGAAGTGTACACGACTGAATAGATGTATCGATTGCCCTCGCTACCGATCAAATTATCTGGTGCGCACAATGTGGGCGCCCAAGCGCCTCCGCCAAGTGCGGTTAGAGCCGGAGAGAATTGCTGAAGGGCTCCGTCATTCTCGATAGGTGATGAGTCTGCTGCAACCGTACCTTCCTCTTCGTCCAGTTTCCACCAACCTACCAACCCTTCCGGGTCGATCGATTCGGCGCAACGTCCATACGAGAAATGATCTAACTGCTCCTGACTGCTGAGAGATCTATTGTATATACGTGCATGGCTTAAGCAGCCACGATACTCCCTAGAATAGCCATAATCAGAAACGCCCTGAGGCCACCCTCCTAAGGCCAGATAAGCCAAATCGTTCAATTGTGCAGTCCCCGATCCAACGGGACCTACAAATTGGGTCAACTGATCACTGATCTGGAAGCGCCAGCCCTCACCTGTGCTGGGATTAAATGCTTTTGTGACGGATATAAATAGCCACTTTGGATCCAAAAAAGAGGGGAACCGAACCTCAGTACCCTGATTACCCACAGAACCGGCATCAAAGGCTAGCGAGTACACTACCTCGTCAGCCAGTAAATCAACCCATTTAATAACGCGTACCGCTAGACGCAGCTCAACAGCGAAGTACTGAAACGATGTAACCAGTGCAAATGCGACATCACCTTGCTCCCTGATTGTAATTGAGGAAGGGCTTGAGGTTATTCCTTGCCGCATTTCTGGTTTGATCCATATCTCAAAAGTCTGCAGGTTGTCTTCATATGCAGCGTTCGCCGGAATTGACACGCGTTGATCGTCGGCTGAAAAGCACAGCGAATACTTGTTCTCATTGTCAGATATGTCTCCACAAGGTGAACCTACCCAAGCTCCTCCTCCCAGTTCTGTCAACTGGTAATTGTAATTCACCAGGTTAGCAGGGTTTTGGATGGTTGAACTGTCGGCTGCCAAGTAACCCTGTGCTTCGTCCAGTTTCCACCAACCCACAAGTCCAGTAGTGTCAACAGTTTGGGTGCAACGACCCAGCAAGTACTGATCTCGTTGTTCTTGTTCGCTTAGCGAACGGTCGTATATCCTGATTTGGCCGATGCACCCGAGATAGTCTTTGTTGTTATTTTGGTAGATGTCATTCCTCAAACCACCCAGATAGATCGGGTCATAATTATTGATCCCACCATAGAAAGAGCCTGAGGGTGCTCCCGGCAAAAAGATGGCATCTTGGTCGTTAAGAATTATCCTCCAACTCGCCGGACCAGTCGCCGAAATCGATACGAACATCCACTCAGGGTCGTCCTGAGTTTCATACTCACTTTCTAGAGTTTGATAGCTGTTCCCCAATTGCACGAAAACCGAATAGCGCACCTTATCGACCGTCTGATCATACCATTTGGTACACTGCACAATAAGTCCGGCAGGCGTTCCATTGACTGGATTGTAGGTACTCATCTTAGAGATGAGTACCTGAGAGGCATAATACAAGTCTGAGAAGTTCACTGGTGGGGCGGTGAACTGTTCATCTAGATCTGGCTTAAACCATACCTCAATTGATTTCGCGTCATAGTACTCGTTTCGATGGCCAATGTGAGCCCGATGACCTGCTACGCTCATGCAAAGCGCATAATCCAGTTCTTCCTCTGCCAGATCGGTGTCGATGTAGCCCAAGCCCAACATTCTCGCGACGTGAAAATCTTGCGCCACCGTTCGGAGCATATCAAGCGAGCTGATCTCTAACGCATTGGCCGCCTCTGGGTCTTCTCCATCCAGGGTCACAAGTTCCTCGCCCCCGTCCAATGGATAGCTCTTCAACCCGGTAGGGTTCGTGGAGTCCGTGCTTAGTTCAAGGTATTCGATTACCCCTGATTTGAGACCCTGCGAAGTAGTCCACTTGTCTTTGTAGTTGTCTACCCGCACCCTCGCACCATCGTTGTAGTGGGGCCATCTCTTATCGACCAAAAAGCGCTCGGGATTCTCAAGGCGCTCGAACACTTCTTCGTTATCCAAGCTCAAAGCAAAAGCCCCAAGCGACTTCCACTTCTCGGCTTCATTGACGGCGTGGAAGTAGGGCTCGTATAAGACGAAATGAGCTGAATTGACACGGGCATTCTCGGCTTTCCATCGCAAGCCACCGATGTGTTCGCCAAGTAGCTCAATGGTATCTGTAATGGCGGTCGGGTAGTCTTTAGATTTTCGAAATGCAATACCCGCCTCCAAACTGGGATATGGTTCGCGGTTTACTCCCTCCATGAGAAGAGACCCATTGTCCTGAGCCTGAACGTTTAGCTTTATGCTGAACGCTCGATCGGGTCGATCCAACCAAAAGACCAATTCATCCTGGTACTGGTCGAAAAAGTTCTGGCGTGTTGTTCCACTCGCGAAAATGTTACCCCCCACTGAAGCCTCAGCTACCTTATACTCTGACCTGTTGAGGAAATAGAGGTAAATTACGTGAGTGGGGTTGGAACCAGGTCCAGCCAGTTGAAGCTGGAAGCGCCACTGCATAACGTTTCCCCTACGCAGGACTTGAGGTATCACATTAGGGTCCAAAAGGTCGACCTCCAACGTCGTTCCGGGGTAAGGGATATATGGCGTGCGATACAATCGGACAAAGTCGTTTTCACGGTTGTACCCGTAGGTAGCTTCGTACTCCTGCTCGCTAGTGAGGTTTCCCTTAGGGAGGTGATTCTCTCCCAGCTCGTCTTCTAGCTCCCAGCGGGTGTAGATACCGCGTGGGGTGTAGTCATTACCTAGTGAGCCTGCCGCCTGCAGTGAAAGAAACGGCGATGGGAGGCGTAGTCGAGAGAGGAGTTGAATCTTGCTCATAACCGCTTAAGGAATCAAAAGGGAAACTGGGCGCGTAACAGCTGAGCCCTTGGCCACGAACTGGTAGCCGTTGTAGATCATCTCTTGGAAGTGCAGCTCGATTTCATCGAACGGCAAGACATTGTAGGTGGTGGTGATAAAGACCTGTGTGCAATCTTTCGAAGGGATAATGACAGGCGTGAATCCAGGCCCAAGATTAGGCTGCCCTGGTAGCGTGATACGCAGGACTTGAGAGAAGATTTGTTCTCTGGCTCTGGGGTCGCATAAAGGCTCTGGGCTTCGCACCAACATACCATAGGTAAATGATCCGCTTCCCGGAATTCGGAAGATGTTCACTTCGGTCGTTGTTGGCACTTCCAAGGCATCAAGGCCCAATCCTGCCCGCATTATGCGGTCAAATGTCATTGCATACTCTTGTCGCAAAGGGTCCTCAGGTGCCAGACTATCTGCAAGAATCTGTGCCAGCACAGTTTGGTCCTTCTGAATGTGCTCTAAGTTGTAGATCGCCTCTCTCCCCTCTCCAAGGTCTATGCTTCCTATGTGCTCAGCGAACGAGCCGTAGCGTGACGTTTGAACCGCATACTTGTGGAGCTCATGCTCGACTCCCTCGAATTGCGATACCAGGTGAACCGTGTAGAGCTTCTCGCGTCTCAAGTCCGGTGGAGAGAGGAAGAAGTAATACCCCTTCTGAAGGTCGAACTGGAACTTTGTACAGTTAGCTCCATCTGGCAGGGAGTTAACAGCCATGTTGTGGATCACTTGCGTATCCAGAGAGTAGCTGGCTTCTTCCTCACGAATCCAACCATCCGATTCGCTGGTTAAGGAGAGCGACTGATTGGTTTCGGTTTCCTTAACGATCGCGTCAAGCTTATTGGCCAGTGCAGGGCTTCCCAGGTTGGCAGGCCAATCACCGAACAGATTGTACGTCCCGGGTTGTTTGAAGAATACTCTAAGGTCATTGTGACCTTGCTTATAGTAGAGCGGTTTGGCACCAATGAGATTGCCGTCGACCGAGGGATAGGATCGCCCGAAATCCAGGTAGGGCTTCAATGAATAGAGCCCCTCGTTTTCCAAGTTTTCCAATTCGACTTGCTGAGCCGCCTCGACTGCATCGAAATAGTGCCGTATGGGGCCTCCGGTTTTAAAACCGAAGACATACGACTGATTGCTGGTATTTCCCTCGACTACATCACGCCCTTCAATTCGTATTGCGTAGGCACCATTCGGTCTCCAAACTGGTTGTAAAACATTCTGTAAACCGAGTCCGAAATAGGCCAGTTGTTCCTCACGAGTCTCATTGATCTCAACCTGCTGTTCATTGAAACGTCTGGTGGCTTCCGTTTCCCAACACAGCTCAATTAGAGACACTTCTCGATACTCCGCACCTCCACCAAGCACACTAAGTACTGCTTCCTGAGTCATATTGTCCAAGCCGCCATCAAAGGTCAAAGTTCGCAAACACGAAGGCTGCAGTCCACATAGCTCATACTGCCAGGCACCTCCATTCAATGCGGTCAGCGCAGGAGCAAAATCTTCAAGTATTCCATGATTGGCATAGGGCGAACTATCGTGTGCAACTGTGCCTTCCAATTCATCAAGTTTCCACCAACCGATTAATCCTGCCCGTTCGATATCCTCGGCGCAGCGGCCTCTCCTAAAGTGAGCCAGCTGCTGTTCTATCGAGAAAGCTCGATTGTAAAGTCTGGCTTGCGAAAGACACCCATCGAAGTCTTTGTTGGGTAACCATGTGACGAAATCCGGAGAGTTACCCAAATGGATATGTGCCACGTCGACAAGGTTTGATGTGGCAAAGGGTCCAAGCGGATATACCCCAATGACGGGTTGATCCTGTATCTGGAAGTTCCACTTACTGGTGAAGTCAGTATCCAACTCATCGTTGAACCCAACACCTGAGGCCGAAATGAACAACCATTCCGGATCCTTGTCAGCTGGGTAACGCAGATCAGGTGGAGGGCCACCTGGAGGTAGCGCTGTACCTGCCTCTACGTAAAATGAGTAGACAATTTCATTGGTCGAACTGTCCAGCCATTTGATCGTCTTAACAAGCAGACGCAACCAGTTGCCTTGATAAGTCGTGGAAGAGAAAATCGTGAAGACCACCTCACCACGGTCAATCAAGGCAGTATAATCCGGTGAGCTTGTCACTCCGGTATCCAGAACTGGCTTGGCCCAAATCTCGAAGGCTCGGATGTTATTCTTATAGGGCGTGATCGCCGGGATTGAGACGCGGTGATCTGGGTCGCTCATGCACAAAGCACCGCCCCTAGCCGGAGGCTCCCCTGGAGGCAAACATATCTCCGTTGCCCAAGCTCCGCCTCCCAAAGCAGTCAGTGCTGGTGCGAATTGTTGAAGGACTCCGTTATTATCAAGCGGTGAAGAGTCCGCAGCGACTGTCCCCTCCTGCTCGTTGAGCTTCCACCAGCCAATCAGACCATTGGCTATAATCGTCTGAGCGCACCTCCCCAATTCATATTGAGCCCTCTGCTCAGACTCGAATAGCTCCCGATTGTACAGACGAACTTGCCCAATACAGCCCAGATATTCTTTGTTATTGTTGGCGAAAATGTCTGAGCGAAGGCTTCCAATAAAGAGCGGCTGATCATTCTCAACACCCAAGTATAATCCACCAGCTGGACCAGAGGGGAATGAGTAGGCGGTCTGGCTGTTGATGATAATTCGCCAGCTTCCGTTGAAAGCTGCGGAAACGAAAACCCACTCGGGGTCCTCAAGTTGTTCGAACTCAACCTCACGATTCGCATAGTGGCTACCCATCTGTACGAATACTGCATACTTGACTTTATCGGTCGGTTGATCTAACCATTTAGTCACAGAAATGACTATACCATTTGGTAATTGGGTCGGGCCCGATGCGGACATTTTCGAGACGACAATTTGTGAGGCTTCGTATAGGTCGAAGTAATTGGATGGAGTCGCAGTGAACTGAGGATCAACCTCAGGCTTAAACCATGCTTCGACGGTTTTTACATCCAGGTACTCCGCGATATGTCCAACTTCAACCTTCTGACCTGAAGCATTGAAACACAGGGAAGTTCCTTCTTCTATCAACGGCAAGCCTTCCTGCCCGCCACACGTTTCTTCTACCCAGGCACCGCCGCCAATTTGTGTGCGGCCACTCGTGTAACCGGTCAGTACGCCATCTGAGTTTGTCCATGCCAGCCCCGAATTGGTCGCCTGGGTTCCCTGTAACTCGTCCAGTTTCCACCAGAGACGAAGGTTCGTAGTATTGGCATTCACTGCACAACGTCCCCCTTCATACTGATCATCAATCTCTTGGGCGGAGAGAACAAAATCCTGGTAGTACTGGATGTGATCGACATACCCCTCAAAGTCTCCCTCTCCGAGGATGATTGGGCCGTCGTTGTATACATCTCCGGGTGTTCCTGTCGACTCTGACACCCACGTTTCAACTGAAGGCTGACCGTTTACAGTCAAATAGTAATCGGCTAGTTGAGTACCTGTTCGCTGAACAGTGATCATGTGCCAACCTTCAGCCTCCGCAACAACAAACCTCTTGACGATTCGGATGTGTCCGTTCCAACGGTTGTTGTAGTGAAGCTCGACAAACAAGCTATATCCAGATGCCTGAGTCGGAGCCAGAACGGTCCGAATAGTAATCCCATGACCATCGGAGGCCATCTTCTTGAATAACACTTCCAAGTGGTCGTTGATATCTTGACCTACCTGTCCATTGACTAGCGTCTCATCAATCGGTGTCTGCTTCAACCATGCAACGATCGAAAAAGAGCCGCCGAATGTGAACCCACCATGGTTGGGGCTTGCAACTTGTACAGACTCCCCAACTTGAATGTGTAGTGCAGGCGAACTCTCCTCTTCGGTTTGTAGACCGCAAGGGTCGACCCTGTATGTCAAACGATAAGCCGTCACCGGTTCGGGAAACCGAATCGAAACTGTCATCGGCTTTTCCAACTCGTCCTCTTGGAGTGCTACAAGTGCCTCCGTTAAGTTGGTGCCAGGGGCATACTCAGACTCCTCTTCGACTACTTGAATGGCCTTACGGCTTGAGGCAGATGGAATGTCGATTTTGATCCAGGCCTTCCGATCAAACTTCCATTCGCCCTCGCGATAGCGTCGGAAGCCGTTGGATTGGCCTTGCCAGTTCAAGCACTCCCAGTCGACCAACGGCTGGGTACAAAACATCAAGCTCGCATTGAGGCCATAGTCCTCAACGATATTGGTCTCATCAGGTCCGGTACCCTGACTTAAGAAGGCAAAGGGGTTTCTTGCAAGAATTCGCAGATGTGTCTTTTGTCTTGGCTGCTCATGTGCCTGCCAAGCACCGATATGCAATAAGCTTGCTGGGACAGAATCTAGGAAGGCTTTGATCGGCAATGCCTCGTATGGGTCATATGGCACCCAAATATCCCCGACAGGGTCGCGGGTAAGAATTTCAACTTTGTCGAGGTGAAAGCGATGTTGAACTTGGTCGGAATGCCCTCTACGAGGAGAAATCTTTACCACATTATCGGTCGGAACGAACCTGCCTGTCATTCTTGACAGTACTGGATCTTTGCCCTTCGGCTTTAGACTATAATTAAATTGGATATCGACGAAGCTATCCTGCGGAATGATCGTCTCTTCGAGCAAGTCAAACCAGGATTCCTCAAGTGCACTTCCCAGATAAGCGATGGGAAACTCCTCTAGCGTTGTCATGTTCAACGCCTTCACTGCATTGCTCGGCTCAAGAATCTGGAATGGCTCAAGTTGGCGTCGACGGTCGAACACCCATCGAAGCGAAACTCGGATACCTTTCTTCTTCCGCTTAAACGGAATCTTGATCTTTACCTCAATGTACCCTTCGATAATGAAAGGTCTGGGTGCTTCCGCTCCCAAATAGGCCCCCACTCCAAATCCGAATCTGAATTTCCAGATTCCGATTTCTAGCCCCCCGGCGATTAGAACGTGACCACCAGCTTGAACGGGTTCGGTGCTAATGCGCACGCCCATATCCAGGTAAGCATATAGTCGAAAGCGAATCGGGCCAAAACGTTTATCAAGATTGAAACTTGCACCTGCGCCCAAAGCCACCCCTCGAGCTGAAAGCTGCAGGTATGCATTCAAATTGAATACTCGGAGTATTCTGGCACGGATTCGCTTGGAGGGCGGGCTGGCCTCACCAATGTTGAGGTACCACCCCCCCGGATTCTGAAAGAAGAATCCGAACTCCATGTTGGCGGAAATATCGGCGATCACGCCGCTCGACTGTGGTAATCGAGCCTGAACACCAGCACCACCGGTAATTGACTCTGGGCTAACAGCCAAAAAGGCACTGAAAGGCGGGTCCTCTCGATCATCCAATCCGACCTGTCGACGGAGAATACCCGCTTGACCTTGGAGCAGTAAGGTCTCGGGAGCGGTTAGTAGTAGGAATACTTTGCTTGAGAAAATTCGAGGGTCTCCTTTTGTGGCAATTGCTGTGCCCGCTCCTCCTACAAAGCCTGGCTCTTTTGAGAACTTGTCGACGGTGATGCCCTCTTTCGGCGGGGCTTTGTAATACTGCCACCAACTTGCTGAGTCCGCTAAGCCAATGGCCGATTTATCAGCGATGTACCCACTGCCGACTAGGCCTCGAAAGCCATAAATTCCTAGCCCCGTCGGACCTAGGGGAATTGGAGTTGGTAAATTGATTTTTGCATCGACTAGAAAAGAAGGATCATCTGGGACGTACGAAATGTCACCTTCAAACTTGAGCTTCAAGCGAGGAAAGCTAACACCGACGGCTCCTCGATACTCACTAACCGAGCCTCCTTGCTCCTGGCCAAGTAGGGCCAAATACCCCTCAATAATCGCAAGAGCTTGCTCTTTAGAGGCCGTGCCAGGGATAATTAGGCGTATCTCAAGACGTTGAATGCGAAGGAATGAGTGGAAAGCCTTTCCGGCACCTGCATCGGTATCAATTGTGAAAAAGAACTGGATGCCATCCCCTCGGACGTCTAATCCCGCTGGCTGAAGATTCAAGCTTCCATCAAAACCGAAATAGGCGTACTGTCGAAGTTGGCCTTCATGATCTTGTTCATAGGTCCCGAGTGTCAACGCGCTGACCTGTATTTTGGCAGGGCCCAGTTTCAAGTCGAACGTGCGCGGCAAAAGCTGTACGCCGCCATCGAACTCAATCCTGCCATTCGAGTAGATGCGTAGTTTGGAGATCGGAATCTTACCAGGGAGCAACTTATCGGCAAGTCCACCAGGGACAGGAGCTGTGATCTCCAGCTCCCCAGCTACTTCAAGAGCATAGACCTCGCCGAGCTTTTCCAGAGAAAGACTACGAAGAGTAAGCTTGAAGACTTCGTTCTCTTCCGAGGGGAAAGAAAGCACAAGCCCTTCTGGCTCAATAGCTGCGAACGTAAAATCCCCGTTTTCGAAAAACTGAATGGTAACCTCCAACTCCGCGGGATTCCCTTCTGAGTCTTTAACATTGAAGTTCTCCGGAAAATTGAGCGTGGCTCTGGCGGAAGAGCGCACCAGACTACCCTGACGAAACTCCACCTCAGCTTCTTTCAACTCCAGACCGAAGCCACCTAAGGTCGCATCGTAGGAGTCATATTCATCCTCACCTACTACCCGAGTTTCCAGTCCGATCGTCCCACTGAAGCCACCTGAGCCGATGATGAGATTACGCCCTTTGAGAATGGCTTGCTCCGTAGGGTTCCCATTCTGCGTTAGGATAGGCGGAAACCCAACTTCGATCTCCTCGATGAAGACTCCTCGGAAGTCAGCCGGATAACCTGCATCCTGAATGGGTTGAATATTGGTAGTTCGGGAAAGGTCTAGCCAAACATTGTCGACTTGAAAAGTGAAGCCCGAGTTACCGATTTGAACTGTAGGGCCAGAAACTCCCTGGTCAGTATCGATACCCGTTGTGACCTGAGTTGACTGATCAATGCCGAAGCTGCCACGTGTGTCAAAAGTGAATTGAGCGGGCTCTGTTCTCAGAACATACTTAGACGGCTCGGCGTAAGGTTCGCCGCTTGGCTGAAGCGGCAGTAAAAAGCTTCGAGGAATGGCAACCTCCAAACCAAGTGAAGTGCCCGCCCTTACTCTCGGAACTAGCATCTCCTGCAAACGGCTCAAAATTGGCAGTCCTCCTCCGTCGTAAAGGCGATTGATGGCATCAAGTCCGCTCGACAGATCGGAAGCAGGCAGCACGTAGATCGTAAAGAGTATCTCCCGAACAGACGGCAGCGACCCACTCGCGTCGATCTGTGCTATTAGGTCATCTATCTGGTCAGAAAGCTCAGTTGCTGACGGCATGGATACCGAGCTACCCCCGTATTCTGCATTGATTTTATTGACTAGGCTTTGAACATCCTCAGAGAGCTCAATCTCTAAAACCGCGTTGGTCAGCAAGCGCTCGTCTAGCGGATCGGTTACTGTGAGCAGGAGGTCGAAAAAGGACTGCGGCGAGCCATCGAAGCGCGAAAATTCGAAGTCGTCGAAGTAGCGGAGGATCTCCCAATCAAACTGAAGGGTGAGGTCGAATTCGGTGGTGTTGGGAAGGGTGCCGGGATTAATGGAGAATTCCAGATCGAGGCCGGGAACCGTGAAGCCAATGTTCTGGAAGGCGATGAGTTGGACGTAAAAGGAACGCGTTGACCCGGCGGTGTTGACGAATTGAATCTCCTTAACAAAGAGGTTCGGGATCAGCGCATCAAGCCCTCCGTCGATGAAGCTCAGGGCCTCGGGCAAATCGTCTGCAGAAAGCAGCGAGGTGACAGGTAGGTAGTTGTGGGTGGAGGGCATTACTTCACAGTTCTTAGTGAGTCAACGTAATCATGCATTGAGACCATTAGATTCTTGGACATAATGACTATTATACCTCCACTTTCTTTCTCATATATGTTTATATACCTGTAGTCACTTTCTAAATATATTTTTGGACTATACCTTTTCTCAGATAGTATCCTGTACCTGAAGTGTGAGATATCACAACTATCTCTTATAAGGAAAGAGTTAATATATCTTCCTTCCGCATTTAGGTACTTCCTTTCTGTTATTTCTGAAAAACAAGGAGTAACAAATTGAAAATATATATCGAAATGTCCATCCCACTTATCAGGGACCCAGCTTTCGTCTCCCTTTTCGTAATTTCTAGATACTTCAACCACAAATACAGTATCTGTGCTAGCCAACCTTTTATTATATACTAATCCATTGCTAGAGTTTTCTAGGTAAAAAACCTTAACCTCATGACAGGAGGACAGGATAAGTAGTATCGCAAAGTATTTCACTCGAACTAATCAGTATCTGTAACCGGGTATCGGTATGCAATCAAATTATCAAACATCTGTTTGAACTGAATTGGAGAAAACCTCCGGTTCTCAACTGCAGTTAGCGGAGGAGAGGGGTACATCATATTCTCGTACTGATCAACAAAATCAGTATTACCAACTGTCAAATTCTTATTGTACTCAGAATGAGGCTTAATATCGGATATGTTCTCAGAAGGCGGAACTGAGGGCGGACTAGATAAGTAAAAATTCTGATTCAGCTCATAGCTATCCTCAGTATCCCGCTTGTTTAAATAGTACAACCTCTGATTACTTAGTGGTTGGCCAAATACCTCGTCAAATTGTTGACTAGAAGTGCCAGATCTCCTACCCATTTGAGTGTGCAGAGTATGCTTTAATCCAGCCACATGTCCGAGTTCGTGATAAACAGTATACCGAGCAATATTAGTATTCAATAGCGGATGTGAGGTGGCAATTCCACCAATTGAATGTAAGTTGATTAGTGCTGGTCCAAGGTCTTGATCTTTGATAAGATCATACCCCTCCTTGGCAAGATAGAAGGCAGGAAATGGCCCTCCATTTGTTGAGAACGGTATGCTAAGTTGTATAAGATTGTCTACTGGTGCTTTCAGTATCGAAAGGCCTCTGGTCCCAATCAACTCCTCCCTTTCTGCGGGATAATCATAGCTACCATCTCTCGACTTCTTAGCTAGCAGATCGTTTACCTTCTCAGTTGGATGTCTCTGTCCAATATTATGAACCCATGGGGAACGGCCCTCCACGATATTAAGATCATCCTTTAAGAAAGTCTTTCCTTGAGATTCTATGTAAGTCTTTGCATTATTTATCTTTTCCAAATCGATATCATCATCATTAGCAAAATTCTCGACGAACAAAACGGACAATGAAAATGTGCCAGCCAGTAGGTCATGAGCAATTTCTTCAAAAGTATCTACCACTTCTATTTGATCAATCAAATATCTTATCCTGTAATTTTTTCCCTCATAAGTAGCAGTAGCTAGGTCTGGCAAATATTCAAATGTGCTTTCAGTATCTAATGGTTCTTTGCATTGCTCTTCCAAGAAATCCACTGGATCAAACTCTATACTTGTATAGTCCTTCATGGGTGCATCTTCGTTTGGAAGACGATTATAAATGTATGTAGGCTTGTGAACATATACCTTGCCAATTCGGACGAAAATAACTCTCTCTTCATTCGGCTGACCTTCATTCTGGATATAAGGCCAAATCCCAATGTATTCATTCGAGCTCTCAGGATCTACAAGCTTCCATCCTACTCCATGAACTGAACGCGCTCTTGGATTGTAATAGGCTACGTGCCAATTGGCTGTCAAAGAGGATATTTCAACAGCATTATCTGCAATCCATTGAGAGTCAATCTCCAGGCTAACAATAGAAACTTGCCTGGTAAGTATACCGTCCTGGTCAAGTTGTGAGAACACAAACAAGTGCTGTAGGCCCAATAAGCTTGGCACTTGATGAGGCGAAAGAACCAAATCGCTACTTTCCAGATTCCGGAGAAAATTATTCTGATCTGAAAATGCCGGAAGAGTAAGATTGTACTCAGGTCCAACTAAAGTCGACCACTTAAAGCCCTCTGTGGGTGATAGCAAGTAATGTATCTTGTCCTCCTCTACGACAAGAACAGTAGAAACAAAACCAGAAAAACCCAACTCTTCCATTCCATCAACAAATCGTTGATAGTGCAGATTTGCTGTCTGAAACCTAGGCTTAGAACTCTCAGAGAAGTCCCATGGAATCACATCGCTAATTACCTCTGGAAGTACGAATGTGTTGTCGAGGTAGTAGTTAGCATTAATCACAGGAGAACTCTTAGGCGGCGCGACCTTCTCCGGGTCGATCCGCTGGATGTAAGACAACTTCACATAACTGGCAATCGAGTTACTGCCTGCAGCCGCAGTGGCCAGTTCGATCTCATCGGTCCAACCACTCGTAAACGTTGGCTCGATGTACCTGGCCTTGTGACGCGGCACCTCCGGGAAGCGCTTGTAGGGGCTCGCTCCATCCAGATAGACCAAGGGCTTGGTGTTGTCGGCCTCTGGTAAAGAGAGGCGTATGTGCGTCTTGCTATTTGCAACCCCCGAACTCAACTCCGAACCCTCAATGATGTGAATCGGCCAGTCATTGCTTAGGTAGGCTCGCCCCGAAGGGGCCGTGTTCCCATCGAATGATAGATTGACGTTGACGTTGTAGCCTGCGTAGCTACTATAGTTACTGTAGTAGTTGAGGCTATAGCTGTTCTCATTCCGAATGTCCAGATACACCCGGCCGGGGTGAGCGAACTTGGTCAACACGTCGGTGTAGAGGTCTTGATCAGTCAGGGTCGAAACCGTGGAACCCTGCAAAACTCGAACACCACTACGTGCGTGAAGGCCATAGAATGCTGCGGGGTCGATGTAGTGAATCACCTTCTCCCTCGCCGCACGGTTCTCCAGTGCGTCAGTTGCGTCTTGAGGCGTAGCGATCGTTGGGGCGGCCGTAACGGTAACCAGGCCATCAGAAGCCCGCAGCTCCCCAAGCGTAGGATTGCTCCCATATGCCTCCAGAACGATTTCAAAACCAATCTCGCTGCTGGCCGCAAACTCACCCAAAGTCTGGCCTGCTCGAACACGCGTCGGCTTGAACGCTGTTAGATGGTTAAAAAAAAGTGCGTCGATCTTCTCAGAATCAAGCTTTTGATCGTCACCAGTTGCCGATGCTGTGAAATGCAGCCCCAGTGTTTCTTCGGTTGGATCAACCTTAGCGACACCCAAAGCGTCTGCATAAGCTGCCTGGTTCTCGTGTAACTGTGCAGCCAAGTCATTCGCTGTTGTCAGCACGATCGCCCCTGAGCCTTGGACTAAACTACTCTTCGCAACACCCCTGTAGACAAAGTACTTGACCCGAAAAGGCAGGTGAGGATTGTGATTAAATGGTTTGATAACAAGGTTAAGCAGAGTCGAGGACTGCTCTTGAGCGTACAGCAATCCTCCTACACACGCGATCACTGGTGCGCCTTGACCCGATGATACTGTATGCTTGGACGATAAATGAAATTCAGTACTTGAAGCGGGCCCATAGGCCTGGCCAGTGCTTTGCACATCCAGTAAGCTGGGGTCGGTAAAAAAGTAGGGCTTGGCCATTGCGGAGATAACGTTCGATGGCGATCAAACCGTATTAGTGTAGTTCAATCGACCCAACTATGATATCGAATTCTGCCCCTAGGACAACTTCACTATGTTAGTGTTAACAATATAATAACATTAGCTACGCAAATATCCTTACTCTAATAAGTAGGAGGCTAGGGATTATGCCTGTGTATGTCCAAGGAGGTACACATTCAATATTGTCGGCTACCAACATTTGGAGAAGTGGCTCAAAACCGCTGAGGCCTCACTCTGAAAGAGTTGATCGTTATGAGAAAGCCATCTTTGTCTACCCTCGCCCATGGCCAGATACGAGGAGGCCATAAGCGAATGGGTCTAGTCATATGATGGGCAGCATGAAAGCTTGGAAATGATTCAGGACGTATCCAGATCATTTTTGGAGATCTCTCACAAAAGTGATCCGCATGGCAGAATTAGGCCGAATTGAACATTCCCCACTTCAAACCCTCTTTTTTGTGTACAACTTGAGTACAAATCGAAACAATTGATTTCTATGGAATCAAATGATTATTTCGATATACCGAATGAATGCCATATGATCGACTGCTCAATCATATTATATCATTCCTATCATTTTCTTTCCATAGAACTTACCAAATCCTGCTAGGGTCACACAGCATATTCACAGGGCATGGGACAGCCATTTGCTATGCTCTGCTTCCAGCCAACCCTACTATCGAGAAGAGGCCCGCTCAATGAGCGGGCCTCGTTAGTTAATTGAGACTCTAGCAGTCTAGTCCCTCAAAATCGCCGTCCCGAACACCCCTGCGTCGATCCAGCCGAGGTCTTTGTCCTCAGCGTCGATGACCTCGGAGCCCACAAAATTCTCGCGGTCAAGGCTGTTGTCGTTGTCGCAATACGCGATCGCGAAGCCGATGTTCTTGCCGGCCTTCAATTTGAGGAACTTGTTCTGCGCACCCACCACGTAAGTGTCGGCAAACAGGTGCAACTCCACCTCCCAATAAAACTTCCCACCGATAGCCTTCCAACGCGCTTGCCCCGCATCAAGGAACAGCTTGACGTTCTTATCCGAATCCAGGTCGGCAATCTGGCCGTCAAGGGCGCAGTGATAGGCGAAGGCATTGTGATTAAACTGGTGGTTGCCACGCGAGGCATTTTCATCGACAAAAATCTCGAGGCAATCATCTTTCCAATAGTCATGCAAGGGATCGGGGTGAATGTCGATGAGCTTCTCATCGACGATCTCGGCAAGCACATAGAGGTGGCCTTTGTCCCAGGTCAACTTGAAACGACCTTGAAAGTCTTCGGGCGAAGGGGCCTCTCCTACCCACACCTGATCCATAGGATACCAAGTGGCATTCGTCCACGCCGGGTCGCTCGGATCGCCGTCGATCACGGGTGCCTTGTCGGCTTTGGGAACATCGTATTCATGACCACTTTGAGCGGACAGTTGGCCGCAAAAGAGGGCCACAAAAAGGAGTGTACAGAGTCGTAGCATAGCCCCAAGATACATGCCCTAGCGAACAACTCGTCGGCTTTTCGTTTCTTCAGGGTGCCAACCGATCCGAACGATGCCCACCGACCCCACCACTTTCACCCAAGCCATTCAAGAAGGCTACACCTTCAAAGGCCCCAGCCTGCTGGTCGGCGGTGCCATGCTCGATGGGCAGACCCAAACGGGCACGCACGTGCGCATCCCGCTCAAGACCCTCAGTCGCCACGGCCTGATCGCCGGTGCAACCGGAACGGGCAAGACAAAAAGCCTGCAAGCCATCGCGGAGGGCCTCAGCGAGAACGGCATTGGGGTCCTAATGATGGACATCAAAGGCGACCTCAGCGGCCTAGCGAAACCATCGGCGGGTCACCCTAAAATCGACGAGCGGCAAGCCGCCATTGGTGCGCCTTGGTCGGCGAGTGAGTACCCCGTGGAACTCATGACGCTGAAAGCTGATGCCCCCGGTGTTCGCCTGCGGGCCACAGTCAGCGAGTTCGGGCCTGTGCTCTTGGGCAAGATTCTCAATGCCAGTGACGCGCAAGCGGGTGTGCTTTCAATCTGTTTTAAGTTCTGCGACGAGCGCGACTTGCCGCTGGTGGACCTCAAAGACCTGCGCCGGGCACTTCAGTTCATCGCCAACGAACGCAAGGAAGAAGTCGAGGCCGAGTACGGTTTGGTCAGCAAACAGTCCGCAGCGGCGATGCTGCGGGCCGTGACCTCTCTGGAGGAACAAGGCGCGAACGATTTCTTCGGCGAGCCTTCCTTCAGCGTGGAGGACCTCACTGACATCGACGAGAACGGGCGGGGCATCATCCACATCCTGCGTCTAGTCGAGATGCAGCGCAACCCGCAGCTCTTCTCGACCTTCATGCTCTGCCTGTTGGCCGAAGTCTTCGAAACCTTCCCCGAGGCGGGCGACCTGGACCAACCCAAGCTGGTCATCTTCATCGACGAGGCGCACTTGATCTTCCGCGAGGCGAACAAAGCCCTGCTCGACCAACTGGAGATCACCGTCAAACTGATCCGCTCGAAAGGGGTCGGCCTCATCTTCTGCACTCAGTCTCCCGAAGACATCCCCAACGAGGTGTTGGGCCAGTTGGGCTTGAAAGTGCAGCATGCCTTGAGGGCTTTTACCGCTTCTGACCGCAAAGCCATCAAGCGCGCTTCGGAGAACTTCCCGCTCTCGGACTTCTATGAGATCGACGAACTGATGACCCAAATGGGTACCGGGGAAGCCTTTGTCACCGCCCTCAATGAAAAGGGGATTCCCACCCCGCTGGTTCACACCATGATGTGTGCCCCGCGTTCGCGGATGGACATCCTCACCGACGAGGAAATCAAAGAATTGATGAAGAATTCCGAGCTGGCTGAAACTTATAATAAGGACATCGACCGCGAGAGTGCCTACGAGATTCTGGGGAAGAAGATCGAGCAAATCCGCGAAGAACAGGAAAAAGAGAAGGAGGCCAAGAAGCCTGCTTCACGCTCCTCTTCCCGTGGCTCGGGCAAGAGTGTTTGGAAAGAAATCGAACGCAGCCCCGTGACGAAAACCATCGTTGGCGAACTCTCACGCGGGCTCTTCGACGTGCTTGGGGTACCGCGAGGACGCAGCCGCAAGCGGTCGAAAGGGCTGTTCGGCTTTTAGCCTACCGGACCACCTACGAGCCACACCTTTCGGTTACTCGAGGGCCATCACACGGATGGTCTGCGAGCCTGAGGCACTGGTGACGCGCAACATGTATACTCCACTTGGGTAGGCCCAAGGAATCGTGACCAGGCCATTGACTTGCTCGTACTCCAAAGTACCCATCCGGTGTCCGGTTAGGTCAGAAATTTCAACCGTCAGCGGACCGGTCACTTCCGATGCCAAACGCAACGTGGTCTGTTTCTGGAACGGATTGGGTGCCACTTTAACCCACGAGTTGGCTCGCATGAGCACCGAACGAACTGAACTAAGCCAATCGTCGCCATTGTAGTCCATCTGGCGCAAGCGGTAGTAGTTGATGCCCTCCAGTGGGTCCGCATCGGTAAACGAGTAGTACAGCAGTTGCGTGCTGTTTCCCGCACCAGCCACAAAGCCAATGGGTTCATAATTAACCCCATCGGCTGAACGCTGGACTTGGAACCCTTGGTTGTTAGTTTCCTCCACAGTGGCCCAGCGCAGCGACACATCATCCCCCTGGGGCAAGGCTTCGAAGTAAATCATCCCCACGGGGGTGATGATGTCATAAGAAGTGACCGACAATTCGGGGCCATTTCCACTTGCGTTCTCGTCGGAATGAAACCGCAGGCGCTGGAATAGATCGGCTCCGCCAGTTATCACAAAGCTGACCCGGCTCTCGCCGTTGGCCTTTGCAGCAGTAATGAAGCTGGACACGTCCCACTCGTACCATTTGTTAACCAGACTACCATCAAGGTTCTGGGTCGCAATCAGGTCGCTGCCATTAAAGGCCGGACTGTTGTTGAAGTTGATTGTGTTCTCGGACCAAGAGGTGTCTTCACTCGCATAGATCGAAACGGCGGCCGAACCAGGTGGTGTGCCCTCATTAATAATGGCCCCAAACAAGCGGAGCTTTGCTTCAAAAATCGACGAGTTGACGCTACTGAGATCAAACATGATCCAGGTAAACCGATTGGGGCCCTGGTTCCAGTTTTTAACCACCAAGAAATTGGGGTCGGTCGTGCCAAAAGTGACGCTCTGTTGGTCTGGATCGGGATAGACGGGGTTCTGGCGGATGTACGCATCGTCCAGTGAATTGAGGACCTGGTTGGTCAGGGGGACTTGCGTGTAGTTGGCCGTGTAGGTGGTGTTCGAGGCAGGCGTATTGATGTCCTGACTGGCTGAACCTCCGTGTGACCAGTTGTCGAACGCATACAGATTTCCGCCTAAGCTCTGGGGCGAAACGGGCGCAATCGTGAACTCATTGAGGACCACACTGCTGTCTTGCCAGCCATCAGTTTGCGGTTGCCCGTCAAAGGTGACCTGCAGCCCCGCAGGCGTGGTAGTCAACGTGATGTAAGACTTGTTCGGGAAAATCTCAACGTAGGCAGTATCGGTCAACCCTTGGGAATCCTCCGCAATCAGGTAAATGCGAATCCATACGTTGTGGGCCTTCTCCCCTTGTAAAGGGACGTTCAAGGTACCGCCCGTTCCCACGATGTTGGCAGATCCGCCGTGAGTGTGTGTGTTGTGGTGAAAGTCAATCTTCCAACGGAGTTGAGCCGGGGGAATCACGCCGTCCTCTGCATCCGTCGCCGTGCCTGAGAAGAGGATGGCGTCGCCAGCATTGTACTTGGCTCCATCAATGGGTGAAGCAATCACCGGCACCGGTGCGGTGTTAAACGGCCCGACCGTCAACAGAGCGGTGTCACTCTCAATCGATCCAAACGCATTGGACACAACCACCGTGTATTTTCCGGCATCTCCCGGAACAGTCGCCACAATGTCGTAGCAGGAGCTCTGGGCACCACCGATGACCGCACCGTCCTTGTACCATTGATAAGTAAAGGGCCCAGGGCCACCCGCGCCCACGCAGAGCTGTGTAGGCTGGCTTTCGAAGGTGAAGGTGGTGTCCGGCTGATCGGTGATGATTGGCAGGGCCGAGCCGCTGTACTCGATGCGGTAAACCGCACCGTTCACCGTGTTGTTGTTGCGACACAAGTAGTAGAGCTTTCCATCGACAGGGCCTACGTCAATGGCAATGGGGTCGCGACCCAATGTCGAGGCAAAGGTCGAGCGAACGGCCGTCGGACCCGAGGGATCAATGACGTTGATCCAGTTTCCACAATAGTCGAGGAAGAAATAATCCCCCACGTACTCGGCTGGGTAGTTGGTGAGCGTGGGGTTGAAGAACGTACCGCCCGTGATCGAGCAACCCGTACTGTCGCGGAAATTTCCGGCCGTTTGGGCGTGACTGTACGCGTAGTAAGGGTTGACAAATGAGGGTGAATTGGGACTCCCCTCTTCCGAGGGCCAACCAAAGTTGCGGCCCGCTGGGGTCGCGTCGTTGATCTCCTCCCAGGAATCTTGCCCCACATCGTTCACAAAGATGCGGCCCGTTCCGGGCTGCACATCGAAGGTAAAGGGGTTGCGAAGGCCTGTCGCCCACTGCGCACGGCGCTGTGGCGTCGTGCCTGAGGCATAAAACGGGTTGTCCGTCGGGATGGTGCCATCTGAATTGACGCGCAGGAGCTTTCCGTGGTGAGTATTGACCGCCTGCGCATTGGCAGGTACCGCGTTCTCGCCATGAGAAATGAGGAGAGTCCCATCGGGTAGGAAATGGAGTGCGCCCCCGTTGTGGTTGTGGGCTGTCGTACCATCCATATTGATGACCACAAACTCGCTGGCAGGATTGGCAATGTTACCCGTTACTGTAAACCGCGACACCCGATTGTGTAGTCCACCAGCGTTGGTCGTGTATGTGACGTACAGATAGCCGTTGGAAGCGAAGTTCGGGTCCGGCGTGATACCGATGAGGCCTTGCTCGTTCCACGGCTGGGCATCGTTTCGCGAGATGCTCGCAGTCAGGTCCAACATCGGGGTGGCCAGCAGCGCATCGTTCTCAATCACTCGAACGCGACCCGCTTGTTCGCAAACCAACACCCGCCCATCGGGCAACATGGTCATCACGCTGGGTTGGACAAAGCCATTCGCCACAGGGAAGTGGTTAAACGTACCGGTCGGTGGGGTCGCCACGTTTACCAGTCGCAGCTCGCCAAACGTCGACGCGTCGATGTAGGCCGTGTTACTGTTTGGCTGGCTGCCGATCATGTGCTGACGGGTCGGGCCTCCATCATTGTCAATGTAGGCCAACAGAAAGCCCAACTGTTTGTCCTGGGCCAAAGTAACGGGCGTGTTCGCTCCCCCGTAGGTGTAGGTGTCGTTGTAAATGGGCACGCGCACTTCCCACAAATAGGTGTTTCCCGAAGGGTTGGTGCGCGCCATGGTTGGCTCAGGAAAAACTTTGGCTGTCGCGTCTACGTCGGTATCGACCACCGTGCCGTCTAGCGCAATATGATAGGCGAAGGCATTGTGGGTATTCTGGTGTCCGCCACCCGAATAATCTTCATCGACAAATACCTCGAGGACATCGTACTCGTAATAGGTCCCCACTGGCACAGGGTTGCCATTGAGCGTTTGGTCGGTGATCTCGGCTAGGATGTAGAGCGCATCCGCGTCCCAAGCCAGCTTGAAGCGACCCGAGAAGTCAGTGACCGTTGGCGGGGTCCCCACGTTGTTCACCCAAATGTCAGCAAGGGTATACCAGGGCGCAGATGCCCAGACGGCATCCGCGTCGCTGCCATCAATGGTCGGTGCCACCGTCGCAAGTGTTGCTTCGTAGTCCGCTGGGGGCGGCGTATAGGTGTTTACCAGTGTGACTTCACCGAATACGTTGGCTGTCTGATAGGCCTGGTTCTTATCGGCATACGGCGGAACGGGAATCACTTCGCTGCCCAACATGTGCTGGCGACTGGCACCCCCGTCGTTATCGACATACGCGACAGCCACACCCATGACCTTATTCTGGGTCAAGGTAACGGGCGTATTCGCGGCACCCCACACGTATGTATCGGCGTAAATGGGAATGCGTGCCTCCCAATAGTAAAGTCCCGGGGATGGATTGGTACGCGTAATGGTGACATCGCTGTGGTAGCGCGGTGTACCGTTGTCGATATCAATCGCCTGCAAATCGGTTGTGAAGTGGTAGGCAAAGGCGTTGTAGTTGTTGGTGTGTCCACCACCCGAGTGGTTCTCATCGACGAACACCTCGAACAAGTCGTACTCATAGTAGGCACCCCCTGGTCCGGGTGTGACGGCGCTCAATACATCATCATATACCTCTCCGAGGACGTAGAGGGCGTTGGCTGTCCAAACGAACTTGAAGCGCATGCTGCAATCCGCGGCCGTTGGCGTGCCCGTCCCAATCCACACGTCCTGATGTGAATACCACGGCGCGGTGGCCCAAGCCGCATCGACAGGGTTTCCATCTACGGTTGGTGCCACGGTCGCGTAGACCGCTTGGTAGTTGTTTCCATCGTGCGCCTCAGCCAGAATCGGCACGAGGAGTACCGATAGCAGGATGCACGAATTACGAATGAATTGAGCCAGTCTTGTCATGCCTAGTTAGCCAATGGAATATTTCCACTACATCCTTCAAAAATACAATTTTAGTAGGAGAATTCCCATTCCTAGGCATGGTACTTCTAACCCTCAATGGGTAAGTAAGTTATCGAACGGCTAGACGGGGCGGCGCCAGGCAGGAAACGGCCCAGCCATCTCGTCTAGGCGGTTCAATAGTACACTCTCCTGGCCGGGCACTTCGGTGGCCGAGCTGCGCACGATGGCCGCCGAGCCATGCTTTTTGCGGATGCGGTCAAGCGCGCCAAGCAGGTTCATCTCGCGGGCCGTATCGGTGAACAGGTCGATTTGGTGCGGACCACGTTGCAGTTCGCTTAGACCTACCCCAATCAACCGCACCGACCGACCCGGGTCATACCGTTGAGCGAACAGCTGCTTGGCCACCTCGATGAGCTGCGCATCACTGGCCGTGGGCCGAATGCGGTGCTGCACGCCAACGGTCACAAAGTCGCTGTAGCGAATTCGCACGTTCACGCACCGGGCCAGCTTGCCCTGCGCCCGCAGTTGATACCCCAGCCGTTCGGCCAAGGCCACAATCCGCTCGCGCAACCACTGAACATCATCCACATCGTGCTCGAAGGTTCGCTCGAGTGACATGGATTTCTGTTCCCATGCCTCGCGCACTTCGCGGCTATCGATTCCGTGGGCCCGTTGCCACAAGTCGCGGCCCCACACGCCCAGACGCTTCTCCAATCGTTCCACAGGAAAGGCCGCCAAATCGCCAATGGTGTGGATGCCCAGGGTCTTCATCACCTCGCCAATCCGCGGGCCGACCATGGGCAGCTTCCCCACCGGATGCGGATGGAGGAAAGCCTTCTCCTCGCCGGGCTTCACCTGGAATTCGCCGTTGGGCTTGCCGTGACTGGTCGCCATTTTGGCCACTACTTTGCTGATGCCCATGCCCATCGAAATCGGCAGGCCCGTTCCCTTGATCACTGCTTGGCGCAACTTCTGGGCAAACGGCCAGGCCCCGAAGAACTTGTCGACACCCGTCAGTTCCAGATAGAATTCATCGATCGAAGCCTTCTCCACATGGGGCGCATGCGCCATCAAGATTTCAGTCACCGCCTGGGAATGCTTGGCGTACCGCGCCCCATTGACCGAGACAATTTCGGCCTGGGGGCACTTGCGCAAGGCTTCCCCAATGGGCATGGCCGAATGGACCCCAAACGCCCGGGCTTCGTACGAGCACGAGGCCACCACACCCCGGCGGCTCCTCGCCCCGACGATCACCGGCTTTCCCGCCAAGGAAGGATCGTAGAGCCGCTCGACCGAGACAAAAAAACAGTCCAGATCAAGGTGCAGCACCGCACGGGCCTGAAGAGGGGTTGCCATGTAATTATTATTAGTAATACGTTATCTAACGTAGTCAATAGTACGGATTTCTGTAACTCTCAGAGGCTTCTTTGTCGCGAAATGTTTCCCCTCGAAGCCCTGCCCTCCTTACGGGAAAGCTGTAGGTTTGCAGGCAACTCGGCGCGGGTCTCCCCTACCTCGCCCGCGCCTTTCCCCACCGCACGAAATCGCCCACCGGGACCCCCGCAGTTTCCCGGCCGCTCCCGGCATTGCTTCCCGATGAGAACCCGCCTTCAACTCTTCGATCTTAGCCAAAAGGTCAACTACAAAAACGAAGTCCTCTCGGGCCTGACGGTCGCGTTGGCCTTGGTGCCCGAGGCGGTGGCCTTCGCCTTGATGGCCGACCTCTCACCCCTCACCGGGCTGTACGCGGCCTTCGTGGTCGGGCTGGTCGCTTCGATTCTGGGTGGCCGTCCAGGCATGATCTCGGGCGCAACGGGGGCGGTAGCCGTTGTCATCGCAACGCTCTCAATCTCGCACGGTAAGGAGTACATCTTCGCAACGGTAATCCTAGCGGGCATTTTTCAATTGCTGGCCGGTGTGTTTAAGCTGGGCAAGTTCATGCGCCTAGTGCCACATCCGGTGATTCTGGGTTTCGTCAACGGCCTAGCCATCATCATTTTCACCTCTCAGCTCGACCAATTCAAAACCGACAGTGGTGCTTGGCTCACGGGCCCAGAACTCTACGTCTTCTTGGGCTTGGTCGCCGTCGCGATGCTGATTATCTGGGGCCTGCCGAAGCTCACCAAAGTGATCCCCTCTTCCTTGACAGCCATCCTGGTGGTCTTCGGCCTCGTTTGGCTGTTTAAGATCGACACCAAAACGGTCGGCGATATCACCTCGATCAAAGGCGGTTTCCCGCCGTTTCACTTTCCCTCAGTACCACTCAGTTGGGAGACCTTGAAAATCATCTTCCCCTACGCGGGCATTGTCGCAGGTGTGGGCCTGATCGAGAGCCTGTTGACTCTCAACATCGTCGATGAAATCACCCAGACGCGCGGGCGCGGCAACAAGGAATGCGTTGCCCAAGGCTCGGCGAACATCCTCTCGGGCTTGTTCTCAGGCATGGGCGGCTGCGCGATGATCGGCCAAAGCCTGATCAACATTTCCTCTGGCGCACGAGCACGGCTTTCGGGCATCGTGGCGGCGGTGATGCTTTTGGTCTTCATCATGTTCGGCTCCTCGCTGATCGAGAAACTCCCGATGGCCGCCCTAACGGGCCTGATGATCATGGTCGCCATCGGCACCTTCGAATGGGCCAGCCTGCGGGTCTTCCGCCGGATGCCCAAGTCGGACATCATCGTGATGATACTCGTCACCTTGGTGACCATCTTCCTGCACAACCTGGCGTTAGCCGTTCTAGTGGGCGTGATCATCTCGGCGTTGGTCTTTGCCTGGGACAACGCCAAGCGCATCCGCGCCCGCAAGCACGTGGATGAAAACGGCCACAAGCACTACGAGATCTATGGCCCGCTGTTTTTCGGCTCGATCGCAGCGTTCAACGAGAAGTTCGACATCCAGAACGACCCCGAGCACGTCGTCATCGACTTCAAAGAAAGCCGGGTGGTCGACATGTCGGCCATCGAAGTGCTGGGCAAAATCACTGAGCGCTACGCGAAAGCGGGCAAGAAGGTCCACCTGCGCCACCTGAGCGAGGACTGCATGAAACTCTTGGCGAATGCCGAGGCAATCATCGAGGTTAACCACTACGAGGACCCAACCTACAAGGTGGTGGTCGACAACGTATAAACACGGACGCCCGAGCCGCCGAAAAAGCCCGAGCTTTGCGGCTCCAACGCATAAGGAGATGAGCCCCGAAGTCACGCCCCTATCTGATAACCTGCTGGCCTACATCGCTGGCGAGGTGGAGGAACTACTCTCGCAAGGCAAACCCGCCGACTACATCCCCGCGCTCGCGCGGGTCGATCCCCAACAGTTCGCGCTGTGCGTTCACCCACTAGAAGGAGAGCCACTGTGGGTGGGCGATGCGGACACGCCCTTTACGATTCAGAGTATTTCGAAAGTCCTCTCATTGTCCTTGGCTTATGAACGCCTTGGCGACAAACTCTGGGCTCGGGTTGGTCGCGAACCTTCGGGCATGCGCTTCAACTCGATCATGCAGCTCGAGTCCGACAAAGGCATTCCCCGCAACCCGTTCATCAACGCAGGGGCGCTAGTAGTGGTCGACATGCTGCTTGATTTGCTCGAACACCCCGAGCGGGAGATGCTGGCCTTCGCGCGAGCCATCAGCGGCGATCGGGAGATTCGCTACAACACCGAGGTGGCCCACAGCGAGATGGAAACCGGCCACGTGAACGCCGCCCTCGCCCACTTGATGCGTGCCCATGGCAACCTAAACCACAACCCTGAAAAGGTCCTGCGTCTGTACTTCACCTATTGCTCACTCGAAATGTCGTGCCGCGACCTCTCGGCGGCCTTCGGGTTTTTGGCCAATGAGGGGGTTAATCCGCACACCAAGAGCCGTCTAATCTCAGTTGGTCATGCACGGCGGATCAACGCCTTGATGCTGACCAGTGGTCTGTACGACGAGGCAGGGGAATTTGCTTACCGCGTCGGTCTGCCCGGAAAAAGTGGGGTGGCTGGTGCGATTGCGGCAGTCTTACCACGGGGCTTCAGTTGCGCGGTGTGGAGTCCGGGGCTCAACGCAAAGGGCAATTCGTTGGCGGGCATTCGCGCCCTCGAACTGTTGACCACAAGCACTGGGAACTCAGTGTTTTAACGCCACCGGGCGCGATTAATTTGTATCTTAGTGGTACTGATGTATCACTATTCTGCTGGATGAAGACTTTTTTCCGCTGCCTACTCTCTTTTCTTGTTCTCTGCCACGCCCTTGCCGACCTCCAGGCCGCAACGGTGACGGCCTTTTCGTTTCCAAAAACGACTTACGAACTCTACGAGAAAGTAGAGGGCGACATCACGCTCGGCTCGGGGTACGCGAACCCCTACGACCCCGACATCATCGCCGTGGATGCGGAGATCACACCGCCTTCCGGGCCGATGTATACCATTCCCTGCTTTTACATGGTGCCTGTTACTTGGCAGACCAGCTGGGCCAACCTGAACAGCGGCAGCGCGGGCTGGAAACTTCGCTTCACGCCAACGCAGGTGGGCACGTACTCGATTCGCATTATCGCTGATGATGGCTCGGTAGGCACCTCGGCCACGCTGAACATTACCGCCGTGGACGGCGGCCGGAAGGGCTTCATTGACCTGGATGCAACTGAGCAACAATTCCTTCGCCACGAAACGGGCGAGCCGTACTACCCCCTGGGTATCAACCTGGGTTGGCACGAAGGAAACATGGTCACCTGGTTCAATGATTATTTCAGCAGCTACCTATCCCCCAACCGCATCAACTGGATTCGTTACTGGCAGACTGAATTCTCCGGACAAGACCTGGAGTGGTCCAATAGCGCCTCATATTACACTGGTTGGTACCCGGGCCTCGGCGAGTACAGCCAGCGCGGAGCTGCGTTCACAGACTCCGTATTGAATCTCTGCGAGGCGAACGACACATATATGCAACTCGTGCTGTTCCAACATGGCTCGCATAGCACAACAACCAATGCAAAGTGGAATCCAATCGGTGGTGGAAGCGACGGCAATCCATATCGCCAAAGCAACGGCGGCCCGGTGCCCGATGCCAACCCCGAGCAGTTCTTTTCATTAGCGGCGGCCAAAACGCAAGTACAGAAACGCCTTCGCTATACCGTAGCGCGTTGGGGTTACTCGCCACACATCTTGACCTGGGAGCTTTTCAATGAAGTAAACTATGCCGATCGGGCGGGGGGAAGCGCGGACGGCGATGTCGACACCTGGCACGATGAGATGGGCCAGTACCTACACAGCCTTGATCCCTACAATCACATCGTTACTACTAGCACCTCTGGGTACAAGCCGCTGCTGCTGCTGATGGATGACAACACCGGAATTGATCAACTTCAATTCCACCGCTACTCGGGCTCGATCGACAAAGGGTTGGAATTGGAAGCCGAAGATCTACTCTCCTCGCTCACCAAACCCATTCTTTGCGGAGAGTTTGGTGCTTCCGATGGACAAGCCACCAATTACGTGGGCTATCCTGATCAGTGGGGGGACCACATTCGGCGGGCCGTTTGGAAAGGCGCGATGACCGGTGTACCCAATATGTTCTGGTTTTGGCAAGGGTTGATGCGGGAACAAGGTCTGTATTGGATTTACGACCATGCCCAAGAGTTCCTGGATGGTGTGGACATCGTGACCGAGACCGGCGGACAAGCCATCAACGGGCGGTACTTGACACAGCCCTCAGGCATAGGTTCGGTATCCATTGCCCCGGCGACAACGACTTTTCTAGGCACAAATAGCCCCAACCCCTGGACTACGACAATTGATGGAAGCGGCAGCTACTCCAATGCAATTGGGCTCAACCAATTCATTGCGGGGATTGGCAACGGAGGCATCAGCCGGGATCTACAAATCACCGCCAACTTCGCCACGACTGGCAGCTTGACTTTGAATGTGACTGGTGTCTCGGGTTGGAATCCACCTCAGCAGATTCAGGTGTACTTGGACGGTGGACTACAGACCACTTGGTCGATTTCGGGCGCGGGGGCTCAAACTCTATCTGGCATCCCAGCTGGCTCCCACACCATTCGCCTGTACGGAGTCGGGCAAGACTGGGTGCAGTTTAGCTCGATCGATGTCAATAACGTCCAGCTCAACTACCTGCAGACGTACGGCTATCACGGGGGCGACTACGCCTACGCCTACATCACCGATGACGAGTATGGCTTCTATGCCGATCCCTCGAGTGTCTCAGACGTCACAGGGGCCACCTATCGCTTAGGACCGATGCCGCAAGCCAGTTACCAAGTCGAGTTCTTCAGCCCCGTCTCGGGCGCATGGCTCGGCACTCAAACCGTTGGCCGCATCAACGACAGCATCACCCTGACATTCCCCACCTTCAAGAAGGATATTGCCTTCCGCGTTTCGCCCGATCCGGCACTGCCTGTGGCTTGGGCCACCTTCAGTGGGCATTGGCTGGACGAGCAAACCGCCGAACTGAAATGGACAGCCGAAGGCGAATCAGGCGGGCTCTTCACCCTCGAACGTAGCGACGATGGCAGTCGCTTCTTACCCGTCACCACCGTACCCAGCGCAAGCAACGGCATGAACAGTTACCGGGCCACCGATGCGGTTGGCGAGAACCGAGGGACTGTCTACTACCGCATCCGCTATCAACAACTTGGCGAGGTAGACAGCTACAGCCAGGTTGTCACGCTCTCCCGCGAGGCGAGCGATCAACTTTTGGTGCGTGCCTATCCCAACCCAAGCGATGGGCCCCTCAACTTGCGGATCAACGGGGCGTTGTATGGGCAGGTATCCGTCCAAGTCTCCGATGCGATGGGCCGCTCAGTGATTGAGGAGCAATTCACCCTGAAGAATGAGGTGGTCAAGTTGGCGGGCTTTGCCGAACTTCCGCGTGGGCTCTACTTGCTTCGCGTAACCGACGCTTCCGGCCGTGCCTGGACCGGGCGGGTGGTCAAGCCGTAACAAACCTTACGGCGTTCTTCGGTTTCGTCGTCTGGCAGACAAGCCGTAGCTTCTGCTTGTTCCTACCTTACCTCAAACCACTCCCCCAACATGGCCAACTATTACGAGTCCGACGACCTCAAGAAATTTGGCGACATCGGTCGCTACCAGAAGCCGATGGCCGACAAGTTCTTCGCTTGGTACGGCGAGGTCTTTGCCGAAGGCGAACTGACCGCCCGTGAGAAGTCACTGATTGCCTTGGCGGTTTCTCATGCCGTGCAGTGCCCCTATTGCATTGATGCGTACAGCGAGGACGCTGTCCAGAAAGGCTGGAGCGAAGGCCAGATGATGGAAGCCGTTCACGTTGCGGCGGCGATTCGGGGCGGTGCCTCGCTGGTGCATGGGGTTCAGATGATGAACCACGCCGACCAGCTTTCGATGTAATATGGCACTCGCCACCACGTCCCTCAAACGCAGCCAGAACCACCTCTCGGATCCCGCCGAGCAGATTCGTGTGCTTGAAAACCAGAACGGCGAGTACAAGCCCTTGCCTGCTTTCTCGGCCAAGTTGGAAGAGATCGGGCTTTCGCCCTTGCGCCCCACAGGGGTCGACATCTTCCAGGTAAATATGGGCAAGATGTGCAACCAGACCTGCACGCATTGCCACGTCGATGCCGGGCCGGATCGCACCGAGATCATGACCCGCGAGACGATGGAAGCCTGCCTGGTGGCCCTGGCCCAATCCGACATTCAGACAGTCGACCTCACGGGCGGCGCGCCGGAGATGAACCCCGACTTTCGCTGGTTTGTCGAGCAGATTCGCGCACTTGGTCGGCACGTAATCGTGCGCTGCAACCTGACGATCATCGTCGCAAATCCGAAGTATCACGATCTGCCGGAGTTCTTCAAGAAGCACCAGGTAGAAGTGGTCAGTTCGCTGCCCTTTTACAATGCCAACCGCACCGATAAGCAACGCGGCGGCGGCGTGTTCAAAAGCTCGATGAAGGCGCTTCGGATGCTGAACGAGGTTGGCTACGGCAACCCAGAAACCGGGCTCAAGCTCAACCTTGTTTACAACCCTTCGGGTGCTTTTCTGCCCGACAGCCAGGCATCATTGAAAGCACAGTTTCAAAAGGTACTGTGGGACGATCACGGCATTCGTTTTAACGAACTGTTTGCCATTACCAACATGCCCATCAGCCGTTACCTCGAGTCGCTCTTGCGTACCGGAAATTACGAGCGGTACATGGACAAACTGGTCGGGGCGTTCAACCCCTCGGCCGCTTTGGGGGTAATGTGTCGCAACACAATTTCCGTTGGGTGGGAAGGCCAGTTGTATGACTGTGACTTCAACCAGATGTTGGAATTGGAAGTCCGGGATGCACCTTCGCACATCTCGCAGTTCGACGCCAAAAAACTGGGCGAGCGGCGCATCGTCTTGGGCCAACACTGCTACGGTTGCACGGCAGGCGCAGGCTCAAGTTGCGGCGGCGAAGTGGCCTAACCACTTACTTATGAGCTATCTCGATACCGTCGAAGACGTATACCGCAAGGCAGCCGAAACGCCCAACGTGGGGCTGTGCTGCACCACCACACCGATATGGCAACTGCCCGGGCTCTCGATTCCCAAACGAATGCAGGAGATGAACTACGGCTGTGGCAGCACCGTGGCCCCACGCGACTTGGTGGGCAATCCCACAGTGTTGTACGTCGGTGTCGGCGGTGGCATGGAACTGCTACAATTCGCCTACTTCACCCGTCAAACGAGCGGCGTCATCGGCCTCGATGTGGTCGATGAGATGCTGACGGCAAGCCACGAAAATTTCCAGTTGGCCGAACAGGCGAATGACTGGTTCTCCTCGGATTTCGTCGATCTGCGTAAGGGAAGTGCGCTCTCGCTGCCCCTCGAAAACGAGACGGTGGATGTCGCGGCGCAAAACTGCTTATTCAACATCTTCGAAACCGAGGAGTTAAAGCAGGCCCTGGCCGAGATGTACCGAGTGCTCAAGCCACACGGCCGCTTGGTTCTCTCCGACCCGATTTGCGAGCAGTCTATGCCCAAATCCTTGCGGGCAGATGAGCAACTGCGTGCCCTATGCCTGAGTGGTTCATTGCCCCTGGCTGACTACCTCAAACTCATCACCAATGCTGGTTTCGGCACCGTCGAAATTCGCGCGCGTCGGCCCTACCGCGTCCTCGACCCCAAACAATATGACACGCCCGAGCGTCTGCTGATCGAGAGCGTGGAAATCTGCGCGATCAAAGACCCCATGCCCGAGGACGGACCTTGCGTGTTCACAGGACGCACGGCAATCTACTTTGGCGACCAGGAGTTTTACGACGATCACAAAGGGCATGTCTTGATGCCCAATCAGCCCTTATCAGTCTGCGACAAAACCGCGTTGAACCTCGAAAAAATGAGCCGGGACGATCTACTCATCACCGGCCCAACTTGGTTTTACGACGGGGGTGGCTGCTGCTAGCGCATGGGCACTTCGATGAGCAGCACTTGGCTACCCACTGAAGATTTTACCTCAACAGTTCCAGCAGCAGGCTCGAAGCCATACCCGTCGCGGCGTTCCAGCTTCTCGCCGTTCACCTCTGCCTCGCCCTCCAGGACGAAGACGTAGATACCATGCTCCTCGTCCATCGGCCTGTAAGTCGCTGACTGTCCGGCTTCGATATCGGCCAGGGCAAAGGCGGCGTCCTGGTTGATCC
>CAYGKP010000001.1:39946-50389 GCA_964350605.1 uncultured Cytophagales bacterium
GCGTTCACATCGGTGGGGCTCACAACGGTCTGGAACTTGTTTTGGCGATCGGCCACTTGAAAAACCTTTTGGTCATAGCGCGGCTTGATGTTCTTCTCCTTCGGCAGGACCCAGATTTGCAGGAAGTTGACCTCATCGGTCGCGCTGCCGTTGTACTCCGAGTGGGTCAAGCCCGACCCGGCGGACATGATTTGCACCTCGCCAGTGCGAATGACCTTCTCGTTGCCGGTCGAGTCTTTATGGGCGAGTTGCCCCCGCAAGGGGATCGAGACGATCTCCATATTGTCGTGCGGGTGCGTGCCGAAACCCATCGAGGGCGCCACGATGTCGTCGTTCAGGACGCGAAGCATTCCGAAGTGGACACGTTCGGGCTGGAAGTAGCGCGCGAAGCTAAAGGTATGGCGGCTTTTCAGCCAGCCGTGGTCTGCGTAGCCTCGGGTATCGGCTTTGTGCAGGATGGTTTTGCTAGAGGTGGTGATCGTGCTCATGGCTTGAAAATGATACGGTTCTCGAATTTATATGTTTAAACAACTAACTGCAACTCCAATCAGTTCCCCGCTCTCTTTTAAACAAGAAAGGCCCCGCCAAAGCGGGGCCTTTCACCTAAACCAACCGAATCCTAAATCAAAAAATGGGTTACCGCATGGGCACGTCGATCAGCAGTAGCTGCGCGTCCGTGCTCGCGGAAATTTTCAAGTCGCCGGGTGCTTCAATGCCCAGGGCATCGCGGCGCGACAACTCGTGTCCGTTGATGGTCACTTCCCCTTCCAACACAAAGGCATAGATGCCGTTTTCGGGTAAGAGGGGTGTGTAAGTCACTTCCTTCCCAGCATCCAGATCGGTGCGGGCAAACACCGCGTCTTGGTGGATGCGCACCGCACTGGGGTCGGTGGGGTGAACCAACAATTGAATCTTGTTCTGACGACCCACCGGATCGAAACGCTTCTGATCGTAACGCGGCATGATGTTCTTCTCCTTGGGGAACACCCAGATTTGAAGCGTACGCGCCTCCTCGGTTTCGCTGGCGTTGAACTCCGAATGGGTCACGCCCGTGCCTGCCGACATCATTTGCACGTCGCCGGCCATAATGACCCCTTTGCCGCCCGTGGAGTCCTCGTGGGCCAAGCCGCCTTTCAACGGGATGGTCACGATTTCCATGTTGTCGTGGGGGTGCGTCCCGAACCCTGCCCCCGCGGCGATGATGTCGTCTTGCAGCACGCGAAGCTTACCAAAGTGAACGCGCTCGGGGTGGAACCAACGCCCAAAGCTGAAACTGGACCGCGCTTGCAGCCAACCGAAATCGGCTTTGCCACGACTGCCCGCCTTGTGGACGACGACTTTGGATAGGGTTTCGGTAGCAGACATGGCAGGGAATGTTCGATTCGTGTTCAAACAACTAATTGGAACGGCGGATGGTTCCCAGGCTTTGTAAGTTGTGGGGATGCGACGCGGATTTCTTCTCTCAGCCCTACTCTCGATTTCGCTCCTTAGCGGCCTTCGGGCGCAAGTCGACCCCAGCTCGGCTTGGGGTGCGGTGTTCGATTCTGTGCAAGTCTCTGGGCTCTTTCCTGATTCAAAAACGTTCGTCGACGCATGCCCCGACAACGATCCGAGAATCATTGCTGCCCAATACGAGCGAGCCTCCCAGCTCTGCGGCTTCAACCTTCCACATTTTGTCGACAAACACTTCTCCTTGCCTACCACGCCCAACACGAGCTTTGAAGGCGATACCTCGATCACGAACCACATCGAGACGCTCTGGGGACATCTCTCGCGCCCGCCCGACGCGGACACCTGCCCCGGCGGTAGCCTGATTCCCCTGCCCTTCCCTTATGTGGTGCCCGGCGGACGGTTCCGCGAGGTGTATTACTGGACAGCTATTTCACCCTGCTCGGCCTGGCGGAAAACGGGCGTTGGCAATCGGTGGCCGAGATGGTGGCCAACTTCGCCCACCTGATCGAAACCTACGGGCACATACCCAACGGTAACCGGACCTACTATCTCTCGCGCTCGCAGCCCCCGGTCTTCGCGTTGATGGTAAGGCTGCTGGTCAGCCACGAAGGCGGCGGTGCGTACCTGCGCTACCTCCCGGCCTTGGAAAAGGAATACGCCTTTTGGATGGCGGGCCACGAGTGGGTGAGTGACACGCAGAAAGCCGTCCGGCGAGTAGTGCGCATGCCGAACGGTGTGCTTCTGAACCGCTATTGGGATGATGACCCACGGCCCCGGCCAGAAGCGTGGAAAGAAGACTTGCATGTGGCTTCGGACAGCTTGCAGTCGCCCGAGGAGACGTTCCGCAACCTGCGCGCTGCCGCCGAATCCGGTTGGGACTTTTCGAGCCGTTGGATGGGGGGCGACTCCCTGGTCGGACGGCTGCGGACCACCGACTATGTGCCCATCGATCTAAACGGCTTACTCGCCAAACTCGAAGCCACCCTGGCAGAGGCGCATCTGGTAACGGGCGATCAAGAAGGCTACCTCGAATGGACCGCTCGCTATCAATCCCGTGTAAGCACCATCAACGAGTACCTGTGGAACCCCAACCTGGGTGCCTATGCCGACTACCACTGGCCGACCGACACAGTCAGCAACCAGCTAACCCTCGCGGCGATGTTTCCCCTCTGGCTCGAACAAGCGGAGAAGGGCCGCGCACAAACAACCGCCAACACCGTCCTCGCTCGGCTAGAACGCCCTGGTGGTCTGGTCACCAGCGAAGTGCACTCCGGCCAACAATGGGACGCGCCCAATGGCTGGCCGCCGCTTCAGTACGTGTCGATCATCGGATTACGGAACGCCGGGCGCTTCGACGATGCGCTTCGGATTGCCCGAAAGTGGCTGTCGCTAAACGACCGCGTCTTCCTCTCCAGTGGGCGAATGATGGAGAAATACGATGTCGAGAACCCCAATCGGCCAGCGGGGGGTGGCGAATACCTCACCCAAGACGGGTTCGGCTGGACCAACGGAATCTACCTGAAGCTCAAGGCTGAGTTCTCCGCCGAGTAGGCTGACAAACTATTCCCCCGCGTTGGTCTTGGGCTCATTAAGGAGCGTGATGTAGACTGGCAAATGATCGCTGTAGCCCCCGTGATAGTTCGGGCCCACGTAGGTGCGGAAGGGATAGCCCTTAAAGCGACCTTCCTGTTGAAATAGGTACTCGGCGCGGAAGATGCCTGCAGAATTCTCGCGGTAGAAGAATTGGTTGTTGGGGTTCTTCTGGACCGCTTGGGTCACAAGAATCTGATCGAAGAGGTTCCAAGCATCGCCGTAGGCCAAGCTGCCCCCACCCGCTTGGAACAAGGCATGCATGGGGTTGTACAGTTGGCTCGGTTCCTCCACGCGGCTAGTCGCGTTCAAGCCCTTCGTGATGCTCTTATCGGTTGGATCATCGTTGAAGTCGCCCATGACGATGATTTTGGCGTCCGGATCGTCGGTCCGAATCGAGTCGATGATCGATTTGGCAAGTTCCGCAGCCATCCATCGGTACTTCACACTACGTGAACCACCCCGGCGTGAGGGCCAGTGGTTGACCAGAAACGTCACGGTGTCGTCTAGCAATTTTCCGGTCACAACCAGAATGTCGCGGGTGGTGTAGCCCGGGTTGTCGGGAATGGTTTGGGTGACTGACTTTGCATCAATGACCGTAAAGTAGTCGGGCTTGTAGAGCAAGGCGCAATCGACCCCGCGGTGGTAGGGCGAATCGAAATGCACCATCTGGTAGCCGCGTGGCTTCAGCTTTTCGTGTGAAGCCAAGTCTTCGAGCACGGTCTTGTTCTCGACCTCACAGAGGCCCAAAATCTCGGGGCCATCCTCGTCGCCCAACTTTTCAAGCACCTGTGCCAGATGATCCAGTTTAAGCTGGTAACGCTCCTTTGTCCATTTATAGGGGCCATCAGGCAGGTAGTCGTTATCGTCGGTTTTGGGGTCGTCCTCCAGGTCGAAAAGATTCTCCACGTTCCAGAAGGCAACGGTGGCCACGTAATGATCTTTGCCGTTTTGGGCCATAAATACGGGGTCGATGGGTGGCGATTGACCACAGGCCAAAAGCGCGAGCAAGGGCAGGAAGGTTAGGCGCATTCCAAGGTAGTGGGTTACGGTTTGATGGGCATAAACAGAGGCTTTCGTAACGAAAGTGTGGTTTATCGGTCGATTAAAAGCAAAAACCCTCGCCCAGTTTGCATGAGCGAGGGTTTTGCCTCGTTGGTACTCCGTAGGGGAATCGAACCCCTGTTACCAGGATGAAAACCTGGCGTCCTAACCCCTAGACGAACGGAGCACGTAATCCCGCGATTTGGGCAGTTGCCTTCCCTGCGGGGCCACAAAGATATAACGACTGAGGGAAATTCCACAAATGCGATGTGGAATGGATTCTGGCAAACGAATTCGCCTGGGCTTTTGTTTAAAAGGATCAACGCGTAGTTTCGCTTCGCACTCCTACTTACCTACAGAGAACTCCCACACTCATGGCGATTCAAATCGGAATCAATGGCTTCGGCCGCATCGGGCGGATGGTCTTCCGCGCCGCCTCTGCCAATCCCAATGTCAAAGTCACAGCGATCAATGACTTGATCGACCCTGACTACTTGGCCTACATGCTCAAGTACGACTCCACCCACGGCGTCTTCGACGCGGACATCAGCGTCGATGGAAACATCATGACCGTCAACGGCGAGAAAATCACCGTTTCGGCTGAAACCAACCCTGCAAACCTCAAATGGGGCGAGCGCGGCGCGGAATACGTCGCCGAGGCAACCGGTATTTTCTTGACCAAAGAATCGGCTCAAGGCCACATCGACGCTGGTGCCAAGCACGTCGTCATGACTGGCCCTTCGAAAGACGACACCCCCATGTACGTCATGGGCGTGAACCACAAGTCGTTCACCAAAGACCAGAAGTTTGTCTCGAACGCTTCGTGTACCACCAACTGTTTGGCGCCCATCGTCAAGGTGCTTGACGAAAGCTTCGGCATCAAAGAAGGTCTGATGACCACCGTTCACGCAACGACTGCTACCCAGAAAACCGTTGACTCGCCTTCGAAGAAGGACTGGCGCGGTGGCCGTGGTGCTTCGCAGAACATCATCCCTTCGTCGACTGGCGCAGCGAAAGCTGTTGGAAAGGTCTACCCGAAAGTCGCTGGCAAGCTGACCGGAATGGCCTTCCGTGTGCCGGTTCCAAACGTTTCGGTGGTTGACTTGACGGTCATCCTTGAGAAGAGCACCGACTACGAGACCATCAAGAAAGCGATGAAAGCCGCTTCGGAGGGTGAAATGAAAGGCATTCTCGGGTATACCGAAGACGCAGTCGTTTCCTCGGACTTCATGACCGACCCGCGCACCTCGATCTTCGATGCAGACGCAGGCATCATGCTCTCGCCGACCTTCGTGAAAGTTGTGTCGTGGTACGACAACGAATGGGGCTACTCGAACAAAGTGGTCAACCTGATCGAATACATGGCCAGCGTCTAACGCTTAGTCATCTCCTATGAAAAAGGCCACCCATTGGGTGGCCTTTTCTTTTTTACGGTTTACCGAAAAAGAGGCCTAGAAATCATCACCGCCAGCTGGGATACCTTCCTTGAAGCTGCGCTTGGTGTCCTTGATGATCTCTCGCTCCAGTCGCTTCTGCTGGCCCAGGTGGTGGCGGGCATGCATGGTGTTCAATTTGTACCACTGCTCGGCGTTTAGCCAGCCCAGGGCGAAGTGTTTGGTCTTGTATTTCTTATTGGCCGTGGGCAAGCGTTCAGCCAGCTCTTGAGCCTTCTTGAGCACTTGAAGCATTGTGCTCCGCGCCTCGGCAATGTTCTTGGGCACTACCGGGGGGTATTTGTCATTGATGTGCGGCTTGAGGCGTTTGCGCAAGAATTTCCCGCGCGCTAACACCACCAAGGTCGCTAGGCTGCGCCACGGACCAACCTTCCCGTCACGTTGATCCAAGCACTTCTCGCAATGCGCGAGCATGTACTTGAGCGAGGCATCGCCGAGGTGCATGTACATTTCGCCCATGGACCAGCCGCCCGCTTTGGGGGTGCGTACGAAGGGGCCTTCATTGTACCGGTCAAGCGCGGCGAGGTACTGCCTGCCGACTTGCTCGAATTCTAAATAGAGTGGATGCACGTGTGGGGGATTAACCGATCAGGGCCATTTGCTCGTCGGTGACTTCGAGATTGTGGTACACCTTCTGGACATCGTCGTTGTCTTCGAGTACATCGACCAGCTTCATGATGCTCTGGAACGCCTCGTCATCGAGGGAAACGCGGGTGTTGGGGATTCGCTGTAATTCACCGGTTTCGAGTTCGATGTTCATCTCGTCGAGAGCCTTCTGAACCGAGCCGAAGTCCTCCATGGCACAAATGACCGTAACATAGCCTTCTTCGACTTCCACTTCCTCGGCGCCCGCGTCGATGACCTCCAAGGTAAAGTCATCCTCGTCAAAACCTTCAGGAACCTCAAAAGAGAATACGCCCTTGCGGTCAAAAATGAATTCCAACGAACCATTGGTGCCCAGGCTGCCCCCCGCCTTGCTGAATGCAGCGCGTACATCGGCCACCGTGCGGTTGTTGTTATCGGTCATGCACTCAACGAAAATGGGTACGCCATTTGGGCCATACCCCTCGAAGGTGACGTCCATGTAGGTTTCACCACCCTCGCCCGAGGCCTTCTTGATGGCCCGGTCGATGTTGTCCTTGGGCATGTTCGCACTCCGCGCGTTCTGAATCGCTAAGCGAAGGCGTGGGTTCGACGCCGGATCGGCGTTGCCACCCTCGCGGACTGCCGAGAAGATCTCGCGGTTGATCTTGGTGAAGATCTTGCCGCGTTTGGCATCAATTGCGCCTTTCTTGCGCTTGATGGTCGACCACTTACTGTGTCCTGACATAAAGAAGACTTTGGCTGTGTTGGGGCCTCAAAAATACGGAAGTTTGCTTAGGGTTCTGCGCGGGGTTACCCACAACGGTTTTGCCGAATAAATAGGTAAATCACAATTGTTTCTAATTTTTTCACAATCTGACAACCGAATGACTGGTGAAAGCGTTAGTCAGTCTGAGCCTCAATGAAGTCGTTACTTTTTCTTTGCGTCTCCCTGGCCTTTAGTGTCCTGAGCATGGCCCAAGTGAGCCCCCGTACTGCCGGGAATGAATCGGGCATACAACCCGGGGTTGCTTTGGTGCGCCTAAAAGCTGAAAATACTGCAGCAATGGAACGTGGTGCGCGGGTGGCGAATCCCGCCTTGCGATCGGCTAGTGATCGGCTAGGGCTTCGTGGTTGGCAACCCTTGATTTCGGAGCCAAAGATCAACCCAAACTTTCGAGGCAAAGCACTTCCCCCCAGCGTTGGCCGCCTTTCGCGCAGTTATCGTTTGGATTACAACCCGAACATCTCATTCGCTGAAGCGCGAGTCATGCTCATGGAGACTGGTCTTTTTGAGGAGGTAGATCCTTACTATGTCTTCGAGGCCCAGTACCTACCCAATGATCCACACGCAGCCGACACCTTAGGTGCAATCAATACACCACCTTATGTTTTGATGGGGCACGACTTTTTTTCAGCCTGGGACATCCAGCAGGGTGATACCTCGGTGGTTATTGGTGTGGTTGATACTGGCTTCCTGCCTAACCATCAAGACCTCACCAACCAATACAAGCTCAACTGGCACGATCCCATTGATGGCCTGAACAATGATGGTGATGTGTACTACGACTTAGCCAGCGGCTCGACAATCGACTTGATTGACAACTTCGTTGGCTACGATTTGGGTGGAGCCACGTTCAGTCCTTTTGACTGGGACAACTCACCTTGGCATGCCTTTACAGGCGGTGGTTCCGGCCATGGAACAACGGTCGCGGGCGTTTGCTGTGCCCAAATGGACAACAATGTCGGCATTGCGGGGACCTGCCCAGGCTGTCTGCTCATGCCCATCAAAGCCAGTCCTGATGGCATCTCGGGTATTGTCCACGGGTACGATGGACTTATTTATGGAGCCGAGCATGGTTGTTCGGTGATTAACCTCTCTTGGGGGTCTCCCAATAGCTACAGTGCTGTTTTTCAGGATGTTGTAAATTATGTTGTTGAATACTGGGACGTTGCCGTTGTAGCAGCAGCGGGCAACAAGATTTCAGGCGACCCCCCGGGGGTTCCGGCGCACAAAGATTTCTACCCGGCCAGTTATGAGAATGTACTATCGGTCGCTGGGGCAGACGAGTCCGGCAGCGCGATTTATGTGGCGTTCATCGTTAGTTACTTCGCCGATCTAATGACTGTAGGAGCTCAGGTCTTTACTACCGGCTCCAATAACAATTCTGACTACTACCGAGTATGGGGCTCTTCGGCCTCTTCGCCGGCAACAGCGGGGGCATTGGGCCTACTTCGCTCCGAGCGGCCGGACCTTACTGCCATTCAAGCCATGGAACAACTGCGCATCACGGGCGACCGGGTCGATACGCTAAGTTCCATCCCCTTTAATACTCCGCACATCGAGAAGATGGGGCGCAAGCTGAATCCTACCCGCGCGCTCACTGATTTCACGTTGCCCTCCGTGCGGATTACTGATTACAGTTTTGACCTGCTGGGTGATGACTCGATCAGCTTCACAGCGGGGGATACCATTGGCCTGATAGTTCAATTCACCAACTACCTCGCGCCCGTTTCGGGGTTGGAAGTCGAATTAGATTCTGCCGATATGAGCTACTTCGGCCCGGGCATTAGCAATGGATTATGGGCACTGGATAGTACGAGCACCATTGGTTCGATTGGCACGCTGATGAGTGCCGACAACGGCACACAAATGTTCCGCATCGGCCTTTCGCCTGGCACTGTACCTGGGGAAGCCTTCATCATTCGTATTGGCTTGAGCGGCAACGGCGGCCTCTACGACGACTACCAATACTATTTCATCGAAATGGACGCGACCAACCTGCGCACTACGCTGGTCACAGGTGTCGAGCCGCAAGCGCCACTCGTGGAACGTGTCTACCCGAACCCCTTTCAGGATCGTGTGACCATCGAACTTGAAAACGCCAGCGAAGCACCCGTGGAAGTCATCTTGACCAACCTGAGCGGCATTCGTCTCTACGATCAGACCTACCCTACGGGCACCGATCGAATCGACCTGGACCCCAGCGGGCTCTACCTGACCTCCGGCCTGTACATCCTGGAGGTACGCAGTGGTGGGCAAGCCATCACGCGCAAACTCCTCAAATACTAGCCCCTCAGAGGGGTTTGACTACTCAGGCCAGTTACTCGGGTTGAAGACCCGCTGAAGCAACGCTGTGCCGCGTGTCGCCGGATCCTGGCGAATCTTTTCTTCCTCTTGAGCCACCAGGGTAAAGAGCCCATCGATGGCTTTATTGGTCACGTATTCGTCAAGGTTTGGGTTTACCTTGTTGAAGGTGGTCGGCAGTTTGTTGTAGGTGCCAATCACATCCGAGAAGTACTTGGTGGCATTCACCTTGTCGAGACTCTGCTTAATAACTGGCTGAAACTCGGCAAATAGCTGGTCGGTCGTGGTGCGCATCAAGAAGTTGGTCGCCGCGTTCTTATCACCCTTTAGGATCGCCCAGGCGTCAGAGAATGTCATCTGCTTGATGGCCCCCAGGAAGATTGGTCCGGCTTTGCTGGCGGCATCCTCCGCCCCGCGGTTCATCGAAAGGACAAAATCATCAACCAACTTGTTGAACCCCAAGTCGCGCAAGGTGTTCTCCACCTTGGTAACCTCAGAGGGAAACGGAATCTTGATCAGCGGGTTTTTGAAAAACCCGTCAACTGATGAGGCCCTATCCGCCGATTTGGTAAAACCAGTGGAAAGGGCCTCCTTCAAGCCCCTGACAGCTTCGTCGGTGGAAATCTTGCTGGGGCCCGAGATGGTGCCCAAGGTCTGAGAAATCTGTTCTTGGGTACAGCCGTGAAGCGCCAAAGCGGCCAACGGGAGGAGAAACAAAACGCGTCGCATGATCGAATCGATGATAAGTGGTCAGGAAACTAAGACGAAAGCAGGGGCTCGCGCAACTCAATTGGTGGATTTGATTTCCATCGGGGATGAATTGTTGCTCGGCCAAACGGTCAATACCAATGCCTCATGGTTGGCTGAAACCCTCTCGGAAGCAGGCTATCGAGTGCGGCGGGTTCACACCATCGCCGATGACGCGAAAGATATTCAATCAACCCTGAAGGAAGCGGTGAAGCACAGCCGCTGGGTCATTTTGACCGGCGGTTTGGGCCCCACCAAAGACGATATCACAAAGAAAACCTTGGCTGAATTCGCCGGGACACCACTGGTGGCTCACGCCGAGGCCCTTAGTTGGATTCAAACCTTTTTCGAGAAACGCGGCCGCACCCTGACCGACCTTCACCACGAACAGGCGAAGATGCCTGAAGGCGCGCGTCTGTTCCGCAATCCGCTGGGGACGGCCCCTGGCATGTGGTTGGAGCTGGGCAAAGCAGTGGCCATTTCGTT
>CAYGKP010000002.1:0-38283 GCA_964350605.1 uncultured Cytophagales bacterium
ACTATACCCATACCAACCCGCTCTATTGCCAAATCCAGCTAATGAGAATGACCAAGCACTGGCATGAGGATACCATCACTTGGAATATGTTCTATGGAAGCGGGGCTGGCCAACTAAATTATCCTGTAGAAATTGATCCAACGATTGTTGCGGATGGTCCAACGACTACAACGGGTGACCAGCACGTCGATGTGACAAGAATCGTCCGTGATCTGGTTGCCTTGCCAGATAGTATGCGTCATGGATTCCACATCAAGCTCCGGGATAATCCAACTTGGCCAAGCAGGAACGTGTATTGGGAGAAAGACCCCAGGTTGGTAATCAAATACATGGTCTCGGAGCCTGTTTGCGACAAATGGGAAGGAGATTGCGGATACTTGAGCTCTATCACCCGAGATGGTAGCGTGGGAATTGGTACAGTGCCTACTGACACTTTCCATGTGGCAGGAGGCAATGCCAGATTTGAAGAAAGCGTCAAGGTTGAGGATTCTCTTGGGGTAGGCACCCTGTCACCCCAAGAGCGGTTTCATGTCGCATCAGGGGCGAATGCATTGGTGGACGATACCCTCTTTGTTGCTCACAGACTGATTGTTGGTGATTTGACGAACACAGCGTATCCCGAAGCGCTGCTTTCAGTTGATGGGCTTTTGATTGCCAAACAGCTTCGAAGCACCCCCCAGGCTTGGGCTGATTATGTGTTCGGGGAGGAGTATCAATTGATGGAGTTGGATTCGCTTCGTTCGTTTATCGAAGAAAATGGTCATTTGCCTGGGATTCCATCAGAGAAAGAAGTGCTATCAAACGGCATAGAGCATGCGGAGATGGATGCAGCACTTCTAGGGAAAATCGAAGAATTGACCCTTTACATTCTCGAGCAAGAGAATCTCTATCGCAAAGAGATCAGCGAGATGAGGCAAGAGCTCCAAGAGCTCCGCCAACTGATCGACTCTGACAACTAGTCGAGATGTTTCGGCTCGGAATTTTTCTTGTGTTGGTAGCGTGCCGGGCAGCAATTGCATCGGCTCAAACCGCCTATTGGATTGCCACTTCTTCTCCTTCGAATTGGAGCAACCCTGCTAACTGGTCAACTGAGAAGGTGCCCTGCATTGAGGATTCGGTGGTTTTCAACAGTGGCTCTACTCACAGTTGCATTGTCGACTATGCGGTTGGCATTCGCGCGTTAACGATCGAGTCGAGTTACACAGGAGTTACGGCTAGCATTCTTGTATCGAATCCTTACAGCTTCTTCGTTGCCGGGACATTCCTACAGGAAGGCGGCAGCTTCATTAGCGCCACGGGAGGCAGAATCGAGGTTGAGGGTGACTTCGCCTCGATTGGCGGTGACTTTTTCACAGATACTTCACGGTTTGCAGCACCGATCCCGATTCCGGCTTTCTACAATTGTACGTCACCGTTTGCTCTATTGAGCCGACAATTAGGGGGCGGCTACCACATCACCCGAGGGGGGTACCTAGCCTTCAAATACGTGGAACGATACAATCCCGGAGTGCTTCGCTATGCGATTTATGACAAGCAGTACAATAAGCTTTCGACGGTGCCTTCTCTCACCAAAGAACTCGGCTCGAACTATTACGAGTTGAATCTGAACGGCCTTGCAGATGAACGAGAGTTCTATGTCTTAGAAGTCCTCAATGAGAAAGGAGACCGTGAGGTGCTCAGATTCCAATTCAGAGTAGAGCCCAACTAGTGATGAATCAGCGGTTTTTATCACTTACTACGCTGGCCATTGCATTAGTTGCTTTGGGCTTTTCCTTGTACGGGTTTTTGGGTGACAGTAAAGCAGAACCTGCCTCGACTGTCTATCTAGATAATCAGAGGGTGTTCTCGCAATTCGCGGCAACCAAAGAGGCCCAAAAGGAGCTAAACTCGCTTCAGCTCCGCCAGCAGTACATCCTGGACTCTTTGGCCGTCCAGATAAAGGCGATGCAGTCAAGCTCGGAGCCAAATGGAAGGGATTTGACCTTCCAGCAGGAATACTATCAGAAAGTCTTAATGGACTTTCAGACCGCCTATGCCGAGAAGGACCGGGAGTCTTCGGCTCAAATCTGGGGTCGACTAAACGAGTACATTTATCAGTTTGGGAGAGATAACGGCTACCAGTACATTTTTGGAGCCAATGGATCGGGTACAATCATGTACGCTGATTCACTTCAAAATGTGACAGACCAAGTGATTGAGTTTGTCAACCAACGCTATGAGGGCTATGAAGAATAGAAGCCTTGCGTTAGTTGGACTGCTGCTAAGCGCATTCTTGCTGGGATCTTGCGAACCAGGAAAGATTGACTTGCGTGATGCACAAGAGTGGTCCGCTGAAAATGTTGAGGTGCTGGATCGAGAGAGCGAGGTGAGTAACTACCTGATCTCCTCCAAGTTCAAGCCTTGGTCAGAGGGAAGCGCCGGAGAGATGTTGTCGTTTCGCGATGGTGTTTACCAGTTTGAATTGACCTTCAAAAGGCGCAATGCGTCGGCGAACGAGTTTCGCTCGGACGACTACTACTTTCTCTTCGACCTACAGCAGGACATCGAGTTGAAGGTGGGCGAGCAGACCTACCCATGCACCATGTACCACATGCAAAGAGACTATGGCTTGACTGGCTATAGTACCATTCACGTGGGCTTCGATCTGGGTGGCCCGCAAGAGGGTGACATGCAACTGATCATTACGCCTCGCCCTTTGCAAATCGGCTCAGTGAAGCTGGTTTACACCAAGGAGGACATGGCCAAAATCCCTGATTTAAAGAGCAATTCATGAAGCTGATACGTCGCAACCTTCGGTTGATGGCCGCCTTTTTGGTGGTAGAGCTTCTGGGTGAAATGTTGGCACCTCAGATGGTGATGGCGTTGACCTCCGGGCCGACACAGCCGGAGGTGACCTCGTTTGAGCCGGTAGGCACCACAGAAATGGTGGACCTGTTTTCGGGAGACTTCACCTACAACGTGCCCTTGTTTGAATTACCTGGTCCGAACGGGGGGTACCCGTTCAACTTGGCCTATCACGGTGGGGTCACGATGGATCAGGAAGCCAGTTGGGTCGGCTTGGGTTGGTCGCTAAACCCAGGGGCGATCAATCGCCAGATGCGAGGGTTGCCCGATGACTTTAAGGAAGATACAATCAAAACCAAGTTTTCGATGAAGCCCCAAACGACAGTCGGGGTGAGTGCAGGTGTTGGGGTAGAGGCATTCGGAAGTGATTTGTCGGGCTTGTATGCAGGAGGCAGCCTTGACTTACAGATCTACTACAATAACTACAAGGGGATCGGTTATTCGCTGGGCATTACGCCCAGCCTCGGCTATGGGTTTGGGGACGGCACGCCAGGTGTTGATGATTTTCTGGGTCTTGGGGTGAGTCTGTCTTTTGACTCTCAGGAAGGAGTTGGCGTTTCGCCAAGACTTTCTTTCAGTGGACAGCAGAAGAATGCGTACCGATCGTATTCAATCGGGTTTGATGTAAACTCACAAGATGGACTAGTTGGCCTTTCGCTTGGCACCACTGCCTCAAACACTGCGACTAGTAAGGACTCTGATTCACCCAGTTGGGCTAAAGGCTCAGGGTCTTACTCTTCTTCCTACAGCTTTGCTGCCATTGCCAAGACCCCTACGGTGAAAATGCCGATGGGAGGATGGAGTGCCAAATTGAACTTCGCTTTTGGGTTGGCCAACTTTGGCACATATCCGTACGGACGTGTAGGAGGTACTTTTTCCATTCAGCGACCCCAAAAGAGTGCTGTGAGCAAGCGTGCTTTCGGCTACCTGTACCTGCAGGACGATACGGATAACAAAGGCCTTTTGGACTTCGACCGCGAGAAAGACGGGGTAGTCTCGAAGGCGAGCCCGAATCTTGCCGTTCCTGTTTTGACCAACGATGTGTACTCGGTCACAGGGCAAGGGATGGCAGCGATGTACCGCCCCTATAGATCGGACATAGGCCGCATCAACGACCCGAGAGAAACTTCATTTACTGGCGGCGGTTCTTTGGGCTTGGAGTTTGGTGTTGGGCTAGGGGGGCATTTTGGCGGAGACCTTCAGATCTTCAGTCATTCGAGCAAGAGCGGGGTTTGGGAGACGGACCTTCACGAGTCGGATGTGGATTTCCAGGCCTGGAAGCCAGGTAGCCTCTTTGAGCCAGTGTACTTCCAGGCGTATGGTGAGCACAGCACTGATCCACTTAACGAATTGGATCATATTGGCGGAACGACTGCCATGCGTCCACGGCTTGATAAATCAGGTTTGGCCTGGAAGGCCGAAAAGAAAATGGAACGTGGCTCGGGGGGAATCATCACCCTGGCCCAGGGCCCTAAAGTGGTCAACGAGGAGAGGGCACCCCGATCAAAAGCCATCCAGCACTTCACCAATGAGCAGTTGGGCGGGGCGGAACTCGCTTTGCCCTTGTTTTCTGTTCCGTACAAGAACGAATCTGGTACCAAGAACTACTTAGACAGGGGCGATTACAAAAAGCACCACATCGGGGGCTACCAAGTGGTCAATGAGGAAGGGTTGCGCTATGTCTATGGCTTGCCTGCGTACAACAACAAGCAAGTTGAATGTCTTTTTTCGCTAGACCCCGGCACCAACAATCCTGGACCGATTACCACCAACTTCGGGGAGAAGAATGGCGAACCCAACTATGATGTCAAGCGCACCGATAAGTTCTACCAGCGCACCGAAACGCCCAGGTATGCACATGCTTATTTACTAACCTCAATCGTTGGGGCAGATTACGTCGACGCTGATTACGATCCTGCCGAACCAGCAACCTGGGGTCCTTCAGAGGGTGATCATGGGTATTGGGTGCGCTTCAACTACCAGCGCATGTCGACCGACTATAAGTGGCGTGCGCCGCTTTACGGCGCCAATTACATCCAAGGATACCGCACCACCCGAGGAGATGACAAAGGGTCATATGTGTATGGCGAAAAGGAGCTTTGGTACCTCGAATCAGTTGAGACCAGCTCACACATTGCTGTATTTCACACCTCTGCCCGCGAGGACGCACACGGCGCATCGAAGGAAGTAGCAACCTCAAGCTCTGATATTGACATGAGCAAGCACAGCTTCCGTTTGGACAGCGTTGAGCTCTTTTCAAAGAGAGCCCGTGAAGCTGATCAAGCTCCCATCAAGGTTGTGCACTTCAAGTACGACTATACACTTTGTAACGGAGTGCAGAACTGGACGGATCAGAATGGTATTACCGATGGTACTGGTAAGCTCACGTTGCGCAAGCTTTACTTCACCTACGGTCAGAGCAATCGAGGCAAGCTGAGTCCCTACCAGTTTGGCTATGGCAATGAAAACCCAGACTACAGCAGCCACCAATACGATCGCTGGGGAGGGTATCACCGCCTCGATTCCCTGGGGCATGGCAACTGGAATGCCCTGGATTTCCCTTACACAGTTCAGTATTCCACTCTAGGGCCCGAAAGCCTCAAAGACAGTTTAGATAAGTACGCGGGTGCCTGGTCTTTGAAACAGATCACCCTGCCTTCGGGTGGCAAGATTGACGTCGAGTACGAGGCGGACGATTACGCCTTTGTCCAAGACAAGCCGGCCATGCAGATGATGAACGTATGGGTAGACAAATCCGACGGGAATGGGCCCGGCTCCAGAATCGTCCAGGGGAGACGCCGACTTTACTTCGAGTTGGAAAGTTCGCTATCAGCGGATGCGGGAGATGCTGAGCGACTCAAGGAGGTCAACAAATACCTACGGGGCGTTGATCAGGTGTATTTCAGGGCACTGATGACGTTGAGGGAGGATGGCGACTTCCCAGAGGAGTACATATCTGGGTACGCGAAGGTGAACCCCGACCAGACGAAGCGAGGCCTTTGGAGGGCTGGGGGCAGCGGCGTTTACACCCATGGCTACTTTGATGTAGAGCCTATGAAAGGGAGTAAGGGGCGCAAGTACCATCCCTTCTCCTCTGGTGCTTGGCAGCATTTGCGCAGCGAACAGCCGTTGTATGCAAACCTAGGTGGTCGTTTGTACGGCGATGGTCAAGAGGATGAAGGCGAGAAGCTCAACAAGGCCCGCATCAACTCATTGATTGGCGCTATTCCAAACGCCATCAAAATGTTCAAGGACTTCAACGAGATCGCCAAGAATCGAGACTGGGGTGTGGACATCAAGCCCGAGCAGTCCTGGATTCGACTTTCGTGCCCCGACCAAATCAAGTACGGTGGAGGCCATCGTGTTCGTTCGATTGTGCTCACAGATGCATGGGATGAGATGACTGGCCAACAGTCTTCAAAGCAAGGTCAGTATTATGACTACACCATGGTCGAGCGGGGCAATGTGATCAGCAGTGGGGTGGCGACTTACGAGCCAATGGTGGGTGGCGATGAAAATCCTTTCCGACGGGGCAAAGAATACAGTGAGAGTAAGCTGCTGAAGACGAACAACAACTTGTTCTTCGAGATGCCAGTGAACGAGTCCTACTTTCCGGGTGCCACGGTTGGCTATCGGAAAGTGACTGTCAAGACACTCACCTCGCATCGGTTGGGGCTTCCACCGGAGGATGCTCAGAATTTGCCTACATCGGTTTCCGGCACAGGCGCCACCGTTCATGAGTTCTACACCGCCAAGGAGTTCCCGGTCATAGTCCAGGAGACGGCCATGAACGCCAAGCCTGACAAACCGTTCTTTTTCGGGATTCCCTTTGTGGGCTCGGTTAAGATCACAGGACTTGCGGCCTCGCAGGGCTACAGCGTCGAGCTGAATGACATGCACGGCAAGCCCAAGCAGGTGAGTCACTACGCGCAGCGAAGCGATGGCACGATCTCCAATGCACCGGTGAGCTACAGCAAGTACAACTACTTGTTCGAACAGGAGTTTTTGTCGGGCGATAGTTTGAATGTGCGCTATCGGCTCACCAACAAGGTGATGACCCTTACGGGTGAGTATGTCAACGGTCAGGCGCAGAAGGAGGAGCGTCTGATGGGCGTTGACTACGAGTTCTTCTCTGACTTACGAGAGAACAAGGATGTGTCGACCAATACGCAGATCGGCCTGGGGGTTGATATCATTCCCGCGTTGTTTTTCCCGATTCCTATCCCCAGTGCGTGGCCTACTACGCATTATCAGGCAACCACGCTGCGCACCGCTGTGACCAATAAGGTCATCCATCGCTCGGGGATCATGACGGGCATGGAGGTGTACGACCGTGGGTCGCTAGTCAGGAGCGAGTACAAGTTGTTTGACGCCCTGACAGGGCGCCCGGTACTGACCGAGACGACTAACAACTACGACGCGCCGATTTACTCCTATAGCATGCCCGCGCACCTGATTTATGATGGCATGGGACCAGCCTACAAGAACATTGGGTTGACTTTCACCGAAGATGTCTCGCCAGTCTCAAACAAGCCGGGCTACTATGCCATAACACCTGGCGTGGGAGCTACTTGGCAGAACCACCTGGTGCCAGGTGACGAGTTTGTGGTAAGCAAAGGAGGAGCACCGGTAGCCACTGGGCAGAAGAATGTTCGGGCAATCTATGAGGGGAAAAATGGATCAAACGATCCTGTATTCTTGTTTGAAGACGCCTTGTCATCCGAGGAAGATCTCAACTTCTTTCTCACCCGTTCGGGCCGCCGAAATCACCTTTCGGTCGATGTGCAGAGTGTAGTAGCGATGGAGGACCCGACTTCTGAAAGAGTAGAAGAATCGTGTACTACTCAAGTTGTTTTCCCAATTATTGATGGTGAGCGAGCCTATTTGAGCACGCTCCCGTCTGAAATTGCGCGCACGGTCAATGGAATAATGAATGCCTACAGGAATGAGAATATTGTAGACTGTGGGTGTGTAGACTCAACTGGGATTTGCAGCGGTTGTGATACGATTTACCCTGAAATTCTTTACCGTTTTACGGGACTTTTTCCGCCAGTTGATTCTTTACTGCCAACACCACCAACCTATTATTGGTTGGCTAAGCTGAACAGTGAAAGCCACCACCAATACCAAAACGAATTCTATCCTCTGAGTCCTGATTATCAGTACATACCCGTGATCTTAAGCTGCGAAGCTCTCGGAGATGATTGTGATGTATTCCCGGATGGTATTTTTTGGGATGATAAGCTGCACAAAGACACAGCTGCTTTCAATGTATCGCTAATGTCTAGCTTTGATTCCGTAATGAGTCGCTGGGTTTATGTCAATCGAGGAGGTGTTCTATTTGGGGGTAACAGTATTCCAGAGGACTATGTGGAACGGCGGGCTGGAGGTGGTCCCATTCATCAAGACTTCGCAGTTTTCTTCGATGCAACTGATGGTAGAATTATACCGGTTTGGGAGATAGACAGCTTGTATGATCCATGGATCCCCAGGGACATGGGTTGTGGCATCAATACATACGATTCTACCTGTTATGCGTCCCTAGGTTATAATCATGGACCACAGTCTAATTGGGGAGGGGAGGGAGTTCATTATAGAATGATTAAAACCAACGGCGACACGATTATCGCATTGCATGCGATTTCAGGGATCCCATGGCGAACGTATTGGGAAACGGGTCCTTACCTGACATTAGACACAACAGATGTGGTTTCATCGGCGTACCTGGTTGATGACATCCTCTCTATCTCTGCGACAACGTTTGATGATGCACATCCGCTGGATTTTGCTTCGCTGGACACGACCCAGCAGGTCAAGGCAGAGTTAGGCGACCGCCCGTTTTATCACTGGTCGACGGGGGAGAAGGGCACCTGGCGACCCGACGCGAGCTATACGTACGTGGATGCCCGCAGCCAAACCCCGGGCATGAACCTGAGCGTGGACGGGACGATGGATGATGTTCCACTCTTCAACTTTGACGATCAACTGTTTACTCAATGCTACCCCAAGTGGCGACAGGTCAACACGATTACCGAGTACAGCCCCTTCAGCTTCGAACTGGAGAACAAGGACATCTTGGATCGGTACTCTGCGGCACTTTACGGCTATGATGGGCAGCTCACCACTGCTGTGGCTGCCAATGCGCGCAACCGCGAGATCGGCTACGAGGGCTTCGAGGAGTACACGGTTGGCCAAGCACTCGGTGTCGATAACCTTATGACTGGCAACCTGGATTTCCTGAGCCAGAGCCCTGGGGCTGTCAATCTGGAATCTTGGCAGAGCTTCGAAGTTCTCTCGGGCAATGACAGCCTGCTGATCCTGCCGATTCCCTACTCCTCAGCCGAAGGAATCGAACAGATCAAAGTAGCTGGTGCAAAGCTGGGCTCCGGCACCGAGAAGACGATTTGGGGTCAGTATGATGTCAGTTACATCGCCGAGCACCCCACTGATCCCCTCAAGAGCATTTGGGTACTCTCTGGCTTTGGCCATTCGGGTCTTTGGGCTGGACAAGCTTGGGTTCCTCAGTTAACCCCTGCTGACTTCAGTGTAAACGCTGGCGGCGGTGTTGGCATTTCAACTGTGGGTGCCCACACCGGGACAAACAGTTTGCGAGTAGCCACGTCAGTAAGCGTGCCTCAAAGCCGACTCTGGCCGCAAGCCGGTCAGCGTTACGTGGTGAGTGCCTGGATGCGTCCGGAGAGTGCCACTAGCCAGTTTATGGGCTACTCACAAGGAGTCACTGGTTATGTGGGCAACGCACCAGCCTCAGTGACTTCAGGTGCGAAGGTGAATGTCTACGCATCGGACGGGGCAGCCCAGACTTGGACATTGATCGGCACGATCTCGCCAACAGGCGGGGTGGTAGAAGGATGGCAGCGCGTCGAAGGTGAGTTTGACATGCCTGCTGGTTACTCCAGAATCAGATTGGAGTTGGTTAGCCCCCAGATTGACGGGCAGTTTGCTGCCTCGCTGTGGGATGACATGCGAGTATTGCCTTCCGATGCGTCGATGCGAACCTACGTATACGACACCGAGACCCTCCGACTTTCGGCCACTCTTGACGACCAGAACTTCGCTACGCTGTACTTCTACAATGAGGCAGGGCAGTTATACCTCACGCAGAAGGAGACTTCCTCGGGGATTCGCACGATCCAGCAGTCGCGCGTTCACATGAAAGAAACCAACGAATAGACCTGGAATCGTGAAGCGGCTAGTGATACAACAGGTTCTTTCTTTGGCGCTCTTCGCGGTGCCAGCGATATCTCACGCTCAGGACCTCCGAGCTGATTTGCAAGCTGCTTCGGATTGGTATAGCCGGACTAGTGGCTTCAGAGTGGACGGGCGAGTAAAAATGCTGGATGGTTCTGGTGTAGATCAATCTTTTATTCTTGTCCGCTCGGGCAATTCGATTTACACCAAGTTTTTCGGCTCCGAAGTATTGCTCAATGAGCAAGCAATGATTTTGGCCGAGCCACTGAACCAAACAGTCGTCTATCAACCACTTAAGCCAGGGGAGTTCGAGAGGCAGCTTCGCAAACGAAAGTTAGAGTTGGTGGACACCTCCATGCTGGCTGCTACAAACTATTCGGTTTCGTATTTGGGTGAGAGCAGCGGGCTTAAAACCTATGAACTCACGTATGTCTCTGGCGCGATCTCCAAGGCTTGGCTTTCGTTTCGCTCCAGCGACTCGTTTCTCACCAAGGTCGAGTACTCGACGGCCCCGGCGGTATCAGGCGGTCGAGCCTCTAAAGTGATCATCAGCTACAGTTCGTCTGCTTTGTCAGCCACGGACGCGATGCTGCTCAATCGATCGAGAATCCTTACTGGAAGCGGTGGGGCAGTGGAGTTGGCACCAGCATACAGTGGTCACCATCTAATTGTTGCCAGCAATGAATAGGGCTCGCGCTATCCTACTGATGTTATCTGCGCTCGGGCTACAGCTCGCAGCGAAAGCACAATCCTTGGACTACGGAGTTTCCTACCGACTCAGTAGCTCGCAGATTAGCGGATCATCAATGCTCAAGGCAGTCGAGCCTGTATTGGGTGAGGGCGAACTCTCTTCGCAAGGATATGATGTGATGGTACAGTTGCGTTATGAACGCACCTATGGCTTGGATATCGAAGCGGTAGCTTGGTGGAAGCAAGTGATTTATGTGGTGCGCTTTTATGATGAGACTGAGCTCTTGATCCGAGAGGATCAAGACACCCTTAAGCTAGACCACTCTGGCTCAGGCTTTAATTTTTCACCTGTTAATCTGTACCGTTCGGTTTCACGCCATGCTGAGCTTGAAATCCTTTCGACCAGTTCGCTTGGCAACCCGCCGCCGGATATCAATCTGGAGTTGGTGTTTTCTCCCCAGTATGAGCGAGCGGGAACGCTCACTGCGCCTGAGTTATTTGTTGACGGATCGGACTCTATCGTGAGTTGGAGTTATGTGATTGGTAGCGAAGGTTTCGAATTGGAGTGGGTGTTCATTGATTCAGAACACGAGTCTTTGGAAGTCATTAATTCTTCTAATGCGTTTGATTGGATTCGCCCTGTGCGCTTGGTTAGCGAGGAACAGCACCATTTCTTCAATGAGGCCCTGCCTGCAGGGACGGTGTATTTCCGGGTCAGGGGCCTCCGTGATGAATCGCAACAAGGTGAACGCGGTGTGTTGCAGGGGCCCTGGTCGAATGTGGCAAGTCTTGTGGTTTCGCCGGGTACGATGCTAACGGGCATCAACTGGCAGTCGGTGGTGAGTTATGCGGAACATGGCCGCTCGAAGACATTGGTAACCTATTATGACGGTAGTCTACGCAACCGCCAAAGCGTTACTTCGTTGAGTACCGATTCGTTGACACTGGTTTCCGAGTCGGTTTATGATTATGAGAGCAGGCCCAGCATCAGCCTGATTCCCACACCCATGCAGGGAAGTCAGCTGTCGTTTCGACAGGGTGTTCATGCCTTTGAAGGCACAGAACCGGAGAACGAACGCCTTTATGACCGATACGACGGATCTGCACCGCTGAGCACGACCTCTAAAGTGGAATCGTATTATGGTGGGCAGTCTGGCATTGAACAACTGAATGCCGATTTGCTGCCCCAATCAGAGGGTTATGCCTATGCCCAGACGGTATTCACCCCTGACGCAACGGGGAGGGTCGAGCGCCAATCTATGCCCGGTGCACGCTTGAAGATCAACAGTGATGATGCGCCATTGGACAGCCTTCACTACACGCGCTTCTACTATGGTAAGCCAAGTTCAACCGAACTGCATCGTCTGTTTGGTTCGAATGTGGGTCTCTCCAAGCACTACACTAAGGAGTATGCGGTCGATCCAGATGGCCAAGTGAGCCTCACCTACAAGGACCAAGAGGATCGCGTGATTGCAACTGCGTTGACTGGTGAGGCGCCTGACAATCGTTTGCCGCTGGCCAGCTACCAGCCTGAGCTGAGCACCTTCAACTTGGATTCAGACAATCAGATCAATAACCTCACGGGTGTTTCGCATTCGGAAAGCAAGATTGTTAAAACCACTCCAGGCGATCAGCGCTACTATTTCTACTACGACTTGGAAGGTGTGATTCCCTCAGGGAATTCGGCGCTTCCTACCCTTTGTCGCACGTGTGGCTACTCGCTTCACATTCACATCGAAGACCCAGATGGTAAGGTTGTCTACGACACGTTGCGAGTGTTCCCTGCTACCCCCGAAGATCCCAATTGCGGGGTGGATACCGCTTTCACCCGAGAGCATAACTTTGACACTTTGTTCACCAAGGTTGGAGAGTACACGGTCTCAAAGACTCTGTACCTGAATGAAGAAGAGATCTTTTCCACCTTCAGAGAGGTCCGTGAAAGTGCTGCAGTTGCACTTGATTCAGCGGGGCTCGTCGAGTCTTTTCTTGACCAACTCAATCCTTCACTTTGTGATGTTACCTGTGAGCAACACTGTTTGACCAAGGTCTATCGGGACAACCCCACTTGGGACCCTCAATCTAGTTTGTGGGATAGCTTAGATCATTCTCAGCAGGTTGATAGCTTACTATTGGTCTGTGTAGAGGACACTTGCTACGGGGTGTTAGACTCCATCTTTGCCGAGGTAAGCGAGGCAGAATGCGAGGGAATGGAGGGCGCCATGTTGGGTCAACTCTACCCCGATGGGTATTGGAATAGCGAGGAACTTCATACAGCTGATGGCCATACACCTGTCTATTGGGCCAAATTAGATGGCGCTGTTTTTCTTGATTCTGTGGGCAACGTGCTGAGTCCTTCGCCACCGGATGCGAGTTTTTACGATTGGGACAAGTTTGTCCCTTCTTGGGCAGAGGAGTTGTTGCCTTATCATCCAGAATATTGCATTCATCAGAAGAGTTGCCTGCAAGCCGTGCCAGCCAAGGATTTTGCCCGCGAATTGATGCAGGTCAAATCGAAGTCGGCAGCCATTTTCAAGAACTATGATGAGATCAACGCGCTGCTCAACGCTGATGATTTCTTCAGCAACTCTAGCGCTTTGGGCTGGGGGAAACGTGGGGATATGGTCGACTACATGACCAGCTTCGTCGATGAGGATGAGTATGACACTGACTACAATGGTGACGGATATGAGGACAGCACCTTCACGATGTGGCGGTTTTTCGAGTTGGACTATCTCTACGAACTCTCTGACCCGGCCTTGCCACATAACTCCGCGACAGAGTGGGATATGTTCCGCGCGGCGTATTTGGCTTACCGTGAGGAGTTGTTGCAAGAGATTGTTGAGGATGAGGTCGCCTCAAATTCAGGCTGCGCATTCCAGAGCGGGGAGCATGCCCTCTTTCCCCAGCCTGCTTTTCCTAAGTCAGAGTCAGAGATCGATTCATTGTACCAACTCGACACAACTGGACAATGCGCCGAGCAGTGTGAGTTGAACGTACAAATCTGGATGCAGGCGCTCTTTGATAACGGTTGTTCGGACGGTGATTCCAGCTATTTCACCACAGCTGATTCACTGACCATTGCTTCCAACCTGTTGTCCTTTTGTATGGATAGCTGCGATGCGTCAGGATTCTTGTCAGGAGCCCTTTGGCTTGATGATAGTCTCTCAAGTGATTTAAGAATTGATTCAGTGATTACAGTTCTTTCAGGTTACCCTTGTGGCTGGTCTGACATAGGGACTGACCGTGATTTTTTCTGTTCGGGTCACACCCGGGAGTTAACATTCACAACGTATCAAGTCATTGATGCAATAAACGACATCGCAGCAGCGAGACGAGACTCCTCCGCAATCTATTCTTACAGTACCTATTCGGGATTGGACACAGTGTTTTCCAACCATGTCTATGGTAACTGGGACCCATACAGCATTGTATGGAAATCATTCCTAGTGCCTACTAGCGAGATCCATAACTATGATCCACTGACAACTCTTTGCCCTGGAGTTGACAGTATAAGTCTAGTTGTTTACGATAAAGAAGATGTGACATATCCTTGGTGGTATACCTGTAGTGCAGATGCAAGTATGAGCGAGTATGAGTATCGATTACTTTTCTACTTTGATTCATTAGAAGCTAAGTATTATGAAATCAATTTTGTTGGCAGCAACCCCCAATGCCTAGCGGGGAGCAATCACTGCATACAGATAAGGTTTTTTACGCAGGATGCGCTTGGCTGCCATTACATTCCCAGAGATAGTATTGTGGGAGTGAGGAATCCCAGAATTGACTTTGGATGTGAAGGTCGTCCTCCATGTCAAAGTGGTGAAGGGTTTCATTTGCACGATAGCAATTGGGACTGGGATAATCAGAGTGCTTCGTGCATTCTAACGGATGTAGAGCTTTCGAATGGCCAGATTATTACCACATATGTAACCACCACTGGATATGGTTATTGGGGTCAGCTTGATGTAAAGACAGATCAACTTGAGGTATCATTGGATACTTGTATCTTCAACGAAGAGAATTTTTCGTATCATTTGGATTGGCAAGCAACGCGAGACTCCTGCATTTCTCAACAGCGAGAAGACTTGCTGCAAGAAGCTGAGGCTGCCTGGCAGGATACACTTCGAATTTGGAGTTCTGATTACGTTGAAGAGCATTTTCGCTCGTGCATGAACGAACCTTTTGATGAGAGCTTCTACTACACAACAGAAGCCGGGGACTACCACTACACCCTCTACTACTACGACCAAGCAGGCAGTCTGACCCAAACGGTTCCGCCGGAGGGTGTGGATGTTTTGGGTAGTTCGGCTTTCAACACAAAAGGCGAGTACCAATTCTCGGTTGAGCCCAACCATCGCCTCAAGACGATCTATCGCTACAACAGCCTGGGCCAGTTGACCTACCAGAAAACCCCCGATGGCGGCGAAACGCGCTTCTGGTACGACAAGGCCGGCCAGCTGCGCCTCTCGCAGAACGCGAAGCAGGCGACTGAGGATCACTTCTCCTACACCAAGTACGACTTGCAAGGCCGCGTGGAGGAGGTTGGTCTGCTTGATGGCCTAGCCCTCGACTCGACGGCTCTGAGCGCGTATACGCCTGCCGTGTATGCCCTGTTGGACAACTACTCCTTCCCAGAGGAGCCGACTTATGCACTCAGCGAGCAGACGATTACCCATTACGACGATCCCTTTGGTGGCCTGATCGCGCAGAAGTATTTGCGCAACCGCGTCTCTGCTGTGGAGGTGTTCGACCACACGAGCACGCTGGTGAGCACGACGGCCTACAGCTACAACCCGCACGGCCATGTGGACCGCGTGGGGGTGAAGGTGGGCGATCTGCCGACGAAGGTGACCGAGTATGACTTCGACCTGATCAGCGGGAACGTGAACGAAGTGCGCTATCAGCCGGGCGAGGCGGACCGCTTCTATCACCGCTACGAGTACGACGCGGACAATCGGATCGAGGCGGTGTATACCTCCAGAGACGGGTACATTTGGGACCGGGAGGCGCGGTATTTCTACTACGCGCACGGGCCGCTGGCAAGGGTCGAGATTGGGGAGTACAACGTGCAGGCGCTTGATTATGCGTACACGCTGCAGGGCTGGATCAAGGCGGTGAACATGCCGGGTGCATTGAGCGAGGAGACGGATGGGTTCAGCCGCGATGAGTTCGGGTATGCGCTGGGGTATTATGAGGGGGACTATACCCCGGCGGGCGCGGTGAACATGGGCAGCGCAAGCCAAGCGAATTTGTGGACGGGCAACCCGGCGGGGCAGGTGCTGGGCGACGGACTGTTCACCGGGAACATTGCCTTCATGAACACGGACATCCGCCAGTATGACAGCATTCCAGGGGTGACCGGGAAGGGCAACAAGCTGATGGCGTATCAGTATGACCAGTTGAACCGGTTGCGGCAGGGTACGTCGTTCAATGACTACACGGGCAGCTGGAGCACGTTGACGGGCGACCAGGGCGACATGGCGGCCACCTACGACGGGATGGGCAACATCTTGAGCCTGACGCGTGGGAATGGCGACAACTTCAGTTACAACTACAACCGCGACGGGTCGAGCGAGCTGGTGAACAACAAGCTGCGGGGTGTGGGTGGACTGCATGGCAGCAACGCGACTAGCAACTACAGCTACGATGAGATTGGGAACCTGACTGCCGATGCGAGCGACACAATGCAGGTGGAGTGGACCGTATATGGTAAGGTAGCCAAGATCACTACGCCCGGCTCGACCACCGAATTCACCTATGACGGCGCGGGCGAACGCGTTTCGAAAACCGTGACCAAACCTTCGGGTACGGTGAAAACCCAGTACGTCCGCGATGCCGCTGGCCAGCTTCTCTCGGTCTATATCGACGGTGTTCAGGAAGAGGTTCCGCTATACGGTTCGTCGAGACTCGGCGTTTGGAACCCGATGGCCCTGCGCGACACTTCCCATTTCACGGCCCAGCAGGGTGAGAAAAGCTATGAGCTCTCCAACCACTTGGGCAATGTGTACGTGACCCTATCGGACAAGAAGGTGGGGGTAGACTCTACGAGTGACGATACCGTTGACTATTACTTAGCGGATGTCCTGAGTGTCCAGGATTACTACCCCTACGGCTCGACGGTTGATGGGCGTAACTCCTTTGGTGACTACCGCTTTGGCTTTAACGGCATGGAAAGGGAGGAGGAAGTGAACTCCGACAAGAGCGGCTATGACTTCGGCGCGCGGCTCTACGACTCGCGGGTTGCGAGGTGGTGGAGTCCAGATCCGTTGGAGGCGAAGTATCCAGCTTATTCACCCTATGTTTTCGCAGTTGGAAAACCAACAGTGTTTAAGGATTACGATGGAAGAGACATATATTTTGTCATCAACATAAAGCACTATAGCGAATTCAGTGATAAGGTTATTGAACATGAGTTGAGAATAAATATTTCTAAAATAAGTGACCCTGATGTTACTCTTAAAAAAGCCGAAGCGGAGTTAATGGGGCTGGGGATGTCTGAAGGCGAAGCACAGCAATTTTTTGACAATTACAGTGTAATACAGGATGTTAGGGATCTTCATGTAATGAACTCTTCACTGGGAACTTCACAGAATGATGCAAACGACCTCTGGAATATTGTAAACAGTAACTTGTTAGATATTGACGTGAATGTGGCACGGGATGTTGCAGGAAATCCGAGAACACCTAGCGCGGCTGCAGGCACTGTAAATTGGTCAAGAAACTACCACACATCTGTTGAATTAAGTGATGGTTCAGGAACTTACCATTTCGCAGATGCTTTCACGCTAATCCACGAAGTTGGACACCTTCTGGAAGATTATTACAACTCATTAAGTTCTGAGCAGATTCAAGCAAATGCTTATCTGGGTACTCTTCACACACTTATATCTCAATACAGAAATGAATGGAGGAAGCTAGTCCCAGATCTTGAGGACGAAGGCAATCCGTACAATGGTGAGTTTTATGGAAACCAAGAGCAAATCAGAGAATACATTGCCCAACGAATAGCTGGTCTGTTTGCAAGTGAGCAGTACGAATCAGGACTACCTAAGTACTCAGGATATCAGATACCGTTTTATTACCAGTATAGCGGCTTGCAAGATATCGGTAACCATAATCCCAGATTCTCCAATCACATTACAGATGATGGGACCGACTTAAGAAAAGAGTCATGGTTAGAGCGATAGTACTCGTAACATTTGTTGGTTTCTTGTTTAGTGGATGTGTCTCACCAAAGATTGAATCATTGACCTATCTATCTGGTGACAGTGTATCTACATTAAGGGCTGGCATGCCGGCTATCGTACTATTGAGAACATCAGGTCTAGGTAAAAAGAGAGCCTCGGTCTCTTTTACTCGTTTGCCCAGAAAGCCTGTAATGGAGCTGTATTCTAGTGATCACGAGGTCTTAGTAGAATCTTCTGAGGGAATGTTGCCGATTATTCACGATGAAGAAGCAGGAGACACCCTATTCCTCAAGTCATCAAGCGGAAACGAAGTCTACGACTATTACCTGTTTTTCACTCTCCCTCGCGTTCAACAACCTTATCTATCGCTATCTGTTGACAGCACCAGATCGTTTAATGGTGAAAAGGGCTTCATTACGAGATCTGATTACCTCAGCTTGAACGGAAAACTATCTTTTGACTACGATAAGACGCTACAGGACCAATGCCCGAACATGTACTTCAACTTGAAATCGGTTAAGGTTTCGTTCAAGGATAATTTGAAAGTTGAGTTTGCTGATTTCAGGGTGAACGATCTTAATAATACATTTAGCTGTGACGTTTCCTACCTATCTAGCTTCTTGCTTAAAGAGAAAACAAGATTTACGTTCTACGTAGAGTATAAGGTCGTCCTTGACTGCGGCTATGAATACACTCACACAGAGATGCTGCACGCTACATATTTCCCATAATCCTACTATCTCGCATTTTTCTGCCAAGCAGGGAGAGAAAAGCTATGAGCTTTCCAATCACTTGGGAGTAGGGGAAGATCACGGAGTGCCAGGATCACTTCTACGCTCGCAAAACTGATTCAACTGATCTTTCGATCACTTCCGCAGCAATCATTCAATGTTTGCGTACGCATCCCCAAAAGATGCGTAGGGAATGGTAGGCCTCACCCCATCTTTCCCCTAGAAAACTGATTCCAGACGTAGATTTCCAATCTTTACGAACGCGTCCGTAGTGTTTTAGCCACACTCATCGCCTCTTCATCGTCTCATTGGTCTTGTGTACAGATTGTGTACACGACCGAATCAATGGAGGAAATCGTTTCCAATGAATATTTGGTACATGAATCACTAGACACATGGTATCATTCGGCATCCATGAAATCTCATAGCATTTCATTTGCTACATTGGTTGTGCAGTGGTCCTGATGGGGTCGCAAATTTTGTTGGGGTGATTGTCTATCTTAATGCATGAGCTGATCGAGAAAGATGGACTACACTAAGCTTGTTCGATTCGTAATTCTATCGCTTCTATTCTTTTCGTGCACTAAGAATAACGCTTCATACGTAAGAGTTAAGCACTGTGAATTGGAGTCTGGAAATGTTCTGGGAGATGGAGCATATTTTGCAAGAATTAGTTATCCATCATCTAGTATAGATACTTTATCACTCCAGTTGTTTTCCGATCGCCTGGACACGATTAGTATTAGGTGTTATTCTGGAATGAATTTACCGTGTGCCATTGGATTCCAGGGAGTTAATAAAGAGAGGATTGCAGTTTTGATAAACTCAGATGAGGTCATACCATTTATCCTGGATGAAGAGTTTAGGAATATTCGTCTTCACTTTTATCCGGATGCGGGGAGTATCAAGTGTAATGTTGTGGCCTATGATAGGAATTGTATTTCCCCGAGATATTAACTCTTTAAGATTTTTAATAAGTGCGGCGCATCACAAAGCCGGATAATCGGCCCCAAGTAGCCCCGCCCGACAACTAAACTGACCCTTCCTGTCGATAGAACCGCCGAAGTCGGTACCTTCGCGCCGGATTCAACCTGCGCCAGTACACGCGCGCCCTTTCTCGCTCCCTACATGTCTCTTCGCAACATCGCCATCATCGCCCACGTCGACCACGGCAAAACCACCCTGGTCGACCGCATGCTCCACTCGGGCAACCTCTTCCGCGACAACCAGGAGATGGGCGAACTCATCATGGACTCCGGCGACCTGGAGCGCGAGCGCGGCATCACCATCACCGCCAAGAACCTTTCCATCATGTGGAAGGGCACCAAAATCAACATCCTCGATACCCCCGGTCACGCCGACTTCGGCGGCGAGGTCGAGCGCGTCCTGCGCATGGCTGATGGCGTTCTTCTCCTGGTCGATGCCTTTGAAGGCCCCATGCCCCAAACCCGTTTTGTGACCAGCAAGGCCATCGAAATGGGCCTCAAGCCGATTGTGGTCATCAACAAGGTGGACAAACCCAACTGTCGCCCCGACGAAACCGTCGAGTCGGTGTTTGACTTGCTCTTCGCCTTGGATGCGACGGAAGACCAACTGGATTTCACCACTGTCTACGGTTCGGGCAAAAACGGCTGGATGGCCGAGGACTGGAACAAACCCACCGATTCGATTGACTACCTCCTCGATTTGATCGTGAAAGAAGTGAAGCCTGCGCCGGTTGTCGAGGGACCGCTGCAAATGCAGATCACCTCGCTGGATTATTCGAGCTACACGGGCCGCATCGCCATTGGCCGCATCGCCCGGGGCGAGGTCAAAAGCGCCATGCCGGTTGTCAGCATCAAAGCCGACGGGTCGAAAACCCAAGGCCGCGTGAAGGAAGTCCACACCTTTGAAGGACTGGGCCGCCGCCAAGTTGATTCGGCCAGCTCGGGCGACATCGTTGCGCTTGTGGGCCTCGAAGGCTTCGAGATTGGCGATACCGTTACTGACATCAACACGCCCGAAGCACTGCCGCCGATTGCTGTGGAACAGCCGACCATTTCGATGCTCTTCACGGTGAACAACTCGCCGTTTTATGGCAAGGAAGGGAAGTACGTGACCAGCCGTCACCTGCGTGATCGCTTGGCGAAGGAGACTGAGAAGAACTTGGCCCTTAAGGTGGTCGACACCGAATCGCCCGAGCGCATGCTGGTCTACGGACGGGGCATTTTGCACTTGGCGGTCCTGATCGAAACCATGCGCCGCGAGGGGTATGAGTTACAAGTGGGCCAGCCACAAGTCATTCTGAAGGAAATCGACGGGGTCAAATGCGAGCCGATTGAGCACCTGGTGGTCGACGTACCCGCCGAATCAAGTGGTTCGGTGATCGAGATCGTGACCCAGCGCAAGGGTGAACTGATGGTCATGGAGCCCAAGGGCGACTTGCAGCATCTGGAGTTCTACATCCCTTCGCGTGGCTTGATCGGTCTTCGGACTGAGGCGATGACTGCCACAGGAGGTGAGGCCATCATTGCCCACCGCTTCCACGAGTACCGCCCCTGGCGCGGCGAGATCAAAGGCCGTAAGAACGGCGTGGTCATCTCGCAAGGCACAGGTTCGGCCGAGGCTTATGCCATGGCCAAGTTGCAGGACCGTGGTTACTTCATCATTCCTGAGGGCGTGGACATCTACGGCGGACAGATCGTAGGCATTCACAGCCGCAGCGAAGACTTGGTGGTGAACCTCCAGAAGTCCAAGCAGCTGACCAACGTTCGCGCCTCGGGTTCGGACGATGCAATTTCGCTCGCGCCGCCGGTGATCTTCTCGCTGGAACAGAACCTTGAGTTCATCGAGTGGGATGAATACCTGGAGTGCACGCCCGAGAGCATGCGTCTGCGCAAGATCTACCTGGACGAGAACGAGCGCAAGCGCCACAAGAAGCCTTCGCAGGCCGAATAGTCTAACTATTTTTGTTGACATGGAAAGCTAAATTAGTTAGCTTTCCCGCATGACTAGTTCGCACGCGTTCCAGATTCTCGATGCCCTGTCGGCGGGGGTAGACCCGCAGACCGGCGAAGCACTCCCCGAAAACAGCTTGCTGTATCGCCGCGAAGTGATCCGGGCGTTGCAGATGGCCCAGGATGCTTTGTGGCAACTGGGGAATCGATTCAGTGATCAGGCGTCTCAGGCGACTTCCCAGGAAGTGGTCTTGCCCGAGGAGTCATCGTTGCCAGTCCCAGTCAGTAAAGATGAAGCAGGCGAGGAAGAAAGTGACGGAAAAAAGAAGGAGGTAGTGCCCGCGGTTATCGAGCGGGGTTTGATGCTGCGTGCCATTGAAGAGGCCGCCGAGCAAAGCGACCGCCGGTTGTCGCCCGCCGCCTTGGCCCGTTGGTTACTTGGTCGTGGCAACCTGGAGCGAGCCGGGCGAACCTTCGGTGCGCTTCAAAGCCAATACGGCTACCCGCAAATCAAGGCAACCACTGATGCATTTTTCTCGAATCACCCCGAATTGGTCGAGCCACGCCTACGGCCCTGGGATGATGAACCTGTGGCACTAGATCCGCTTTTCAATCGCTTGTCCGAGCGAGCGGTGGTTCAACTGCGAAGCCTGATTGCTGCGCTGCCCCATTCCAAGGCACGTGGTGGTGCAGGCTACATTCAAGCTGCACGCGAGCGGTACCCGCGTGCGTTTCAGCCCTGGTCGGCGGAAGAAATTCGGCTATTGGAGCGTGCGGTAAGCCACACGAACGACTTGCAATTTCTCTCCCACTCGTTTGGGCGCACGCAAGCTTCGTTGCTCGAACAGATCAAGCGGATTCGTTACCGACAGCGAATCGGGAGTGCAACCCCGGTTATTCCGAGAGATCGACACCCAGCTTCTTGAGCACCAGGGGCGTGAGGTCACGGCCCGGTGCGGCATAGAGCAAGTTGGTTTCGCCCATGATCACCGACTGGTTCATGACTACGGTGTACCCATTTTCCACAGCCACATCATTGATGGCTGTTTGAATTTTCATGCTCACTGGATTGATCAGCTCGGTGCGCCGCTGACGAAGTGATTGTTGATGCGAGGCTTTCAAGTCTTGGAGCCCTTTATCCAATTGACGCAGTTCGTTTTGACGTTCCAAGTCCTGTTCCGGAGTTAGGGTACCCGCTTTTCTTGCATCGAGATAGGCTTGGAGCTTCACTTGGGCAGCTTCCTCTTGCGTCTTGAATTCTTTGGATAACACTTGGCCATACGAAGTCAGCTCTGATTCGATGCTCTTGGATTCGGGGAGTTTGTCGAGAATGAATTCCAGGCTGGTATAGCCCACTTTGTCTTGGGCCTGTGCAGCGATGGGGATCAAAAGAAGGGCAAATAAGCCGAGGCGTAGCAGGTTCATGGGAATCAAGAAGTGTTGTTTGGTCGGCTGGTTGCAGAAACCGTACCAGCAGTAGAGTGGGTAGCCGAATTGGCAAGAATTACCACAAAGGTGCGTCGATTGATGCAGGGGGGCAAATCCGTTAGGCGCGCAGCAACCATCGCAGCTCGGAAAGCACCATGGCTGTGGCTCCCCAAACTTGGTGTTCCCCTGATTCGTCTTCGAGGGGAAAATATGGGCCATGCAGGGTAAGACCCTTGGGGTAGTCCAGGTGAATCAGTCCCTCGGTTAAGGCGGACTCCCTTGTCAACTCGGCCAAGGGGAAATGGACCACCTGGTCGACTTCACGAGGCTCGGGTATGTACCGATGGAGCTTCTGGCTGAGCGCAACAAATGGGTAGATCCGAAATCCGCTGGCCGATACGTCAACAGGTGTAAGGCGCCCAACAATGGTATAGGCATCGGCAGTCAAGCCAACTTCTTCCCAGGTTTCACGCTGGGCCGTCGCTTCCAGCGAGCCGTCTTCCGGTTCGGGCTTCCCACCCGGAAAGGCGATTTGCGCGCTGTGCCAGCCCTCGTAGCTGACCCGCTTGACAAGGGTGATCTGCCAGTCTCCTGCCAAATCGGGACTGAGCAAGCAGAGCACTGCACTTTCGCGAAGGGGCGCGGATGTGCCGGTCTGTTTCGGCTCGTTTGACGAGCGTCCACCCTTTACGCGAAGCAATTGATGGGCCTTATCTCCTGGCAGTGGGCCAGCCAGGACAGTTGGAAGTTGTTCGAACAGCTCGGTCATGAGCGAAAGATGGCCCATACACTGATCATGGGGCAAACGGAAAACGAACTAGCTGGGAAATTGGCCCTGGAAGGCGAAGTCTTCGATCGGTTTGCGCTCGCGGGGTGCCTTGGCTCGGTCTTTCAAGTCCTCGTGCACCTCTTCAAGAGGGGCAGGCTTCCCGATGGCCATCAGGCAAACGGACTGAATCCCTTCAGGCAAACCGAAAACATCGCGGGCTTTCTCGGCATCGTAGCCAGCCGCTTGGTGGACTTGAAGGCCTTCGGCAAGGGCTTGGTGGATAAGATTCCCGATTCCCAGCCCCAAATCGTACTTGGCCGTGTGATTCGGCTTTCCGTTCTTTTCAAAGAACTCGGTGGTTAGTGCGAGCACTAGCATCGCTGCATTTTCGGCCCAAAGCTGATTGTAAGGAACCAGTAAATCGAGCAGTCGTTTGAAGTCGGCCTCGTCTTGTCGCAGGGCGTAGATCAGCCGCCATGGTTGCTCGTTGAACGCAGAAGGAGCCCAACGCATAGCTTCCAGTAATCTAGTAAGTACCTCATTATCAATAGATAATGGCTGAAATCCCATCGGGCTATAGCGTTCTTCAACGGCTGGGAGTAGGGAAGTGGTCTTGGTTGTCGTCATGGGGAGTAAGTTAAATGTCTAAACATATGATGTTGTTACGTAGTTCCCATCGCGTTCAACTGAGTTTTTTTCCGGTCGAGGCCGTGTTTGTACTTTTTCAAGGGGCTATCTGGATGATTCAGTGTATTTATAACGCTTCTAAATTGCCTCAAACTTCTCCTTGAGAGCAAGATAAATACACTGTATATCAAACAATTAGGCCTCGATTTGCTTTCCACCTAAAGAAGATGAATAAGGCCTCCCTGCGTGCTTGCTTTCTCAGGGGCCGCTATTAGATTTGCAGCGTTTCCTCGGGCCAAATGTCCGATCCTCTAGGAAAGCGAATGGATAACACGACACCCAGCAGACCCGCCTCGACACGTACTCTTCGCGGTTACGTCTGTCTCTTGATGCTCCTCCTCCTCGGCAGCCCTTCGGCTGTGCAGGCGCAGGACCCCCCCGCAGAACCTGCAGCCGCCCCGGCGACTGAAGAGGCACCCGCCGCTGGCGGCGATCAAGCCGCGGGCGAGAAACTCTTCAAACAATATTGCTCGTCTTGCCACAAGGTCTACGAGGACTACACAGGTCCTGCGTTGACAGGCGTTCGAAATCGTCACTCGTTCGAGTGGATTGTCAAATGGGTGCACGGCCCACAGGCGATGATCGATTCGGGCGACCCAGAGGCTGTCGCTCTCTACGAGAAGTGGAAGACTTCGGGCGTGATGAATGCCTTCCCGACGCTTTCGGAAGGCGACATCGAGAACATCCTCACCTACATCGACAATGCGCCGCAGCCACAGGAAGCTACAACTGTCACCACTGACGGCGTAGAGACCACAACCGATGCGGGTGCTAGCCAAGGCCTCACGCTGCTGCTTGCGGTTGTTCTGATCGTCCTGTTGCTGGTACTGCTGGTGCTGGTCTTCATGGCCGCCATTCTATACCGCAGCCTCAAGAAGCGTGACGACCTGGATGATGACGACAAGGAGTACGTCAGTCAGACGCACAAACTCCTGCCTGTCCTCAAGCACCCGGCTTTCATTGGCATTGTGGGTACGATTGTCCTGGTGGCTGGGTTCCTCTGGCTTTTGAAAGGTGTGCTTTACGAGATTGGTGTCCAACAGGGCTACCAGCCGACCCAGCCGATTGCCTTCAGTCACGTCATTCACGCGGGTGAGCATGAAATTGAGTGTGTCTACTGCCACACTTCGGTCTATGAGTCGAAGAATGCCAACGTGCCTTCGGTGAACATTTGCATGAACTGTCACTCGGCGATCAAAACCGAGTCGAAAGAGATTCAGAAAATCTGGGCCTACGCCGATTGGGATGCGGAAACGCGCACCATGGGGCCGAACGCGAAACCCATTGAATGGGTGCGGATTCACAATCTGCCCGATCTGGCCTACTTCAACCACTCGCAGCACACCCAAGTGGCGGGCGTCGAGTGCGAGACTTGTCACGGCCAGATCGCTGAGATGGAAGTGGTGTACCAGTACTCGCCCCTGACAATGGCCTGGTGCATCAACTGTCACCGCGAGACAGAAGTGAACACCAAAGACAACGCCTACTACGACCAGTTGGTCAAGTGGCATGAAGAAAACCGCGGCGAAGAGAACCTAACTGTCGAGCAGATCGGCGGTCTGGAATGCTCGCGTTGCCACTACTAAATCGGAGACTCGTGAGCGATCAGATGGACAGCAAACGCTACTGGAAAGGCCTCGATGAACTCATGGCTACCCCTGAGTTCGAGACTCAGAAGGACCAGGAATTCCCCTCCTCGGTGCGCGAAGGCATGGCCGACGAGGAAAAGTCGGGCACCACTCGCCGTGACTTTCTCAAACTGATGGGTTTCAGCGTGGCAGCGGTTTCGCTGGCCGCCTGTGAGACGCCCGTCAAGAAGGTCATCCCCTACGTTAACAAGCCTGAGGACATTCAGCCGGGCATCCCCAACTACTACGCCTCGACCGTGGTGCGTGGGGGAGACTACTGCAGCGTATTGGTCAAAACCCGCGAGGGTCGCCCAATCAAGATCGAGGGAAACCCCAACTCGTCGGTTTCGATGGGGGGAACGAGTGCTCGTGTGCAGGCCTCGGTGCTGGACCTGTATGATGGCTCGCGCCTGCAACGCTTCAAGAAGAAGGATGGCGTTGCGTTCATGGATATTGAGCTTGCCGAAGCCGATCAGCAAATCCGCAAAGCACTCCAGAAAATCAAATCGGAGGGAGGCCGCGTCGCGCTTGTGACCGGACCGGTGCTCAGCCCAAACTTCCGTCGCTTAATTGCGCAGTTCCAAGCCAACTTCCCTGTCGATCACGTGGTCTACGAGGCCATGCCACAGAGCGGCTTGATCGAAGCCTACGGCGGCATCCTGCCCGATCACGATTTCGAGAAGGCGAAGGTAGTTGTGTCGTTCGACGCAGACTTCCTCGGTACATGGGTCAACCCAGTCCAGTTCTCGGCGCAGTACGCGAAGAATCGCAAGATCAAAGAGGGCAAGAATGCCGTGAAGACTATGTCGCGCCACTACCAAGTGGAAGCGAACTTGAGCCTCACGGGAGCGAATGCAGATTACCGCTACCCCGTCAAGCCGACAGTGTTGCCCTACTATGTGATGTCACTCTACAACGCGGTCGCCGCCAAAACGGGTGCCTCGAAAGTGAGCCTGGGCGGCAACAAGTTGGGTGCCAAAGGCCAAGCGCGTATCGAGAAGATGGCCGCCGAACTGGTCGCCTCGAAAGGCAAAAGCCTGGTGGTCTGCGGTTGGAACGACATGTACGTTCAGGCCTTCGTGAAGGAGACTAACCGTCTGCTCGGCAACCTTGGCAAGACCGTGAAGCCGCAGGTTGCTGTGGGCACACGCCAAGCCGTCGACAAGAAAATGACCGCCTTCTTCGAGAAAGCGGTGGCTGGCAAGTACCAAGGCATTGTGCTTGGTGCCGATGTGAACCCAGTTTACACCCATCCGATGGGCGACAAGTTGGCTGCGGCCATGGGCAAAGCCAGCCTGAGCGTTTCGTTCAGCGATCGAATTGACGAGAGTGCTGATGCCTGTACCTACATCTGTCCCGGACTTCACGGATTGGAATCCTGGGGCGATGCTGAGCCGAAGACAGGCCACTACAGCCTGATCCAGCCGACCATTCAGCCGATCTTCAAAGGCAACCGTGCGGTTGAGGAGACCCTGCTTGCCTGGACTGGTTCCAACAAATCGGCCTACGACTTCCTGCGCGATACCTGGCGCACCCGCATTTTCCCGGCCAGTGGCCAAGTTTCGTTCGAAGCCTTTTGGGCCAAGAGCCTGCACGATGGGGTGTTCGAACCGAAGTTTGTCTTGGGTGCTGCACCGAAGGCCAAAGACCCCGAGCCAATTTCAGACAGCACGAATGTTGTCGTTCCTGCGCCCGTGATGGCCGTGGCCGACACGATGGGCGTTGCCGATGAGGTGGAAATGCTTGCTGCGTTGCCAACTGCAGTGCCTGAAGCCGAGAAGACCGAGGGTGATTTCAGCATCTCGCTCACCAAATCCGCCGCACAAATCTCCACCAACTACGTGCCTTCCGAGGCAAATGAATTGGTGCTTTACGAGAAGGTCGCGATTGGTGATGGTGCCTACGCCAACAACCCCTGGTTGCAAGAGCTTCCCGATCCGATTTCGAAAGCTACTTGGGATAACTACTTGACTGTCAGCCTTTCCGACGCGAAGTCGATGGACTTGAAGGACGGACAGATCGTGGAATTGCTCGTGAAGGGCAAGACTAAGATGAAGGTGCCTGTATTGGTTCAGCCTGGTCAAGCACCCGGTTCGATGGGTCTAGCAGTTGGTTACGGCCGCGAGAAAGCCGGGAACCTGAAGCTCGGCGCAACCTCATACAAACTTTGGGAGATGAACGTCCAGGGCCGCGTGGCCATTGGCGTGAATGCCTACCCGTTGACCTCGATGATCGGTGGTCAGCGCAGCACGGTGACTCTTGGTTTTGATGTTACGGCCACGCCGGACTTCACCAAGTTCGCGCGCACTCAAACGCAACAAACCGTCATGGGCCGCGCCAACATTCAGGAGGCGAAGCTCAGCGAGTACAAGAAAGATGCTGGCGCAGGTCGCTATCACCCGAAAATCGCCACCTCGAAAGGGAAGGTGAAGCCGGGCGAGGTCGACCTGTGGGCACCACAGACAAAGGACACACACGTCCACTACAACCACCACTGGGGCTTGGTCATCGACCTGAACTCGTGCACGGGTTGCGGAACGTGTACCATCAGCTGCCAAGCGGAGAACAACATTCCGGTTGTCGGGAAGGACGAGGTACTTCGTTCGCGAGACATGCAGTGGATGCGCATCGACCGTTACTACTCTTCGGGCATCGAGGAGGAAGCCGGCGAGGCGGGTCTCTTGAATAAGAAAACCGGCAAGCCACTAACGGCTGAGAAGTACGCCGAGAAACAAGGCATCGGCCAGTTCAGCTACCTGTCGGAAATGGAGCAACCTGCGGAGAACCCGAAGGTGACCTTCCAGCCGATGATGTGCCAGCACTGCAACCACGCACCTTGCGAAACGGTTTGCCCGGTTCTGGCCACAACGCACAGTACCGAGGGTCTCAACCAGATGACCTACAACCGTTGCATCGGTACCCGTTACTGCGCGAACAACTGCCCCTACAAAGTGCGCCGCTTCAACTGGTTCAGCTACCCTGGCAACCAGAACGAAGACCGCGAGTTCGGCACCGTCAACTACGCGATGAGCCACCCGCTCACTCGCATGGTGCTCAACCCGGACGTAACGGTCCGTGCCCGTGGGGTGATGGAGAAATGCTCGATGTGCGTACAGCGCATTCAGTACGGCAAACTTCAAGCGAAAATCGACGGTCGTCGTCCGAAGGATGGCGAAATCAAGACCGCGTGCCAGAGCGCCTGCCCAACTTCGGCCATCCTCTTCGGAGACATGAACGACAAGGAGTCGGCCATCAGCAAGGCTCTTGCCGAAGAGCAAGAGAAACGCGCGTACCACGTCCTCGAAGAGATCAACGTGGCACCGAACGTGAACTACCTCACCAAGATCCGCAACCTAGACGCATAAGACATGGAGGTCGTTTCGACAGTACGCCCGCCACTGATCACCGGTGGAAAAACGGTTAAGGATGTAACCGATGATGTGGCACGCCATGTGGAGGCGGTGCCTTCGATGCGCTGGCTGCTGGCCTTTGGTGGCTCGGTGGCTTTGCTGGCCTTCGGTGGTTACTCGGTCTACCGTACCCTGTTCTTCGGGATCGGGGAGTGGGGCCTGAACAAAACAGTCGGTTGGGCCTGGGACATCACCAACTTCGTGTGGTGGGTCGGTATTGGTCACGCGGGTACGCTGATCTCAGCGGTCTTGCTGCTGTTCCGTCAGAAGTGGCGCATGGGCATCAACCGCGCGGCAGAGGCGATGACGATCTTCGCGGTCATCTGTGCACTTCTATTCCCTGTTATGCACATGGGCCGTCCTTGGCTCGGTGCCTATTGGGCACTTCCATTCCCCAACACCTTCGGGGAACTGTGGGTGAACTTTAACTCGCCCCTGCTCTGGGACGTATTTGCGATCTCGACCTATTTTCTGGTCTCGTTGGTCTTCTGGTACGTGGGGCTGATTCCTGACTTTGCAACCATCCGCGACCGTGCGACCCACAAGCTGGGTCGTGGGTTCTACGGCGCACTCAGCTTCGGTTGGGACGGCGCAGCTCGCACTTGGCAGCGTTACGAAGCTGTTTCGAAAGTCCTAGCGGGTGTCGCTACGCCGCTGGTACTCTCGGTACACACCATTGTATCGTTTGACTTTGCGACCTCGGTGATTCCCGGTTGGCACACCACCATCTTCCCGCCCTACTTTGTTGCTGGTGCGATCTTCTCTGGGTTTGCCATGGTGCACACCCTGATGCTGATCACCCGCCACATCTTCAAGCTGAAGGATTACATCACGATGGCGCACATCCAGTCGATGAACAAGGTCATCATGGCCACGGGTTCGATCGTTGGTATCGCGTACATCACCGAGTTCTTCATCGCCTGGTATTCTGGGGTAGAATACGAACGCTATGCCTTCATCAACCGCATGTCAGGTCCCTATTGGTGGGCCTACTGGTCGATGATGACTTGCAACGTGATCAGCCCGCAACTGTTCTGGATCAAGAAGATTCGTTCTTCAATCACTGCGACCTTCATCCTCTCGATTGTGGTGAACATCGGCATGTGGTTCGAGCGCTTCGTGATCATCGTCACTTCGCTGCACCGCGATTACATCCCCTCCAGCTGGGCCATGTTCTCGCCAACGGCCATTGACATTGGGGTGTATGTCTTCACCTTCGGGTTGTTCTTTACCCTCTTCTTCCTGTTTGCCAAGTTCTTCCCTGTGGTGAACATGGCGGAGGTCAAAAGCATCGTGAAATCGTCTTCGGAGAAACGCTAGTATGGAAGCCGGAAAAAACTATCTGCTTGGGGTCTTCGGTGACGAAGAAGTGCTGCTTAGCGCAGTGAAAGGTGTCCGTGGCAAAGGCGTGAAAATTCATGAGTGCTACTCGCCATTTCCTGTCCATGGGCTGGAAGACGTGTTGGGCTACAAGCGTTCGCGCTTGCCGATCGTGGCTTTCTTGTTCGCCATGGCAGGCATGTCGATTGCCCTGGCAACTCAGACTTGGATGTACACCATGGACTGGAAGATGATCGTGGGTGGCAAGCCCTACTTCCCAGTGCCTGACTTTGTGCCCATCACCTTCGAATTCGCAGTTCTGTTGACGGCGTTCGGCATGGTGGGCACCTTCTTCATCATCTCGGATTTGAAGCCGCACGCGAAGCCTCGGATCTTCGACAAGCGTTCGACCGACGACAAACACATAATGGCCATCGACCTGGACCTCAACGAGACCAGCGAGGCTGAAATCGAAGCCATCTTGAAAGAGGTTGGTGCCGAAGAGGTAAACAAGAAAGTCTTTGAGAACTAGTCGGATGAGCGCACAGATGACAGATCGCAGGAGAAACCGCCCGGGACTTACCGTCCTTCTGGCTGTGGCAACGATGGGGCTCCTCAGCTCGTGCTACGACTACACGCAGCGCGCCGACGAGGAGTCGACGACCAAAAGCACGGGTGTGGAGTACGCGCCCCAGATGTATCACTCGATTCCCTACGAGCCGTTGACCCAAGTCACCGATACGATGGCTGGTTCTTCGTACTGGAAAGGGGAGATCGAGACGCCGTTTGGCCGTCGTGGTGAGTTTTACAACACCATTCCGTACAACGAGTACGGGATGAACTTCCGCACGCCGGTTGCGGGAACGATCCCGACCGGTCGCAAGGGCTTCTACTACGACGATGTGGTGGCTCGCAGCTTGGCGCCGGATGCGTACGGCGCGGCTGATAGCTTGCTGAAAAACCCCTTCGAGTTGAAGTACGAGTTGGCCGAGGATTCCTCGAAAGTGATGACCGCCGAAAGCGAAGCGTGGCTCGCGAAGGGCAAACTCTACTACAGCCGCTACTGCACCCATTGCCACGGCGAAAAAGGTGAGGGCAACGGTCTTGTGGGTGAAAAATTCGGTGGTGTGACCAATTACGCAGCCATTTATGGAAAAGGCGATGGGCACATTTACCACGTCATCACGCACGGGAAAAATCGCATGATGGCGCATGCCTCGCAGGTTTCACCCGAGCAGCGTTGGTTGATTGCCAACTACGTACAAAAGCTTTCCGCCGACCTCCAATAAGCAACCATGGCAGCAGGGGTACATTTCGAAAACGAACAATACGTCTTTGGCACGAGTGCCAAACGCGGGATTGTCAAATACTTGATCATTGGTGCGGTGCTGATGGCTGTGGGCATTTTTGGCTTGAGCCAAGGGTGGTTTGCCAAGAAGGACGCCCACCACGGCGAAGGGCATGCGGCCGCTACTGAGGCAACCTTGTTGGCGGATGCCGAGCCAGTGCACGAGGCACACGGCGAAGCGCCAGCTGCCACTGAAACCCACACCGATGCGCATGCCGCCGAAGCCGCTCATGGTGAGGAGGCTCACGCGGAAGGCCACGGAGAGGGGCACGGTTACCACTGGAGCAAGCGCGTCTTCGCGAACATCTGGCATAACAACGTATTCTTCGTCGGCATGGCGCTGATCGCAATCTTCTTTTTCGCGGTCAACTATGTGGCATGGGCAGGTTGGCACGTGGTGCTCAACCGGGTATTGCAAGCGATGGGCCACGCCCTGTTGCCGTTTGGCATCATCCTGGTCGCTTCCTACTTCTTGGTCAACCACGACATCTTCCACTGGACGCATGCTTCGCTATACGACGAGGCGAGCCCCGACTACGACTACCTGATTGCGGGCAAGGCGTGGTACCTGGGAACACCTGCGGATGGGCACATCTTCTTCATCGCGCGCATGGTGTCCTACTTCGTGCTGTGGATTGGGATGTTCTACTTACTCAAGAAGCTCTCGTTGAAAGAGGACATCGAAGGTGGCGAGAAGCACTTCCGCAAGATGATGCGCTACTCGGCGATCTTCTTGGTGATTTTCGCGGTGACCAGCTCGACTTCGGCTTGGGACTGGATCATGTCGATCGACACCCACTGGTTCTCGACCATGTTTGGGTGGTATGTCTTCGCGAGCTGGTTTGTGACGGGCCTGGCGGCACTCACCTTGTTTGTTATCAAGCTGAAAGAGGCGGGCTACCTCAAGCACGTCAATGCGAATCATCTCCACGATTTGGGCAAGTTCCTGTTCGCCTTCTCGATTTTCTGGACTTACATCTGGTTCTCGCAGTTCATCCTGATTTGGTACGCGAACATCCCCGAGGAATCGGTTTGGTTCGTCGAGCGCCTTTTGAACAACGGCGGGGTGTACGCGCCGATCTTTGTCATCAATCTGCTGATCAACTTCGCCTTCCCATTCTTCTTTATCATGGGTCCGGATTCGAAACGTTCGCAGACCCTATTGAAAGTTGCAGCGGTCGGACTTCTGATCGGTCACTGGCTCGACTTCTACCTCATGGTACGCCCAGGTGTCCTGATGGACAACGGCGGTCTTGATCTCGGTTCGCTCTTTTTGGAGCTGGGCATGTTCATCGTCTACGGTTCGATTTTTGTCGCCGTCACACTCTGGGCACTGGCCAAAGCCCCTCTGTATCAAAAAAATCACCCAATGTTGCCCGAAAGTCTCAACCACCACTACTAGTCGGTGGTTAAGAATAGCAACTGAACATCAATCGTTTCATTAAGTCATGGTCAACACGCTCGTCATTGTAGCCGTCCTGCTTTTGGGGCTGACCTTTGTTCTCTTGTTCCGTGTCCAGTCGCTCATGGCTGTGCTTCGCGGAACCGACAAGGACCCCGCCGGCGGCAATGGGCTCAATAAACTGAATGCCTTCTTGTGCTTGGCGTTCATCGTAGCTGGCACGCTGGCGTTCCTTTACTATACTTACGCACTTGATTACACCTTGCCAGTCGCAAGTGAGCATGGAGTGAAGACCGATAAGTTGTTCAACAACACCATGGTCATCATTAGTGTGGCTTGCATCCTGACAAACATCCTGCTGATGTACTTTGCCTGGCGTTACCAGCGTCGCAAAGGGCAGAAGGCCCGCTTCTTCCCGGAGAACCAACGCCTTGAGACGGCTTGGACCATTGTTCCGGCCATCGTATTGACCTTCCTGGTCGTTTCGGGTTGGAAAGTTTGGACTGGGATTACTGATCCAGATCAAGCCTACGACGTGAAGTTGGAGGTCATGGGTAAGCAATTTGCGTGGCAGGTCCGCTACCCGGGTGCCGACCAAGAGCTTGGCGAACATGATTTCCGCCTTATTGGTGGGACAAATGAGTTTGGCTTGGACGTTAACAACGAAGCGTCTTGGGACGACTTCATGCCGCCAGAGATTCACTTGCCTGTTGGAAAAACCGTCTTGTTCCAGATACGTGCACGTGATGTGTTGCACAGTGTCTACGCACCGCACTTCCGTGTGAAGATGGATGCGGTGCCTGGAATGCCCACCAAGTTCTTCTTCAAGCCGACAGTAACGACTGCCGAGATGCGCGAGCAATTGGGCAACGAAGAGTTCAACTACGAGTTGGCATGTGCGGAAATTTGTGGCCGTGGTCACAACTCCATGCGCCTGATCATTGTTGTGGAAAGCGAAGAGGAGTACAACGAGTGGTATGCGTCGCAGGATGCAGCCAGTTTTGCCAAGATCTCCCGCAGCTTAGCCGAAGAGACTTTGGACCCCGAAAAACTCGAACGCTTCCTCAAACGCTATCCGCAGGGCGGCACGACCGAACCTGCAGCAGCACCAACCGATACGACGGCATCGCCAGAAGTGGCGCTGCTGGTCAAGTAATTAGGCTACCACATAACGCATTCGCCTGATGGCAAACGCAGCCGCAATCGACACCCACGCTGACGTCCACACCGACGATCACGGGCACGACGAGCACCACTCGCAAAGTTTCGTCGAGAAGTACATCTTCTCGATGGATCACAAGACGATCGCCAAGCAATTCCTAATCACGGGGATTTTCTGGGCGTTCATCGGTGGCTTGTTCTCAGTCATCTTCCGCCTCCAACTTGGTTTTCCCGAAGCCGATCTGGGCTTTCTAAAGCCCTTGCTGGGTGATTGGATTACTGCTGACAACAAACTCGACCAAGAGTTTTACCTCGCGTTGGTCACCATGCACGGGACCATCATGGTCTTCTTCGTGCTTACGGCCGGACTGTCGGGCACCTTCTCGAACTTCCTGATCCCGCTGCAAATCGGTGCGCGCGACATGGCCTCTGGGTTCATGAACATGCTCTCGTACTGGTTCTTCTTTGCGGCTGGTGTGGTGATGTTCTACTCACTGTTCCTGGAAACAGGGCCTGCCAGTGGGGGATGGGTCATCTATCCACCGCTCAGTGCCTTACCGGAAGCGGTCAGTGGTTCTGGAGCTGGTATGACCTATTGGCTCATCTCGATGGCCTTGTTCATTGCCTCCACATTGCTTGGGGGGATCAACTACATCTCGACGGTCATCAACTTGCGCACGAAGGGCATGTCCTTCTCGCGGATGCCGCTAACTATCTGGGCCTTCTTCATCACGGCGATTCTGGGCTTACTCTCCTTTCCCGTGCTGTTCTCGGCTGCGTTGCTGCTGATCTTTGACCGACACTTTGGCACCAGCTTCTACCTCTCTGAAATCTACATCGGTGGGGAAGCCCTCCCGAACGTGGGGGGTAGCCCGCTGCTCTTCCAGCATTTGTTCTGGTTCCTTGGTCACCCGGAGGTGTACATCATCATCCTGCCTGCGCTGGGGATTACCTCAGAGGTCATTGCGACCAACGCACGCAAGCCAATCTTTGGCTACCGCGCCATGATTGGTTCGATGCTCGGCATTGGTTTCCTCTCGTTCATCGTATGGGCCCACCACATGTTCGTGACTGGGATGAACCCGTTCCTTGGCTCGGTCTTCATGTTTTTGACTTTGATCATTGCCGTGCCTTCGGCGGTTAAAGCCTTTAACTATATCACAACCTTGTGGAAGGGCGACATCGTCTTTACTCCGGCGATGCTCTTCTCGATTGGTCTGGTCTCGCTGTTCATCTCGGGTGGTGTGACGGGGATTGCTCTGGGTAACTCGGCGATTGACATTCAGCTCCACGATACCTACTTCGTTGTAGCTCACTTCCACTTGGTGATGGGTGCTTCGGCGTTCTTCGGCATGATGGCGGGCATTTACCACTGGTTCCCCAAGATGTTTGGCCGCATGATGGACTCACGCTTGGGCGTGCTTCACTTCTGGCTGACCTTCCTGGGTGTATATCTGGTCTTCTTCCCAATGCACTACCTCGGGGTCGCAGGCTTCCCCCGTCGCTACTACTCGTTCACGAACTTTGATACGTTCAACATCCTGGCGGATGTGAACACATTCATCTCGATCGCTGCGATCCTGACCTTCTCGGCCCAGATCATCTTTGCCTTTAACTTCTTCTACAGCATCTTTAAAGGTCGCAAGGCCCCAGAGAACCCTTGGCGTGCAACTACCCTTGAGTGGACCACCCCACGTTTGCCGGGACACGGCAACTGGCCGGGTGCCATCCCTGAGGTACACCGCTGGCCCTACGACTTCAGTAAGCCAGGTGCGAAGGATGACTTCATCATGCAACACATTCCTTTGGAGGACACCCCTGAGTCGAACCTGCCGCACGAGCAGGAATTGGTTGAGGCCCGAAAACGGGAGTTGTCTCAAGCCTAACACACTCACGAACCCCGCTCCAGCGGGGTTCGCTGTTCATGAGCAGATTGTCTTTCTATCGTGTGGGGCGCGCCACCGTCGTCGCTGTCTTCTTGCTGATCGCCGTTGGGGCGATTGTCAGGAGCCTGGGGGCGGGGATGGGATGCCCGGATTGGCCCAAGTGTTTTGGTGCCTGGTTGCCACCCTCGAGCGAATCCGAGTTGCCATCGGACTACGCCGAGCAGTTTGTCGAGTCTCGCCGCCTGAAGAACGAGCGCATGTATGGCGTTATGGAGGGTTTAGGTCTATCAACCTTGATGACCGAGGAGGGCTTCGACCAATACAGCGAGACGAAATTCAACTTCACGAAGGCCTGGGTCGAGTACGGCAACCGCCTAGTGGGTGTAGTAGTCGGGCTGCTGATTGCGGCCACACTGCTCACCAGCTTCCGTCTTCGAAAGGAAAGTTGGCGGCCCTTTTGGGCGTCGCTCACGGCGTTCATTTTGGTGGTATTTCAAGGTTGGCTCGGCAGTTTGGTCGTCTCGACCAACCTTTTGCCGGGTATGATTACCGTCCACATGGTCGTGGCTTTGGTGATTGTTTGTCTGCTGATCTACGCGGTTCAGCCGATTAAGCCGAAGGAACCAGCCCTTACGCTGCCTCTCGGGTTGCGTTGGGTCTTGTTGCTCGGCATCGCTCTGATGCTGGTTCAGATCATTTTGGGCACTCAGGTCCGCGAGCAGGTGGATCGCTTTGCGGCGCAGTACAACCACCAAGGCCGTGGGGGATGGGTGGATCAATTGGGCCTGCCGTTTTACATCCACCGCAGCTTTTCGATTCTTGTCTTGCTGGTCAATGGCTGGTTTCTCTATCAACTCCGACCACTGGTCAAGGATCACCCGGGCATCGCCAAATGGGCCAAGCTACTTGCTGTTGGCTTGTTGGTGACCATCCTGTTGGGTGTCATTCTCAGCTACTTGGGCCTTCCGCGCTTTGTGCAGCCACTGCATTTGCTGTTGGCGGCGGTATTACTTGGGGTGCAATGGCAGTTGTGGCTAACTTTGCGGCCCCGGCGGGGGCGTACTGCTCCCCAAACCCGATGAACGGTAGCCCAACCACATTGACAACACCGATTTCGCTGCTCCACCGCTTGCGGTGCTATTTCCAACTGGCCAAGCCGCGGTTGACCAGCTTGGTGCTCTTTTCGGGGGGTATTGCCTATGCGGTCGGCTCGACACAGGCGGTGCGGGCCGGGGAAATGGTGTTGGTCCTCATCGCGGCGGCCTTGGTGACCGCTTCGGCAAACGCCATCAACCAGATTTTAGAGGTTCGCTGGGATGCGCAAATGCGCCGGACCCAGTCGCGCCCGTTGCCCAGCGGGAAACTTCAAGCTGCCGAGGTCATGGTTTATGCCCTCATTTGCGGCTCGGTGGGGGTTTTGATGCTCATTTCGCGCTTTGGATTGCTTTCGGGCTGCTTGGCGCTCCTCTCCCTTTGGATCTATGCCTTTGCTTACACGCCTGCCAAGCGGGTCGGGGTGTTGGCGGTGTATGTCGGCGCGATTCCGGGTGCGTTGCCGCTTTTGATTGGCTATGCAGCGGGAGCAGGACATTTGGCGCCCACTGCTTGGTTGCTGTTCGCCATGCAAATCGCGTGGCAGTTCCCCCA
>CAYGKP010000003.1:0-37681 GCA_964350605.1 uncultured Cytophagales bacterium
GCCGAGTGGCTAGGCAGAGGTCTGCAAAACCTCGTACAGCGGTTCGAATCCGCTCGCTACCTCCACACAAAACACCCCCTCCTAATCGAGGGGGTGTTTTCGTTTGAATTGACTTATTCTAAGAGAGACCACTCTTTTTGGGCTGTAAATCAGGGTGTTCGTTGATTCGATCAAGGCTCCTGTTTACCTTCGGGTAACATTCGAATCTCGATTCACGCATCTTGAACGCATTCGACACGCAAGGCGACCAACTGGTCCCCGAAGAAGGGCCTGAAGGGCTCAAACGTCATTTCCTTTCCGACTTTTCGGCGGGCTTTGTTGTCTTTCTGGTGGCTTTGCCGATGGCGATGGCCATTGCTGGGGCCAGCGGAGTGCCAGTTATGGCCGCATTTGTGGCCTCGATTGTCGGCGCGCTCATCATGCCTTGGCTCGGTGGGGGCTTCCTAACCATTAAAGGCGCGCCCGCTGGGTTGAGTGCAGTGGCACTGGCCTGTGTTGTGACATTCTCTCAAGAAGGCAATCTGATGGCGGGTTACCTCGCCTTGTTGGCGGTCGTTGTGGTCTCAGGAGGATTTCAGATTTTGCTTGGCTTGCTGCGTGCCGGCGCCTTGGGCGACTTCTTTCCAGCCGCTGCAATTCAGGGCCTGTTGGCAGCACTGGGTGTGCGTGTTGTGGTGCAGCAATTGCCCGTTGCCTTGGGCGAGGGGACGGGGACAGGCGACCTACTCACCACCCTGCAAAGCCTTCCTGGCTTGATCAACAATGTGGAACCCAATGTGCTGCTGATTTCGTTGGTCAGCTTGGTTTTGCTGGTGATCTTCGATCAGATCAAATCGCGGATTCTGCAAAAGATCCCTGGGGCCTTGGTGGTTGTTCTTGTTGCCATTCCGATGGCGATCCTAATGGGGGTGGGGCACCCCCCTTATACCGTGGACATTCCTGAAAATCTCGGCTGGCACTTCCTGATGCCCAATTTTTCAATTCTTAAGTCCTTCTCGGGGTGGGAGTACGTGTTGTTGTTCACCTTTATTGGCAGCCTCGAGTCGCTGCTAAGTGCCAAGGCCATTGACGCGGTCGATCCCTACCACCGCCGCTCGAACCTGAGCCGGGACTTATTGGCGATCGGTGTTGGCAACGTGATCAGCGGCATGCTGGGTGGCTTGTCGATGATTTCTGCCTCAAAGCGCAGCTTGATCAACGTGAACAACGGCGCGAAAACGCGCTGGTCGAACTTCTATCACGGCATCTTCCTGATCGTCGGCATCGCGGTGGCTGGGCCTTGGTTGGGCAAAGTACCCAGTGCAGCGCTGGCGGCCCTCTTGATTTATGCAGGCTATCGCTTGATTACTCCACGGGTCTTCTTCCGAACTTGGAAGGTTGGGCCCGAGCAGCTTTTTGTATTCGTGGGCACACTGGTGGCCATTCTCAACCTGGGAATCATCTTCGGTCTTCTGGTGGGGTTGGCCCTGGAGATCATCGTTCACTTGTTCTTCGGGGTGAAGCTATCGAGCATTTTCCGCTCGGACTTGGAGGTGGTGGAGCACGACGCGGAGAACATCGAGGTAAAAACCCAGGATGCTGCCTTGTTTACTCACGGCTATGCGTTGAGCCGGACCGTTGCTGCCTTGCCTGCGGGGGCCAACGTGACCTTCAACTTCGAGAGGTCGCGTGTTGTGGATCACTCCTTTATGGAGACCCTCTCACATCTCGAATACCGCATTCGAGCAAGCGGAGGACAACTGGCCTTGGATGGCCTGGATTACCACGCCCACCTTTCCGATCACCCGTTGGCGGCTCGTCGGCTGGTCTCGCTCGAAGACGAGGAGAGCCCCCGCCGAACGGCCCTTTCCGAGTTGGCTGAACGCGAGGGCTTCCAATTTGATCCTCGGCGGATGACCAACATGTCGAAGTACGAACAGTTGGCGTATGCCCGCCACCGTTCGTTGGCCTATGAGCAGAACGTGATTCGTCTCACCCACAACGACTGCGAGATTCAGTCGGTGGACCTGCAAGTCGAGCAAGGCGCAGGGGTGACCTACAAAGCCTTTGCCATGACGGCAGTATGGGTACGGCTGACGGGCTTGCAAGTACCAGCCTTTAGCCTTGAGCGCGAGAGCTTCATCGACTCAATCATTGATCGAGGAGAGGAGAAGGACATCGATTTTGAACGCTTCCCGAACTTCTCGTACTACTACTTGCTGCGTGGGCCGGATCAAGCGGCCATTCGCGCCTTCTTTAAGGAACGGGTCATTTTGTTTTTCGAGCGCAACCGGGGCTATAACGTCGAGGTGCGAGGCGATGTGATGTTCCTGTACCGACGCCCCAACCTGCTTGATGAGGCCGAGACGCTCGAACAGATCGACCACGCACGGCGATTGCTCGATGCGTTCCGTGCGCCGGAGTATCATTTCACGACGATCCCCAAGATCGACTAGCAGAGTTTCCAGCCAGCACCCCAAGGCTGGAACACCCTTCCTCGCGTACCGAAAACAGGTACTCTTGTCTTTGCCTTTACCTGCCTAGACTCTACCTCTACTGTGGTAGTCCTATCCGTGCTCTGGTTGAGATGACAGGGGCGGGGGAGGCTTTCCTTTTCCGAATACAAATGATGACCCAGAATGGAAGGGGCTCTGCTCCGGCCGCCTTGATCTTGGCTCAGTAGGCACAAAAAAAGAACCCCGTCTTTAGACGGGGTCCCTTGTTTCGTCCGAAGCGACCAACCAACCTACTTCGTGACGAATGAGTAACAGCTTGCGCCGTGTTCGGGGATGTCGAGACCCGCTTGTTCGATTTCTCGCTCAACGCGGATGCCGATCGTTACTTTCAGGAGAATAAACACAATGAAAGCGAACGCAAAGGCAGCAAGCCCCGAGGCACCAATGCCGATGAGTTGTGCGACCACTTGATCGCCGCTGGCCATGTCACCCAAAAGGCCGACTGCCAAGGTACCCCAGATGCCGTTCACCAAATGAACCGAGCAGGCACCGACTGGATCGTCCAACCGAAGGCGTTCGAACATCAGGACGGATAGCACAACCAAGATCCCTGCGATGATGCCAATGATCACCGAGTCGCCGGGCGACATGACATCGGCACCAGCTGTGATGGCCACAAGACCAGCCAAGATGCCGTTACAGGTCATGCTCAGGTCGAACAGGCGGCTGATGGCGAAGATGGTCATGGAGGCAGCGAAACCACCCGCTGCGGCAGCGAGGCATGTGGTCACCAAGACCCGCGAGATGTTGCCAGGCGAGGCATCGAGTACCGAGCCGCCGTTAAAGCCGAACCAACCCAGCCACAGCAGCATTGCGCCAATGACTACGAGGGTCATGTTATGACCGGGAATGGGCTTGATCTGACCATTGACGAATTTCCCGATTCGTGGGCCCAGAAGGATGGCACCAGCCAAGGCACCCCAGCCGCCTACTGAGTGGACTAGAGTCGAGCCCGCAAAGTCTTTGAAGCCAATGTTAGTGGCCAGCCAGCCGCCGCCCCAGGTCCAGCTTCCGATGATCGGGTAAGCAACGGTTACGAACAACACCGTGAAGATCAGGAAGCTGATTAGCTTGACGCGCTCGGCAACGGCACCCGAGACAATGGTTGCAGCCGTTGCAGCAAACATGCCCTGGAACAGGAAGTCGGTCCAATAGGTATAGCCGTCGGCATAGGCCGACGTTTCGCCCCCTTCAGGCAAGGGAATGCCCCAACCAGCAAAGTCAAAGACCATGTTGGTCGAGTCGCTGAAATCCGGGTACATGAGTCCGAACCCGCACAGCGCATAGGTCAACAAACTGACACAAGGAATCAGCGTGTTCTTGAAGAGGATGTTGGTGGTGTTCTTGGCGCGGATCAAGCCTGCTTCCAGCGTGGCGAAGCCCAAGTGCATGATGAACACCAGGAAGGTGGAGACCAGCATCCAGACATTGCTGGTGGTAAAGAAGCTTTCCGAGGAACCACTGCTGTTCGCTGCCACGCTTACTTGCAGCGAGTCGAGGTTGGCTTGGGTGGAGGCCAATTGGCCGCTCATCGCATTGAGCGAGTCGAGCATGACCAGTTGTTGGGCTTGATAGCTCTGGAGCAGGGAGTCAAGGACTTCGGGTTCCATGGGAGGGTGTTAAGTCGTGAAGTGGTTGTTATTGACTGATTCGAATGGACTGGTCGACATTCCAAACGAAGATTTTGCCGTCGCCCGCCATGCCGGTGTTTGCGGCGTCTTTGATGGTGGCGATGGCTTCGGGCGCATCGATTTCGGGTACCACGAGCTCGACGACGCGTCGCGTGCTGCTGCCCGAATCGTAGACCGCCCGACCGCGGTACGCGTATTTCTGCTCCTGTTGATAGGTCACACCCGCCACATCTGAGTATGTGAAGAACTCAACGCCGATTCCGTGTAGCGCGTCGCGGACTGCCTCGAAGCGTTCGGGTCGGATGATGGCTTTGATGTGAAGCATGATCTATGAATTCTACAAGAAACCCCAAGGCAATGAGAGGGGATCTGTGGCTGAGAAGTTACGCGGAGTCCGCTCAGCTCGCAAGAAATCAGGGCTAATTTGTTGAATAAAACGAATACGATGGCTTAAAATAGTCTGATAGAAGGAAATAGATTGTACTTTTCGGAAATGGTGGTTATCAGCGCATGCCTGAGGGCACCCAGCTTTTTCGATGCAATGCTGATGATAAGCCATTTGAAAAGTCACACTAGCCACCGATAGCGTTCGGTGCGTTTGGCTGTGGATTCACCGGGAGTTATACCTTTGAGGCATGCGAAACATTCGCCATCACGCCATTGTCGTCACCGCCCAGGACAAGAAATTCCTGGAGAAGCTCCACAAGGAAACCCTGACTCATTTTGACCAGTCGCTTTCGGTGCGCATCAAAGGGTTTCTGGTTTCGCCGTTGGTGAGCAGCTTCATCAACGACTATCATTCCTTCCTGATCGCGCCCGATGGGAGCAAGGAAGGCTACGACACATCGGAGGAAGCCGACTTGGCTCGCCGCAGCTATTTGGATCGCCTCGAAGAGATTCGCAAAAACGAGCCCGAGCGTGATTTGCATTTTGTAGAGGTCCTCTACGGTGCCGACAACGATTCAGCCGCGTTGCTTCGCGCCAGTCAGTAGCCCAACGACATCCATCCCAAGGGGTTAGCTGGCGCATTCTCTCAGCGATCTTTACATGTGTGGAAGGGTAACTATGGGACTATTTCAACCCAATGCTTCCCTATTTCAGGAATTAACAGTTTGGTGTTGTAAATTTTACGGTAAGTGTTTCGATGCCTTTGGCAAAGCGGGTATATTAACTGGTAGTACTTCTTACCAGTTGTTCCCATGAAACACTTCCTTCGTGCATCTGTGCTAGGCGCTTGCCTCACCCTTGCCGCCCTCTCCAGCGCCAAGGCGCAAAGCAGTCTCCCCCCACTGGTCAGCAAGGATGCGGCCATCGATCGCTTCTATACCAAGGGCGAACTTGATGCCCTGTCGAAAGCCGACTTGGTGAACATCTACAAAGGCCGTGTCTACACGGTTTATCGCATCATCCCTTTTGTGGCGCTGACCTCTCAGCCCGGGGCGACCTACGACGACATTGGCATTCCAGCGACGAAAGACAACGTCAACTTGCTGAGCAAAGAATTGGAGGACATGGAAGACCTCCACGAAGACGTTGACCAAATGATCGACTTGTTGATTCCCTACGCGGACAAGACCGACATCATTTGGGCCATCCTTTATTTTGACGACGTGATCAAGCGAGCGATGCTCGGCAACTCCATGTAGATCCTCACCGGCATCCGCCAAAACCACTACTGACATGAAAACTTCACGTATTCTACTTACCGCGCTGCTGGCAGGCCTACTGTTGCCCGGAGCGTTGCGTGCCCAGACACCCGGCGCCATTGAGTCCAGCGACTGGACGCGCATCTGGACCAACTTCAAGCCTGGCGATCAAGACTACCCGACCACGAACGTGACGGTGAGTGGTGTGATCGACAAAGCGACCACCTGGACGCGCATGAATACCTACTTATTGCAAGGGACGGTATACGTGGCACCGGGTGCTGTGCTGACCATCGAGCCGGGCACCATCATCCGCGGCGACGAGTCGACGGTGGGTGCGTTGGTGGTGACCCGTGGAGGGAAGATCATGGCCGAAGGCACCGTAACCGAGCCCATCATCTTTACTTCGAACAAGGCCGCAGGTGCCCGCAACCCGGGTGACTGGGGTGGCGTGGTCCTCCTCGGTAACGCGAGTATCAATAAGATCGGTGGCATGGCACAGGTGGTTGGGAACTTCCGCCCTGAGTATGGCATCTATGGTGGGAGTAACGACCTCGATAATTCGGGTGTCCTAAAGTACGTGCGCATCGAATTCCCTGGTCGCAAGATTGATGGCGAGAACGAGCTCAATGGCTTGTCTCTAGGAGGTGTCGGTTCGAAGACTGTTTTGGACTACGTTCAAGTGAGCTATTCGAATGACGACAGCTTTGAGTGGTACGGTGGTTCGGTGGGTGCCGAGCACCTGATCTCGTTCCGCGGAAAAGACGATGACTTCGACTTTACGATGGGCTATGAAGGTCAATTGACCTACGGCTTGGCGATTCGTCATCCCTTGATTTCAGACTTCTCGGGTTCGCGTTGCGTGGAGATCGACAGTTATAAGGAAGTCAGTGGCATTGATCCAACTCGTCGGTACCGCACTAGTGTGACTTTGGATCACTTCACCTTCGTGAACACAGCCAAGAACCCTGCGCAGATCATGTTGTCGCGCGAGGCAATCAACGTGGGCAATGATGCACTCATCAGCGTAAGCAATACGGTGGTTTCGGGCTTCAGCGTTGGAGTTGAATTGAAGGCAGACAAACCGTTGGAAGAAGTGGTGAGTGGGAAGGCAAAGTTCTTTGGGTGCCTCTTCAATTGCCCCTACGAGAACACAATCCGTGCGAAAAGCGAGACGGAGAAGATCATCAAGTACTTCTATAATTCGAACTTTCGGAACCTGAACCTTAACGAGACCACGGCCAGCGAATTGTTCCGTGATCCATTCCACTCGACTTACCCGAACTACACCTTGAAGCCCCAGTCGCTGCTCACATCTGAGTAAGCCGATAACAGCAGGTGGGCAATTAATGTCTGACAAAAGTCAAAGCCCAGGTTCGATTAGAGCCTGGGCTTTTTCATGTCTTGGTAGAAGTTTGTGCGAGCGAGACTGGCGCGACTCTACCCCAGGGGTCCCGCCAGTCTATCTGAAAAAAACCAGGGGAGGAGAAGAGAAGTGCAATTGTGTGGCGCGATGAAGATCGCGCCACCACAAAAGCGAGAGTCAAAAGTGTGAGCTGCTACTTCAGAGCAGGCGAACCACGCTCGGGTAGGAATTTCATCTCGCCGATCAGTGAGGTGCCCAGCTTTAGGTCTGTGTCGGTACCTAGTACCTGGTTTTGCTTTGAGTCCAGGTAGTTGAACCATTTGAGCGAAAGGTCCTGCTTGTCGACCAGGAAGTTCTTCTTACAGCCGGCGATCAGGTTGTCGCGCATGTCAAGGATGTTGCTGGCGGCGTAGAAGTGAAGGTCTGGCGACTCGATGGTCAGCCCTGCGGGGTAGGCGGCAATGATGCTGTTGTGCAGCTCGATGGCTGTGTTGTTGCTCAGGCTAATGGCTGATTTGAAGTTATGGTTGTAGTGCAATACATCGCTGCGGTTGGGCCCAATGATGGTGAAATGCTCAATCGTCGGCACCTCTTTCACCACACATCCTCTCGTCCGTGCGCAGCCCCGTGCCTCAATGCCATTGGCTCCGTTGAGTGCGGCCATTTTTGGCTCGCGCCAGAGCAGTCCGTATTGCAGGTTTCCGAAGTAGCCTGCATTCATCGACAAGTCATCGTCGGTATTATGATAGCTGAACAAGTGTTTGGCGTTCGAATGACCGCCCACGAACGAGAAGCCATCGCTTTTTGACTGGCTGACTTGGAGGTAATCCATGACCATGTTGCTGACCCCAGCCAATAGCAGGCCGGCACCATCTTCTGCACCCGATCCACCACCGGCAAACTCGATGCGTACATACTTCAGCACGCCGCTATAATCCTCGCGGTATTTCCCGCCAAAGCCAATGGCTGGCAATTGCTTGAAATAGCCTGAGATCATTGGCGAGGTGCTCCCTTCCTGTAGGATGGGGCCTTTCCCAAGGATAACCAGCCCAATCCAGTCGCCCGCAGCCCGCTCTCCGGCTGGCTTGTTCGAGGTAAAAACAATGGGGTTGGTTACTGATCCCTCAGCTTTGATGGTGCTGCCAGGCTCTATTATAAGTGCCGCACCTTCTTCGCAGCGAATCACAGTTCCCGCCTTGATGGCAAGCTCGGCGTTACCAGTGACCCGTATCACACCTTTCAGTAAGTAGGTGCCCGACCAAGTCGTGCTGCTGCCGATATTGCTGGAGATGGTGATAGTTCCGTTTGCGTAGCTCGCGTTGATGGGGTCCAGCTGGCTCCAACCAATGGTCCAATCGTGGCTGTCGAACCCACCAGTGAATGTTGTCTTGTCGAAGAAGGGCTCGACAGGTGGATCCAATTCCAGGAGCACCTTGAAGTCCGACGTGACAAATTTTTGCCCCTTAAGGGTATAGTCAGGGTAGAGCACCTTCAAACTGTTCTCGAAGACATTCAAGTAGTCCTCCTTGGGACGGTAAACGTTCCCGAGGCTCGGTTCCACAAACCAGGAATTGATGTCGAAGCCTCCTTTACTCAAGGTCGGCTTGTCGTGCATGCCCACCAGCAGGTTGTTGCGGAAGTGGACTTTGCCTTCTTGCACTTGATTGGCGGAGGCATAACCTTCGACGCTTAGACCAGCTTTGTAGCCCGAAATGATGGAGTTGAACAATGACACAGTCCCGCCATCGTGCATTACGACAGCTGCGCGGAGGTTCTTTGATTCTGTGTCCGTGGAGGTGAGGAGTGTGAAATTCGAGCAGAGCGCATGGGTTTGTAGATCTTCCTTGCCCGGCTCGTTGTGTGCCTCAATGGAATAGGAGCCTGAGACATCGGCGCGTGTCGCGTGACGAAGGGCCACGCAGAATTGAAGCCGGCCGCGGAAGCCACCCGAGAGGTCGAAGTCGTCGTCCATGCAGACAAACGAATAGAGCCGCTTGGCATCGATGTCGCCACCAACGAAGTGGTACGAATCACCAGCCGAGAAAGTCACTTGTATGTGATCTATGCTGGTTTTCGATCCGACACCGTAGAGCCCAAGTCCCGCGAGTCCCACCGAGCTACTTGTGCCCAATTGCCCGGCGAACTCAATGCGTACATATTCCATGATGCCTGAGTTGTCTGCGTCGTTGTCGCCCCCAAACTTGACTAGATCGGGGCGAAAACTGGGCTCATTGATCTTGTCGGTGCCGCCTGCCACTTTTGCTTCGCCCAAAATTTTGATGCCCCGCCAGTTGCCCGCGGTACGGAGTTCCGAGTTGTCAGTGCCTGAAGTAAAGATGATCGGCGAACCCGCGCTGCCCTTCGCGATCAACTTGGCACCCCGTGTGATGATTAGTGCCGATTTTGGGTCGCAGCGAATGATCACGCCCGGTTCGATGAAGAGGGTGGCGTTGTTCGAGACGTAGACCGTGCCACGAAGACGGTAGGTAATGCCGGTGTGAAGGATGGTATTCTGCGAAATTTCCCCGCTGATCTCCCGATCAGGTGCTGGATATTTTTTTCCGACGGGCATGGTTTCGGTCCAACCCATGGTCCAGTTATCCGATGGGCCAATAGCACCCAGGTAGTTCACCGGGTCGAAAAAAGCATTGGCTGAGGGCACTGCGCCCAGCATTGCCAGGAATAGTGCAAATGAAATGGCTATTTTTCTCATTGGGCTAGAGGTAATCCTTGAAGGACAATATACGCAACAGTACGTATATGATCTTCATCAATAAAAATCACACCAACAGATAACCAAGTGGTTATCCGCCCATCATTCCTTGAGAAAGTTTTGCTAGCGGCGGCGGACCCAGCGCAACACACGGCGTTCCTCCTGTGTGTCCACGCTGACCACGTATGACCCCTCGGCGAGCGTCGCGCCAAGTTGAAGCGGCAAGCCCGTGTTCACTTGGTGATGGGTTTCTACCAGTCGCCCGGTGAGGTCCATCACCTTTACGTCGTAGTACAAGCCCGCACCCTTCACCTGAAGTGTAGCAGCACCTTCCGAGGGGTTGGGGAATAGGTTGACCTGTAGGGAACCGCTCAGTGAGAGCAGGCGCACTGGCGTCGACTCGCTTGACCCATCGAAATCGAATTGGGTGATGCGGTAGTAGTAGTCACCCTCCGAAAGCGGTCCGTCCGTGTAGGTGTAGGTCGTTGGCTGACTTGTGGTGCCTTGCCCGGGGATTTGTGCCAAGGCCACCCAGGACTGAAGGTCTTCGCTGCGCTCGACCAGGAAGTAGGAGTTGTTTAACTCCTGTGCTGTGAGCAAAGTTAGCTTCGCATGGCGCGTGGGTGATTCGATGATTTGGAATCCTGCCCAAGTCACAGGGGTGACGATGTCGCACGTGGTCACTACTTGGGCCCCGATGCTGTCGTCTGGGAAGCCGTGAATGGCAGCGTAGGCGGTGTTAACTGTCAGCGCGCAAGCGGCTTGTGCCCCACGCCACGAGAAACCCGTCGAGTCCCCATAAAGAATCGGGTAGGGGCGGCCCCCTGATGTCGCGGGCCAAGGCGACCAGAAGAGCGTATCGGCGTTAGTGGTGGGGTTATAGGTTTTCGGAGCCGGAACCGTTTGGGGAAGGAAGCGGCCGAATGTGACTTGACCGGGCACTTGGTCCCAGAGTTCTACATCAAAGGCACTGTCAAATTCGGTGCGCCAGCTCAAAAGGCTGTGATTTCCGTTTTGGGTTCCGCTACCAGAAGGGTGGCCGTTGTACAACCCTACATAGCCCGGCGTTAGCACGGAGATGGCACTAGTGGTGTACAGTGGGGGACCGGTGGCATCGTTCACCCAAACTTGCATCGTGTTGCCATTCAGGCGAACAATCAGGGTGAAGGGATCCAGCGGCGCAGGGAAGGACGTCGTAATTGACGTGGGCACCGCCGTTTGGTTGTTGTAGGCCTGCAGGAAAATTTGGTTTCCGCTTACCCCCGGCTTGGCATGAAGCATCACACCCTGAAAATTGGTTAATGCCGGATGGCCACTTTGGTAGCGAAAGACCAGGGCGAAATCGGTCCAGTTGTCGTGGTCGATCTGAACGCGGACTTCGCCGTTTTGGCCATGAGAATAATCATGGGTCATCAGCCAAGGCCGACCACCATTGGGATACGGACTGTTGCCCAGGTTGGTGAAGTTGGGCGTTTGCGCAGGTGCCACGTTGTTGTGCAAACGCCAAGTTGTGAAATAGCCTGCAGCCGTAGTCGAGGGGTTGGCAATCGACCCCTGCGTTTGTTTGTAGGCAATCGTGTAGGTGATGGAGTCGCCGACGGCGTAGCTCGGCTGGTCGGCGGTCTTCCACATGGAGTTCGCTAGCGGCGGCGGCGGCGGCAACTCGTCACAGGTAATCTCAACGGTGTCCTCAACGAAGTAGGGCGACTCCGCATCGGCCTGCCCCCATGCGCGGTTCACCGCGTAGGTGTCGCTCAAGGGACAGCCACCCAACGCTGCTTCGCTTTTCGCAAAGACATAGTAGGCGATTCCCGAACTGTCGCCCACCAGAAGTTGGGGGATGGTGATGGTAACTACACGACTGCCTGGGTCATAACTGGCCGTTTCACCAAAGGCCGTTTGTTTGATCCAGCCACCCCAGACCACTTCGTCGGGCAGCGTGTCACGAATTACAACGTTGGCGAGCTCGCGACCCGGTACTGGACCGTTCCCAAAGGCACGCCGCCAGACGTGGCCATCGAACTCTTCGACCAGCACGCGGGTCACCTGTTGTGGTTGCGTCTGGCAATCCTCCATGTTGTATTTATTGACCAGGTAACCCGTTGGGTTGCTCGGGTCGGTCCATCCAGGGCTAATGGGGTGGAAGATGCTGCCTTCGGCACTCTGGGTTTGCCAATTCGAAGCATAGGACCAGTGGCTGGCCCAGTTTTCGGTGGTCGTAAATCCGTTTTTGAGCGAGAACCAGGCGCGCAAGGGAAAATTGGTACCCCTGTGAATGCGGTGGTCGTTGCCGGTTTGCTGGTACAGGTGGCTGGCTGGCGCAGCAATTTGGTCGGCGAACTTGACAATTAATCGTTGGTTCCAACTACCCGCAGCATCCGAGCCAAAGGGAATCTTTTGGATCTGATAGTCGATGTCGCTGATGGCTCCGCCTTCATAGACTGGGAATTGCAAATCCCAACCACCGGGTGCTGAGGCAGAGAGGAGTTCCTGTGTACCCACACTGTTCATGTAGTAGGAGATTCGATAGTTCCCGTAGTTGATGTAGGGCTCATCGGCCGCATGCTGAATGCGGAAGTACATGTAATAGATGGCCGAGGAGAAGATGCGGTTTGCATGGGTGACGACCACATTCGGGCGCCCCCCATTCAGCCAACCGGCATCCGAGGTGTTTTTGATTGAAATCGTGTAGGCAATCGAATCGTCGGGGTTGACGATTTCGCGGTGCGCCGATTTGTCGAGAATCAAGGCGCGACTGAGTACGTCGATGCAGTTGATTTTATAGGTGCTGGACACTACGTTGGGGTACTCATTGGTCCGCCATCCCGTCCCGTTTGAGGTTTCAATGGTCGCCGATTGACAATAGCGGCCGGAAGTGGCTTCGACCACTGCTTTGATCTCCACCTGGCCTTGGGTTGCCGCCAGGTTCGTGCTGGTCCGACCGGGGATGGTGCCGAGGTTCCAGGTCACTGAGTGGCTGCCGGCATTGTATACGCCGCCGCCCGTCGCCGATACAAAACGGAAGGGCGCGGGCAGTGTGTCGCGAAGGATCACATCCAACGCATTGACCGACGAGTAGTTGCGGTAAGAGAGTGTGTAGGTAATGGTGTCACCCGTGAAAGCGACTGTGGAGCTGACATCCTGGTAGACCTTCACATTCGCCTGGGGATCGCGCATTGTGGTTGGTGAGTGCCAGTTACCTGTCAAAGTCAACAGGCCTGCCAAGCGGAACCAGCCATGGAAGTACTTGGGACCCGACCCCAAGTACCGCCGATTTGGGTCGGCAATCACATCGGCAACCTGCCAATGGGTATCCCATTCAATTTCCAATTGTCGGTAGGCTTTTGCCGCTGTGGAGACATCGGCGGCAATCACAGGTGCAGGACTCGAAGCACCAGGTATCCAGTTGGTGCCCCGGTACACCCCACCCAAGCGCGGTGCACCCGTCCAGCTATGATCAAGAGAGATGAGCGGGAGGGTTCTAAACTGAGGACTGGCCCCGTCGGTGCCCAATTGGCTGCAACTGCTGCCCCAGGCTGTTGGGTCTTCAAGAAAGGCGTTTAGATTGACTGCGTTGTCATAAAGAAAAGTATTCCCTCCCGGAAGCGGCTGGTGGGTCACGGGGTTCCAGGTTGAGTCCGGTGCTCCATGCCAGAGCAAATTCAACAGATTGCGAAGCGGCAGTCGAAAGTCCTCCCCAGCCGAGCCGTTTTTACCGCCACCATAGGAAACGTTGGTGCCATCGTTATTCACTGTCACCGAGCCAGCAATCGGGATGTGCCCATTGGCCGCCACGCGGCCCAACAGCCAATCGGTGGAATGTTCGGCCCGTCGGTACTGGTTGAAATTCCAAACCCACCCGAGAGGGGATTGCTCCTGGAAGAAATCGGCGAACGCGTGGTAGTAGCCCGAGGCGTGGTAGTCAAAAAAGCCAGCTCCACCACAGTTTGAGAATGTGTTTCCCCCATCGCCGGGGCATTCTGTGTCGTAGAAGGGCAGGGCCCAGGTTGTTAATTCACCCCAGGTATTCCCATCCTTGGCATAACCGTCGAAACCGATGTCGCCAGTCAACATGTTGACTTTGAAGCCACCCGCCCCACCATTCGCCCCTGGATCCCACTTACGAAGGGTGTCAGTCATTGAAGTAAGAAACTTAAGGGCTTCCTCTCGGTAGGAAATCGGGTTACCGCAGTCGCTGCTGACACCCATAAATTCGCCCCATTGGCGATAGGCGATCAGCAAAGCCAGTCCGATGTCCACGTCGCCATCGGTGGCAGCATCACAGGGGCTGCACTGTCCGTTCGAGGTGGTCGCCGGATTTGTGGCCGTCGTTTGCCAGCCACAAACAAAATCTCCGTGGATATAGTCATCTCGAAGTGGGTTGCAACCGCGATACGTGCGATGCCCCGGCCCACTCATGGTGTTGTCGTTCACCCAACACCAAAGCCCGTCAAAGGTGCGTTTATCCCCCATCAATGCAGCGGCGAGCAAGGCATAACCATGCCCTTCGCTGACCAGTTTGTTGTCGTCGCCTGGCACGCCGTAGTTGTACCGTATGTAACGGAGCGTCTGTCCGACCAACGGCCCACTACTGTAGGTTAAGGTTTGTCCAGGCACATACAAGGCCCGGTTCATTTGAATTTTATACCCATCCAAGATGGTTTTCTCCATCTCGGCGTGCGGCACGCCTTTGGGATTCACCAAAGCCAGGCTGGTGCCCGTTTGGTACTCCAGAAACTGAGGGAAGGGCCAACGCGGATTCCCAGAGTTGGGGTCAACGACGATGGTGTCCGCTGGCCAAGTTTGCGCCTGCAGGCCTGCCACGGTAAGGAACAGTGGGATCAGGAAACCAATTCGGTAGAGCTGCTTCATGGTTGCTGACAAATATAGCAGAAAAGTACAAGTAATTCCATAATGATCCCAATACGTGCAATATGATTTAGTCTAGACTAACTTATTAGTTAGGATACTTGTATCCCTGCCTTGGGAGCCCCATGAAATCGACTGCTAAGTCTCTGCTTCTGCTGCTGTATACCCTTTGGGTTGCAACGGAAACCGCCCATGCGCAAACTGGTTCGGTTGTGCATGGGCACGTGCTGGGGCCCAAAGGATCACCAGTTGAGTTTGCCGCCGTGGTGCTGGATGGCGGGCCGCTATCGACTTATGCCGACGAATACGGTCATTTTCATTTTCCCGAGGTCGCACCCGGCCCGCACCAGCTTCAATGTGAAGCTGTGGGCTACCAGCCGTTCTCAAAACAGATTGTCGTCGAGCCAGGCCAGGAATTGAGCGTAGAAGTGGTCATGAAAACCGACTTACTTCACTTGGACGAAGTCGTCGTTTCCGCCACCCGCAGCCGCATGTTGCGCCGGGATGCACCTGTCATTGTCGGCGTAGTCGACCAACGAACCATGGAAGCGACCCAGTCGCTCACCCTTTCGGAAGGGCTTAGCTACCAACCTGGGGTCCGTGTCGAGACCAATTGCCAGAACTGTGGCTTCACACAAGTGCGCATGAATGGCCTCCAGGGCCCCTACACCCAAATTCTGATCAACGGAAGGCCTTCGTTCAGTGCCTTGGTGGGTGTCTATGGCCTCGAACAAATTCCCACCAACATGATCGAGCGAATCGAAGTGGTCCGCGGCGGCGGTTCGGCGTTGTACGGCGGCAATGCCATCGCGGGCACGATCAACGTGATTACTCGTGATCCCACGGAAAGCAGCTACCGAATCGGCTCAAGCGGCAACCTGATCGGTGGCGAGGCATTGGACGGCCTGATGAGCGTGAATGCTTCGGTAGTCAATGAATCGGGCCAACGCGGCGTGACGGTCTTCGGCTTCCGGCGCGCCCGACAGGGCTATGATGCCAACAACGACGGCTATACCGAGATCACGGAGTTGCAGAACACTACGTTGGGCTTCCAAGCCTTCGAGCGGCTGTCCTCCCGATCGCGATTGGGGTTAGAGGTGCACCACATCAACGAATACCGCCGGGGCGGCAACCGCCTGGATTTCGAGCCGCACCAGGCCGATATCGCCGAGATGCTCGACCACCGCATTACGGGCATTCAACTCAGCTTCGAGGCCGAGAGCAAGGACGAGCGGCATGCTGTGGCTCTCTACTCGGCTCCCCAGTTCACCCACCGAAACTCCTATTATGGTGGGGGCGGCAATGTCGATCTGTCGACGGCGACCAATGCATCTGACAGCTTGGTCTTGCTAGCCGAGCGTGACCAAGCCGCGCGATACTATGGGAAGACCGATGACCTGGTCTGGGTCAACGGGGCCTTGTATACCTACAGCTTCTCGTCGCTGCTGGGCCGCCGAGGGTCTTTGACAGTGGGCGGCGAGCAAGCCTACAATTCGGTTTCCGACCGCATGCCAGGGTACAACCGTGAGATTGCTCAAACCGTGAACACCTGGGCGGGGTATGCCCAATTGCAGGTTCGGCCCCTCGAAAGGCTGACGATTCTTACGGGCCTGCGGGTCGATCGTGTGGGGATCGATGGGAGCTACCAATTCGCAGGAAGCGAGGAGGGCCGCATAGACCGGGTGTTGACGGTGGTCAACCCACGCTTGCAGTTGATGTGGGACCTCAGCAACTCCTGGCGGCTGCGGACTGGGTATGCGCGGGGCTTTCGTGCACCACAAGCGTTCAATGAGGACTTGCATTTGGCAACTGTCGGGGGAGAGGCGCAGGTCATTCGCCTGTCCAATGACTTGGCACCCGAGACTTCGCATAGCTTGACCGCTTCGCTGACTTGGACTGGGAACCTGGGCCAAACCCAAGGCCTGGTCACCCTTGATGGATTCTGGACGCGCTTACTTGACCCGTTCTTGAACGAGACGGTGCCCAATCAACCCTCGAACAACTTCTTGCTGCTGGAAAAACGCAATGGTTCGGGGGCCACGGTGGCGGGGGCGAACCTGGAGGTGAACTTGGCCTTCTCGAAGAAATGGCGGGTTCAGGTGGGGGGTACCTACCAGTTGGCGGACTACGACCAAGCCGAAACCATCTTTGAAACCGGCGACCCGGATAGCACGGTCTCGACCGTTCGCATCCTGCGCACCCCGAATGCCTATGGCTATTCGACCACCACCTATTCGCCGACCGAACGCTGGGACCTCTCACTTTCCGGCTTATTCACTGGCTCGATGCGTGTGCCGGAAGTGGTTGATCCTTCGACGCAGTTTGTCCGTCTGCGCGAGACACCTTCGTTCCTGGAAGTTCACGTCAAGCTGGCCCACACCATTCCACTGGACGAGAAGGGGGGCAGCAAACTCCAACTCTACGGCGGTGTCCAGAACCTTCTGGAGAGTTACCAAGAGGACTTTCAAACGGGCGCCAACCGCGACGCGAACTACATCTACGGCCCCGCGCGGCCCCGTACGTTCTTTCTGGGCTTAACCCTGGGCGGCGGCTTTTAGGTGGTTGGGCTACCGACGAGGCCAGAAGCGCAGGCCCACTGCCATGTGATCGCTGGGGCCTTTGACATATTCCTTTCCATAGTGAGTTCGCAGGGGGCGAAGGCCGCCGTACTTCGGGTCGGGTTCAAAGCGGTGGGGTGGCGCCCAAACCGTCATCGTTGAATCGACCAGCCAATGCGTGGGCTCCATGGGGCAGGCTAAGATCTGGTCAAACCACTGCCAGCGGCCTTGGTACTGAAGGGTTCCGATGCTGTCCTCCCGCATGCGGGGGAGTGCTAGGTTGGTCAGTCTGTGGGTCGTGACCAGGGTCGTGACGCTGGAATCGGTGGGTTCGTCGTTGAAATCGCCGATGATGTAGAAGGGAATCTGCTGCTGGCTGTTGAGGGAATCGAGCGCTTGGCTGAGGCATGCAGAGGCAGCCATGCGGCCCGGAATCGACCCTATATAGCCGTGGTAGCGAGAAGGCCAATGCAACACGGCCACCCCGATGGTATTGCCACCGGGCAGGGTGCCAACGGCAACGAGCATGTCGCGGGTTTCGTCGGCGGTATCGGGCAGGGCGGGGGTAATCCAGGCTACGTTCAACAGGCGGAAGAACGTACTGTCGTACAGCAAGGCGCAGTCGATGCCGCGTTCGTCCAACGACTCACGGTGAAGGATGCCCCAGTGTTTCTTTGGAAACTGAGGGTGGCCCACCAGGTCTTCCAATACACGGCGGTTTTCGACTTCCCCAAGGCCGATCAGACGCAGGTTCCAGGCCTTGTCCATCCGAGAGAACTCCTCGGCCAGCACTTGTTGCTTGTGGGCGTACATCGGCGCATCCCAATGCTTCCAACCTGCGGGCGTGAATTCGAAGTCGTTCCGTCCGGTATCGTGAACGGTATCGAACAGGTTCTCGACGTTCCAATAGGCGAGGGACCAGGCTTCGTATTGGGCCCAACACCAAACCGACAGCGAGAGAAGCCAGGCAGTCAATAGAACCTTCATCTCGCTGTATCGACGATTGCTCGGGGCTAGCTTTTGCTTCCGCTGCCGACCCCCATGATCCGACCGATCAGGAAGACGACATACAGATTGCCTGCCAGCGACTCGATGGTCGCCACATCACGAATGGCGCGCGAGGCTTCGGGGTACGGGCTGTCGATGCCCCCCAGTGTGGAGATGCTCATGGTGATCCCGCTCAGGTAGCTGTAAATCCCATTGGGGATGTCCTCGCCAAAGGCACCGGGCAGGGCTACGTTGATCAGGTCGTACACACTGCCAAAGGCCATGGCCATGGTCAAGTAGATGCAAGCCGAACCCCACAGCCGCTCGCTGGCCGAATGCTGGCCAGTGAAGATGGCTTGGCCGGCAAGGATCAGCGCGCTGATCTCAATCGACATCCAGCAGAGGTGAATGATGTAGTACTCTGCAGCCCGGCCCTCCAGCCAGTAAATCGGGTTTTCGGTGATGATCGCGGTAATGGCTGTGACCATCAAAAGAACCAAAACAGCCCAAGGCACCCATTTACTGGGCGAGAAGGCTCGGTTCAAATCCCAGAGCAAATAGAGGTAGACCCCTGCGATGGCCAGCATCGGCAGGCGAATCAAGGAGCGGCCCCCGTCGGCTTCTTGGGCCATCAGCACATCCTTGAGGGGGATGAGCAGGGTGATCACGATGATCTGGTAGATGACAATCCGACGAAAATCGCTCGCTTTGCGCTGGCGGGCCCGAAGGACACGTTTTGCCTTGGTGTATTGGCTAGTCATGAGTTGCTCGTGGGCTTCAAAGTACATACTTTCCCCTCAATCAACTGCTTACACCCATGCGCCGAATCGCGTTTCATAGCCTGTTTGTCTTGACCCTCTCTTCCTTTTGGGCCTGCCAGTCCATCGAGGTGGAAGATGTCGTTAACGTCAACCCCGGGCGGGTTCATCAGTCGCTCACGGTCACCTACAGTGAAAACGAAGAAGCACTGAGTGCACGCGCGCAGTTCCGATTTGGGGGGAGTACGGGTACCACGCTACGGCTAACCAACGATTGCAAGGTCTTGTTCGACGGCGAAGAAATGGGTGGAAACGAGCAGTTCTTGCAAGGCATGGTCTACAGCACCCGATCGGGGGGTGGTTTCCAGCCTGGGCGCCATGAGTTCTCTTATCACGACCTGGACGGCAGCACCTTTGCCAACAGTGTGTCGCTGCGCAGCTTTGGTTCAATCATGGTGCCTCAGACCATTGACGTGAATGAGGATGCAGTCATTACTTGGACGGGCGAAAGCCTGGTGGCGGGGGAAGAGGTGTCGATTTACATCTCGGGTGAGAAGGGCAAAAGTGCAAGCCTGACCATCAAAATGACCGGCGCAAACCGAGTGGTGCTCGAGCCCAAGCACATGAAGAATCTGTTCGATGGCCCCGCCGAGTTGAGCCTCAGCCGCAGTACCAGTCAGCCAGTTACCGAGGGCACCGAAGTGGGGGGAACCATTTCAGGCATCTACAAAGCCAAGGACCTCAGCCTTCAAATCACGGGCCGCCCTGCGCCGAAGGAGGAAGAACCTACGCAGGCTGGGGAAAGCCAATAGCGGCATTTGGCGGCGAACGGTAACTAATTGTGCTGAGCGACGTACTGAGGCTATGTGCTTGCAAATTCCAGTTTGACTGCGGTTCTTACCCGCGGAACTGGGCAACCAGGCCGAACCAACTCAACCTTCACTAATCGAATCTTATCATGTCTAAATTGAAAACCGCGGGAATCATCTCGCTCATCATTTACATCGTCTACACTCTTGGTGCGCTCGCGCTTCTTTTGATGGGTGGTGCATTTGCCGGTGTGTTCGGTGCACTAGGTGGCAGCATTTTGATCATCGGTGTTCTCATGCTTGCGCTTTGCATTATGGGTATCATTGGTAGCTCGAAAATCATGAAGAACAAGGGTCGTGTTTTGTACTTGATCCCTACTTTCATCTTCGTTCTTCTGGGCGTTTTAGGCATTTTTGGGGCTCTTTTCGGAGGCAACATCCAGATTGGCAGCCTTTTGATGCAAGTTTTGTTCACGGGTGGATTGGCGTACTCGCTGATTCTCGTTCTGAAGCACAAGTAGACGGTTAGAAAACCTTCGCTACATACAACAGAAAGCCCCGCCATTGGCGGGGCTTTCGCGTTTTAGGTGGGGGTGTGGGCCTCAGTCCCGTTGCTTTTTGGGCTTGGCTGACTTTCCCTTTTTGGTGCCTTTCTCCGGCATGGTTGGGGCGTCTACCGCTGGGCTTCGAAACCCGAAGGGCAGGGCTACGAGCTCGTAACCTTGTTGACGCAGTAAGGCGACTACCCCATTGGGACCACCGAGGTGGGCCGAGCCAATGGCCACGAAGGTGGGCTGGTCGCGGCACATTTGCCCAATTCGCTGGGCCATCACGGGGTTGCGGTTCGCCAGAATCGCCTCGGCGAACAGCGGGTCATAGCTTTCCTGCTCGCTGTTCGCGTACTCGACCATTCCCTCAATGTCCTGGGCCAAATAGAGCTGGGCCATTCGCTCCATCTCGTCCTTTGCTTCGGTGGTGGAATCGTTCAGTTGGCGGACGGCATCGAGCAACATTTGGGCTTGATCGGCCAGGGGAATCACATCAAGGGCGGCCATTTGCTCCCCGATGGTTTCGACGCCCAACAGCTCTTTGCCCCGTTTCTTGGCGTGGCTCTGCAAGTGCAAGTCGAGCACCTCGCCCTTCTCTTTGGTAGGTTCCATCAAGCCCTCCTCCTGGATGAGGAAGACGAGGAGTATCGGCTTGAACCGTTCGGCTACGCCCGCGTACATCCCCATGCTCTTGCGCAGGGCCTTTTTGATCAGTTTGTAATCGGCGGTGTCAGGGTAAAAATCGCCGAGCCGCTGTTCTTTGGGGAGGAAGAACAAGTGAAGCGAACCCATCACCGAGCCTTGGTCCATGAGCAGTTCACCCGCCATGGCCTCGCAGGAATCCAGCTTTTCATAGACCACCGAGTCGAAGGCCAACACCCGTGGGTCGTCGATGTGGATGGTGCCCATCAGGTAGGAAGGGTGCTCCAGTGAGTCGTGACGGATTTCCCAGAGCAGTTGCCCCTGACCGATGCGTGGGAACAGCAAAAAACCGACAGCCAAGAGTGAGGCCAGAAACAAAAAGGGGTTGCGAGTGATGCCCATAGTCAGCAAGTTACACCTGGCTACCCATTCGACCGCCGTGGACCTCGATCACTTCCGACGTTTTTGCCTCTCATTGCCCGCCAGCGAGGAGACCTTGCCTTTCGGGCCCGATGCGTTGGTGATGAAAGTCATGGGCAAAATGTATGCCCTTGCTCGGCTCGAACCCTTTGGTTCGTTCAACGTGAAATGCGACCCGGAGATTGCCCAGGAATTGCGCGAGCAGTACCCCGCTGTTCTGCCGGGCTATCACATGAATAAGAAGCACTGGAACACCGTTGAGTTGAATGGCTCCATCCCGATGCGACTACTGGAACAATGGATCGCCGACTCGTACCACTTAGTAGTGGCCAGTTTGCCTAAAGCGCAACGAGAGGCGTTGGGCGAACACTAAGCGGTGGTTACGCAAGTGCGGGCGGTTGTGTAGCTTCACCCTTCGATTTCCTGCATCACTTCTCACTTTAACTTCATGTGGCCCTTTCGCAAGAACGATACCTCAGCCCTCGAAGCCGACCAGCTTCGCGAGCTGATGAAAGCCGACCGCTCGCTAACCCTTGTGGATGTGCGCACGGCGGGCGAGTACCGCACCGAGCACCTGACCCCATGCCTCAACTTGGACCTCATGCGCGCCGATGAGTTTGGGAAGCAACTGAGTTATTACGACAAGCAGGCCACTTATTGCGTCTATTGCGCCCGTGGTCCACGCAGCCGAAAGGCCCTCAAGCGAATGCGGAAAATGGGCTTCGAGCACGTCTTCTGGCTCAAGGGCGGGATGGGGACTTGGACAGGACCAAAGCGCCTGCGGTAATCGGACTCCGGCACCCTTCGTGCCGTTTTTTGCGTACTAACAAGAAAAGACGGGCACGCTGAGCACACTCCCAACGTTTTCCACCAGGTGGGGAACTTCGGCCCTCAGGTCCTAACTTGGCACAGATGAAACCTTTGAATAGCCACTTTTTTCCTGCGCGATGAGGGCTTCCGTTCTTCGGTACGGGTTGTTGATTGGGGCATTTTTTGTCCTAAGTACCTCGGTGTGGGCGCAGCGTGAACGCGAGCAGATTCGCGAGTTAACCCGGCGGGGCGACAGCTATACAAACACCGCTGATTACTTTCTGGCTGCCGAGGCCTACGCCGAGGCATTGGCGTTGGATGAGAGCAACAGCAACCTGCGTTGGAAGCTTGCCAACACCTACTACGCCTATTCAGATTACGAAAGTGCTAAGGTCGAATTTCGAAAACTATTCGAACAAGACGAGGCTGATTTTCCCCTAGCCCGATTCTATTATGCGGTGCTTTTGATGTTCGATGGACGCTATCAAGAGTCGCTTGAGCAATTCGTAATACTAAAGGAGATCTACAAGCCCACTGGTTCTACCGATCACATACCTGACCTGATTCGGTTGTATACCGAAAACGTGCAGTTCGCGATTGAGGAAAGCAAAAAGCCACTTCGGCAGATCGAATACAGCCTGTTGCCCACACCCGTAAACAGCGAGTTCTCGGACTTTGGGGCGGTGTTCTGGGAGCATGACAGCTCCATTGTCATCACCAGTGCCAGAAAGGAGAATGAAGGCGACCGGACCTATGGCCGATTGGGTGGCGGCTTTACCGACAACCTGCGGTTTCGTAAAACCGAATCCGGCTGGGAAGAAGTGCCGCCAGGTGATCAAAAATTTGAAAAGCTGAACACAAAATACAATGATGGGGCGGGGGTGTTCAATGCCGCGAAAGACAAGTACTACTTCACCATCTGTGACGAGGAGAACAAGCAGACCGGTGACCTGAATTGTGCCATCTACGTCTCACGACTAGAAGGCGGCGAGTGGAGCAAAGCGGAAAAACTGAACAAAAACATCAACTCGCCGGGCGATTGGAATGCGCAGCCCTCGCTGAACTTTGCAGGTGACACAATGTACTTTGTTTCAAAGCGCGAAGGCGGATACGGTTTCCACGACATTTATTACAGCGTCAATGGTGGGGGCGAAAACTGGGGCAAGCCCGTCAACCTGGGCGAGAACGTCAATACTGCCTACTACGACTTAAGCCCCTGCTACTACGCCAAGGAAGGCATCTTGTTGTTCTCCTCTTCGGGTCGACAAGGCTTTGGGGGCATGGACATTTTCATGGCTCGCGGGAAGAACTTCGAGGAAGTGACCAACATTGGCCTGCCTTTCAACTCTTCGATGGATGACTTCTACTTCGTGCTCGGTGAGAAGCGGGGTTATCTGACTTCCAACCGCGCGGGTGGGATTGGCAATGATGACATCTACGTCTTCAACATCGAAAGCAAAGAGAGCCTCATTGCCTTGATCGACAAGGACTCGCTGGGCACCGAAGAGCTCATCAGCCTACGGGGACGTCTGTTGGATGATGACGGAACACCAGCCGAAGACCTTGTTGTACTGCTTCGCGATGCGGAAACTGGCGAGTTGATCGCCCGAACGACCTCGGATCCCCTTGGAGAATACCAATTTGATTCCTTGCCACCGACGCGCAGTTACGAAGTGCTTCTGCAGGACGGGACGGTCATCACCGAACCGAACGAAATCACCGCCGAGCCGATTGAGATTTTCTTGACCAACCCCAACAAGATTCGAGAGGCGGGCATCGACCCCGAACTTCTTGACCCGAAGGATCCGCGCCCCAAGGACCCGGTGGGCAAAGATCCAGTTGTCAAGGACCCCGTTGCAAAAGACCCAACGGTGGCTACCAACACCAGCCCAAAGAATCAAGGGCGGGGGCGCATCCTGTTCGAGCACATCTATTTCGATTTCGATAAGGATGTTCTGCGTCCTGAAGCGAAAAAGATTCTGGATGCAGTGGGAAGCTACTTACGCGACCACCCCGAGGTGACACTGGAAATCCAAGCAAACACCGACAGTTACGGCTCGAACGAATACAACGTCGGGCTGGCCCAGCGCCGAGGTTCGGCGGCTCAAAAGTACCTGCGAAAGGCAGGTCTCTCGACCGATCGGATGCGCGTGGTACCCCAAGGCGAGGTCAAGCCGATCGCCACCAACCAGAACCCCATCGGTCGTCAGTTGAATCGCCGGGTTGAGTTTTATGTGTTAGGCGCAGGACGGACACACGAGCCCGAAGCAATGATTTATGTGGTCGAGCCCAACTCGAACCTCAACCAGATTGCGGGACGTTTCAACATGAGTGTTGAAGAGTTGCGCCGCTTGAACGATCTACCAAGTGCCGAGGTAGTTGCCTACCAACCCTTGCGTGTGCGCCGGACGGGTGATGCGGACATCATCTCGCCCGTCACCCTGCAATACGTTGGGGGTACACGCAAATCGGGCAACAATCCAACGGTTCAGAGTGGCGGCCCGGATCCCATGGCGATGTTTGCGCCACGTTCGCTGTCGGCCATCGACGGGCAGGTGTTCTTTGATGATCCTTACAACCAGAACGTCAAGTACAAAGAGAAGGACGGGACTGGTTACACGACCGTATTGCCCCGCAATACTTTGTATTCGATCGCCAAGATTCACGGCACGACCCCAGAGGAGCTCCGCAAGTTGAATAACTTGAAGAATGACCGAATCTACTTTGGCCAGCGCCTTCGGGTGCGAAAGGATGTGGCCGCAGTGCCCAGCGGCTATGATAACAGTGATGACATTCCGAACGTGGGCATCACCATCTCCGAACAATACGGCCAGATTGTCCAGATCGGTACTACCACGCGCTATGTGGTCAAGGGCGGCGACACGTTCTACTCCATTGCCAAGCGCTTTAAGATGGACTTTGAGCAGCTGCGCCTGCTCAATCACCTACCGAACTACCAACTGCGAATCGGCATGGTTTTGAAGGTTAACCTGCCGGAGGGTGGCGTGGAGGAGGACCCCGCCGAGGACTAGCGCGGAACGGTAACGTTGCCCCATCTTTCTTGATCGATTGGTAAACTTCCGATGACCGGAGGTTGATCCAAAGGCCCCTCCTTTGGGAAACCACGGGAAAGTCCTTGGAGCTACCTACGCATCCATCCCCTTCGCCCGGTTTCGGGCCGCAGAAACCCTCAAGACCTGAGGGCGGAACACTCACCACCCCCGTACCACAACACACTACAATGCACCCTTCACCGATTCGGTGAGGGGTGTTCTGCATTACGGACCTTTCCAATCCCCAGCCATGACACCCAAATCACTACCCAAACGCCCGCTCGACCTTCTGGTGCTCTCCGACATCCACCTGGGGACTTACGGGTGCCGCGCTAAAGAACTCTTGCGTTACCTAAAGAGTGTCGATCCCGAACAGGTCGTGCTCAACGGCGACATCATCGACATGTGGCAGTTCCGCAAGCGGTATTTTCCCAAGAGCCACATGAAGGTGGTCAAACACTTTATGGGCTGGCTTTCGAAGGGTAAGACCGTGCATTACGTGACGGGCAACCACGACGAGATGCTTCGCAAGTTTGAAGGGTTTCAGATGGGCAGTTTGAAGATCGTCAACAAGCTGGTCCTGGAACTCGATGGCAAGAAAGCCTGGGTATTTCACGGAGACGTATTTGATGTGACAATGAAACACGCCAAGTGGCTTACCAAGCTCGGGGCAATCAGCTACGACTTATTGATCCTCCTGAATGGGGGCATTAATGCGGTGGCCAAAGCCATGGGTCGAGAGCGGGTCTCACTCTCCAAAAAGATCAAGAACTCGGTGAAGAGCGCAGTCAAGTACATTAACAACTTCGAGGAGGCCGCGGCGAACGTGGCCATTGCAAAGGGCTATGATTACATCGTCTGTGGCCACATCCACCAACCCGCCCATCGCACCATCGAGGGGAAGGAGGGCTCGGTGGTCTATCTCAATTCGGGCGACTGGATCGAGAACCTGACCGCCTTGGAGTATGCGGGCGGAACTTGGCGCGTTTACGAGCATGAACGCGACATGCGCGTACCATTCGAGAGTGTACTTTCCGACGAAGAGCCTCTAAAATCGTCTAAAGAGCTATTTGGGGATCTGGTGCAACAGTTTGCTATGGCCAGTCGTTAAGCAAAAAGCAGATGAGTAGGATTGCTTATCTTTGAAGTCTGCTACTAGAACTGCTAATAACCATGAAGCTGCGCGTTGTCTTTTCCTTCCTCTTGTTGTCTCTGATCATCCTGTCGTCCTGCGGCGGAAAAATCCAACAACAAACCTGGGAGCCTCATCATAACAAAAAGCCCCGCACCCGCTAATCTGGGTGTTTCCTCAGGGGTGTCGCAGGTGGTGGGCTGCAGTCAACAGGCCAGCCACGCTGATTGCGTCGGTGATCTGCCCTCCCAACACCAATTCGACAGCTGCTGGAAGCGGCAGCCGGAGTAGTTGTAGTTTCTCGGTGTCCTCTGGGTCAGCGCGGCCCTGGGTCAACCCCTCGGCGAGGTAGATATGGCCCTTCTCATCGGTCGTTGAATTCGAGAGGTGAAGGCTTAGAATTTTTGTCCATTTCTGGGCACTCAGACCCGTTTCCTCCAGCAATTCGCGCTTGGCGCTCTCCAACGGATCGATGCCCATCGGGCCACCGCCTTCCGGTAATTCCCATGAGTAGGCCTTGAGTGGGTAGCGCCATTGACCAATGAGGTAGGTGTAGCCCTCTGAGTCGATGGGCACGATGCCCAAAGCGATGTTCTGGAATTCGACTACACCATAAATGCCCTCGGTGCCGCCGGGTGTTAGGACTTCGTCTTCGCGTACGTGAATCCAGGGGTTGGCATAGACTGCTCGGCTCGAGCGAGTTTGCCAGGGGTTTCCTTCTAAGGGGAGAATTACCGAGTGGCTCATATGGGGAAGCTAGTGGCTTTTTCGTTTCTTCCCACATGAGCGGGGGGGTAGGCTGGCGCTATGCGCCGAGTGGGCAAGAAGCCGGCGTCGACGAAGTAGGTCGAGGTTGTTTGGCAGGGCCTGTTGTGGCCGCCGCGGTGATCTTGCCGATGAACCCTTGCCTCCCGGGACTGGCCGATTCAAAACAACTGTCCGAAGCTCGCCGGGAGGTACTCGCCCAACAGATCCGTGAATGTGCCCAGGCCTGGGCCGTAGCCGCCATTCCACCCCAACAGATCGACCGGGTGAACATCCTACAAGCCACGTTCGAGGCGATGCACGGCGCGATTGATCAATTGCAGGTCCGCCCCGACCTGCTTTTGGTCGATGGCAATCGATTCCGCCCCTACCCAACCATTCCTCACCAATGCATCGTGAAGGGCGATAGTAAGTTCGCCGCCATTGCCGCGGCTTCGATCTTGGCAAAGACCACCCGCGATGCGCTGATGAAAGAACTACACGAAACGTGGCCGGTTTACAACTGGGCCAGAAACGTCGGCTACCCGACCGTGGAACACCGAACGGCCATCGCTCGGCACGGTGCCTGCGAACATCACCGCCAGTCGTTTCGACTCCTTGCCGAATCAACCGATCCAACCCATGAAACAACTCCCCCTACACGCCCTTCACGAAGCACACGGGGCTAAGTTTGTGCCCTTCGCGGGGTACGAAATGCCGGTTCGCTATCGCTCGGAGATTCAAGAACACCTGGCCGTTCGCGAACACGTGGGTCTTTTCGACGTGTCTCACATGGGCCAGTTCTTAGTCGAGGGTCCGGGGGCCTTGCCTTTGCTGTCCCAAGTCTTCGCGGGGGCGGTGCGTTTTTTGAAGCCGGGCCAGTCCCGCTACGGGGTGATGTGCAACGAGCAGGGGGGCGTGATTGACGAGTTGATTCTCTCGTGTCTGGCCCCTGAAGAGTATTTGCTGGTGGTAAACGCCGCCCGCCGCGTGGTGGATTGGGAGTGGATTTCAGATCACAACACGTTTGATGCGCGCCTAACCGATTTGAGCGAAGAGCTAGCTCTATTGGCGGTACAGGGTCCTCGATCATTTGAAGTGCTTGATCAGGTGTTCAACGGGTTTCTCTCGCCGAGCGTCCCGACTTTTTCGATCCAGTCGACCAAATGGCAGGGGACCTCGCTGTGGGTGTCTGTCACGGGTTATACCGGCGAGCCGGGCGTGGAGTTGCTCGTTCCAACTTCGATTGCGATGCCACTGGCCGAGGCAATTTTGGCTGCAGGCAAGCCCTATGATATGGGACTCTGTGGACTTGCTGCGCGCGATACGCTGCGTTTGGAGCGGGGCTACTGTCTGTATGGACAGGACCTTAGCGAAGAAACTACGCCGTTGGAGGCAGGGCTCAATTGGACAGTGGATTTAAGCAAGTCCTTCATTGGTCAGCAAGTGCTGCAAGCCCAAAAGGACGAAGGACTGACTACCCGGTTGCGGGGCCTTCGCCTGCTGGAGCGGGGCATTCCTCGACCCGGTTGGGAGATTCGAACCGAGGCGGGCGAAGTGATCGGAACGCTGACCTCCGGTGGGTTTGGGGTCAGCCTTGGGTTCGGCATCGGCATGGGGTATTTGCCCACTGAGTGGGCCAAAGAAGGCACCGAGCTGGTCGTCGGCCACGGCGAGCGAGCGTTTGCGGCGCAAGTCGTACGGCCCCCGTTCTAACGGCGATTCCGTAAGTTTGTACGATGCGTAGTGTTGATGTGTGTTTGACGCCCGAATTGCTGCACCTCTATGGGGTCAGCGGGAAGACTGTGGTGGTCATCGACATCCTTCGGGCCACCTCTTGCATGGTAACTGCCATGGCTCACGGCGTGAAGGAAATCATTCCGGTCATCGGCGTGGACGAATGCCGCAAGTTGCAGCAGAGTGGCTGTATCGGGGCAGGCGAGCGCGACGGCAAACGTCTGGACGGTTTTGAAATCGGTAACTCCCCTTTTAGCTACATGGAGGCCGAGGTCAAGGAACGGACTGTGGCCATGACGACTACAAACGGAACCTTGGCCATTCGCCGCTCGCGCGATGCAGAGCGCATCTTGATCGGCAGCTTTTTGAACATTTCCGCGGTGGTGGAAGTCCTCAAGGCCCAGGAACACGACGTACTTCTCCTCTGCGCAGGGTGGAAGGGCAAAGCCAACTTGGAGGACACACTGTTCGCTGGGGCAGTGGTCGATCTGTTGAAAGGCGACTTCAATATTGAGCATGACAGTGCTCTAATGGCCCACGTCCTCTACGAACAGACCAAGGACGACATGATGGGCTTCCTCCAGCAATCCTCGCACGTACGTCGATTGGGTCGTTTGGATATCCAGAAGGACATCGACTTTTGCTTGCAACGCGATGTGTATGCTGAAGTGCCGGTCCTAGACGGCGAAGTGATCGTCAAGCTCGATGTGAACGCGGCAAACGCCACGACCCAGGCGGGGACCAAGACGCGCAGCCTACGGCCCAGCGCGTAAACAAGCACCCATCCCTTTCCTTCTTATTGAAGCGGCACCATCCAGCCGAGCTCGTCGGCGACGAGGCCCATTTTCACGTCGCTCAGGTATTGCAACGCGCGCTGTGAGAAACCACGTTTCTCTACCGGCGGCAAATCATAGTCTTTCCCTCCGAAGTTAATCGTCGAGATGGGCGAGATGGTCGCTGCCGTGCCCGTTCCGAAGGCATCGTTGAGCTTGCCGACCTCGTGAGCGGCAATGACTTCCTCGACACTGATATCCCGCTCTTCGAACGGAACACCCCAGTGGGCCGCGAGTTCCTTGACGCTCTGGCGGGTTACGCCTTCGAGAATCGATGAATTGTCGGTGCTCGGGGTTACGATACGTCCGTCGATTTCGAACATGACGTTCATGGTGCCCGCCTCCTCGAAGTGCTTGTGCTCGACCGAATCGGTCCACAAAATCTGCTCGTAGCCCGCCTTTTGAGCATTAAGCGTCGGCAGGAGCGAGGCAGCGTAATTGCCCCCCGTCTTGACGTTGCCGATTCCGCCGCGGCACGCACGAACGTACTTGGTCTCGACGCGAACCTTAACGGCTCCCGCATAGTAGCTCGCTACTGGCGAGGTAATGATGAAGAACGAATAGGACTTCGAAGGCGCAACGCCCAAATGAATGTCCGTCGCGATCATGAAAGGGCGGACATACAGGCTATTGCCGGGCTTTTTTGGGATCCAAGCTGAATCGACCTCGAGGAGTGCTTCCAGGCTTTCGAGGAAGGTTTCCTCGGGCAAAGTGGGCATGCAGAGGCGTTCGGCCGAAACGTTCAAACGGCGCGCGTGCATTTCGGGGCGGAACATCGCGATCTGCCCGCTGGGTTGGCGGAAGGCTTTCAGTCCCTCAAAAATGGATTGGCCGTAGTGGAGAACCACTGACGAGGGGTGCATCTGAATCGAGCCAAACGGCACAATGCGGGGCACACCCCACTCGCCGTTAGCGTAGTCGATACAAAGCATGTGATCGGAGAATTGGCGACCGAAGACCAACTTGTCTTCGTCCAATTCGCCGAGGCGCGATTGCGAGGCGCGCTCGATGTCGATATCCAGAACCCGTGCCATTTTTTAAGTAAACGAGGGCGCAAGGTAGGAAGTTTCAGGTAAGGGAAGTACAATCGAATGCCCTCTTCCTGGTGAAAATCAAGGCTTCAGCTTGGGATGCTGCTTGTGGCGGTCCTTGTCGCGCTGGGTCTTTTTCGCCAGGCTGGCGGTGAGGGCCTCCTCCAGGTTGGTGCCCGTCTGGTTGGCTAGACAGATCAGCACGAAAAGGATGTCGGCCATCTCCTCGCCCAAATCCCTGCTGGCTTCCTCGGCGTTCTTGAACGATTGCTCGCCATACTTGCGCGCAATCAAGCGGGCCAATTCACCCACCTCTTCGGTCAGTAAGGCCATGTTTGTCAGCTCGTTGAAATAGCGAACGCCGTGGGTTTGAATCCACTCATCGACGATGGATTGGGCTTCCGATAGGGTCATTGTGGTACTCATTGTTTGGTTTTTGTGTCGATCACCAAGGTGACGGGACCGTCGTTTTGCAGGTGGACTTGCATGTCGGCCCCGAAACGTCCCCGCGCGATCCGCCCGGGCAATAGGGATTCGAAATGGGCCACGGTTTGTTCGTACAATCCCTCAGCGATCTCGGGCGGTGCGGCGCGCATCCAGGACGGGCGGTTGCCTTTCTTGTAATCGGCCAGCAGGGTGAACTGGCTGACAAGCAGGAGCTTTCCTCCCACTTCTTCGAGCGAGCGGTTCATCTGGCCCGCCTTATCGGCGAACAACCGCAGACCAATGACCTTTCGGGCTAGCCATTCCCAGTCCATCGGTCCATCGTCGGGGGCAAAGCCCAGGAGCACCAGGTAGCCTTGCTCGATGGTGCCGACCACGTTCCCATCAACTTCGACACGGGCTGTCAGACAACGTTGGATCACCGCTCGCACGGGGCAAAAGATAGGGAAGATACCCACACAACGCGCTTCCAGGGGGCGACCCCTTCGGGCTTTCGTACCTTGCAGACCGTGCGAAAACTTTTGGTCTATCTCTCGCTGGCGGCGTTGGCCGTTGCTGGGTACTACGGCTATCGCTGGTATCAACAACACCAACGCGCCCAGGGCATCTGGACGCTGATTCCTGACGACGCCATCGGGGTGGTCGAAATCGACGATGCCTTGACCCAATGGGACCTGTTGAACGGGGCCCCCGCAGGTCAGCGGCTGTTGGGTCACCCACAACTCAAGTCGTTCGCGTCCGATGCGCGAAAGGTCATTGCCTTGGCCAAGTCCGAAGCCCCGGGGTTTGAGAAATATTTCGTGGGCCAGCAGGTCGCCTTCAGCATCCACCCCACCGAAGAGCAACAACTGGCGGCGCTGATCTACCTGCCACTCAACAAGCGGCAGCGCGAGGCGGCGAGTGATCTACTGCTCAGTTGGTCCCAGGACCAGACGATGGGCTTGACCCCCCACCAATTCGGCGGGCGGTCGGGCTACAAAAGCAGTAAAGGGTGGTGCATCCTCATTGAGCAGGAGACCTTGGTGCTGTCGCCCTCGGCATCGTTGTTCGACCATTTCCTTCAGCAAGTCGACCTGGAGCGCGAGACCCATCCCTTGGCCGAACGAAAGAGAGCTTTCGACCGCAGTTCGACCAGCGCGAGCCCGGTGTTGGTCTACCTCCAATTCTCGGCCATGCGACAAGCCTTGGGCTTCAGCGCGGCGGACAAGAACCAGAGTTTCCCAGTTGTCAGCGCGATGGCCCAGGATGGGTTCTATGGCCTGGAAGTCAACGGCGATCAACTCAAGCTGACGGGCTTCAGTCGCCCAGGCGCGGAGACTGTTAGTCAGGTCGAGGCGTTTGAAGGTCAAGGGGCTGGCTCGAATGAAATCTTGGCCTTGTGCCCCACGCGTACGGCGGTGTTCTATGGCCTGCACTTCACGCGGTCCGATGCCCTGAAGGACGGCCTCAAGAAGTATTGGTGGGACCAACACCTGGGGGTCACCGACAAGTGGGACATGATCGAGCAAACCTTTGGGGCCGACATGGAAACCTTCCACGGATTGTTGGGTGGTCAGGCTGCGCTTGCCGTGGTGCCGCGCGAGGATGGTTCGACCGATCGGCTGGCTTTTTTCCGCTGCGAGGATGTGCAGGCGGTGCAAGCCTTCATGGCAAAACTGAAGACAGACACCAGCAGTGAAAAATTCTCGGGTGTGGAGATCGTGCCCTTGGACGCGGAAGACTTTCCTTCGGCGGTGTTTGGTCCGCCGTTCGGGTCATTTGGGGGGCAATGTGCGTACCTATTTTGGGAAGACCTGCTGGTCGTCGGAAATTCGACCAGTGCCCTGCGTCTCTGGCGCGATGACTTGGCGCGCGACGAGGTATGGGGCAAATCGGTCCGCTTCAATCGCTTTGCCGAGAAGAATCTCTCGTCGGGGAATGTGACTTGCTTAGTCAATTTCGCGCATGCGTTGCCGCTGTTGGCGGGTGCCTGGGAACCTGGGCACAAGGACCTGATCGACTTGGAGGCATTTGCAATACTGGACATGGCCGCATTTCAGTGGGCCATGGAGGAGGGACAGGCCTACACGCGGTTGGCCGTGTCGCTGGGTGAGGGGCGGACGGTGGCCTTACCAGAAGTGGCCGACGCACCGGAACTGGGGGAGGCCCAACGTTACGAGCTACCTGCTACTGTCACCTCGCCCGTGTTCCTGGCTAAGAACCATGTGGATGGGACTTGGGAGATGGTCGTGCAGGACGAGCGCAATCGCCTCTATCTGCTCTCGCCCAAGGGAAAACGCCTCTGGGAGTACGAATTGGATGGCCCACTGGTCAGCGAGGTATTGCAGATCGATCGCTACAAAAACCGCAAGCTGCAACTGCTGCTTTCCACCCGCCACAAGGTGTATTGCATCGACCGATTGGGTCGGAAGGTGGAGCACTTCCCCTTCTCGGTGAAACACGACATCGAGAGTTGGAACGTGCTCGACTACGACGGCTCGAAGAACTACCGCATTCTGCTTTCGAGCCCCGAGGGGGACTTGTACCTCTACAACGTCGAGGGTAAAAACTTGGAGGGCTGGCGGCCCTTCCGGATTGGCGGAAAACCGGCTGTGCCGCCGCGTCACGTGCGGGTGGGGAAATCGGATTACATCCTGGGCCTGACGGCTTCGGGTTCGCTGCATGCCATGGAGCGAAAGGGCGCGTTGGGGAAGGGCTTCCCTTTCACCTTCGGGCCGCTGTCTGATGCGGGGTGGGTGATCCGCAACACGGGCAAGGCCTCGACCAGCTTTGTGGGGGTCATCACCGAGGCGAAACAACTGCTGCGCGTCAACTTCCTGGGCGAGCGTCAGACGAGTGCAGTGGTGCCCGCCGCGGAAGGAACCTTATCCCTTCAACTCCTGACCGATCAGCGGGACAAGCGTTTCGCAATTGCGCGGGTCGAAACCGAGCGGTTCAGCGTACTGGGCGAGAAGCTGAACCAGATTTTCGAGGTGAAGGGCACCTACTCGGGCAAGGAGAAGGTGCAATACCACGCCTTCAAGGAGTGGGAGCTGTTCACGCTTTGGAGCCCCGCAGATGGTTCGGTGAAGCTCTACGATGCGAGCGGGAAGAGCCTGCTCGCCGAGCCTCTCAAGTCGACCCAGCGCCCGACCCTCGGCTACGACGAGAAGAACCACGCCGCCGTCCTCTACCTGGTGGAAGGCAAGGAGGTTGTGGTGGTGAAGCTCGAACTCTAGTCCTTACTTCGACTTCGCGAGCGCCGCTTCGACCTCTGAAATGATGTCGTCGATGTGCTCCAATCCCGTCGAAATCCGAATGAGGCCCGGCGCGATGCCCACGGCCATCCGCTCGTCCTCGCTCAATTTGGAGTGCGTCGTCGAAGCCGGATGGGTCACAATCGTCCGCGTATCGCCCAAGTTCGCCGTGTGCGACAAGCGCTCGATCGAGTCGAGGAATTTGCGACCCCGCGCGATGCCGCCCTTGACCGCAAAGGTCACGATGCCGCCGCCGGCCTTCATCTGCTTTTTCGCCAAGGCGTGTTGCGGGTGCGAGGGCAGGAACGGGTACTTGACCCACTCCACTTCGGGATGGCCTTCCAGGTGCGTGGCCAGCTTGAGGGCGTTCTCGCAATGGCGATCCATGCGAACCGCCAGCGTCTCAAGACTCTTGGTAAGCACCCACGCATTGAACGGCGACATCGCCGGACCCGAGTGGCGGGCGAAGAAGCGCACCTTCGGGAGCAATTCGTTCGAGCAGAGAATCACCCCGCCGATCACGCGGCCCTGGCCGTCGATGAACTTGGTGGCCGAGTGGGTCACGATATCGACGCCGAATTTTGCGGGTTGTTGCAGGTAGGGGGTGGCAAAGCAGTTGTCGACGTTTACTAGGATGCCGCGTGGCTTGGCGATCTTCATGAGCCACTCCAAATCGATCAGGTCGAGCGACGGGTTCGAGGGCGTCTCCAGGAAGATCATCTTGGTATTCGGCTGGATGGCCGCCTCCCAGGTCTCCGGCTTGTCGATGTCCACGTATGTATGCTCGATGCCCCAACGCGGGAAAATCTGCGTGAGGATCTGGTGGGTCGAGCCGAAGACCGAGCGCGAGACCAAAATGTGATCGCCCTTGTCGAGGAACGCCGCCATGCTGGTGAACACCGCCGACATGCCCGACGCGGTGGCAAAGCCTGTGTCGAGGCCTTCCAACTTGGCCATCTTCTCGATGAACTCGGTGACCGTGGGGTTCGAGAAGCGCGAGTAGATGTTGCCCGGCTCCTCGTCGGCAAACAGGGAGCGGGCTTGCTCTGCGTCCTCGAAGATGAAGGACGAGGTCAGATACAGGGGCGTGGAGTGCTCGCGGAAATCGCTGCGCTCGGTTTGATGGCGAATCGCGATGGATTCGAAGTGCTCGAAGGGTTTCTCTTGGCTCATGCTAAACAGGTTGCACGTCCAATTGGACGAGGCTCCAGGTAATGTTGGTGGTGGCTTCCAGGTGCTTGTGCACCGAACAGTATTTCTCGGTCGACAGCTTGATGGCCTTCTCGGCATTGGCAGTCGGCACCGCGGTGGGCAGGATGAATTCCAGGTTGATGTCAGTAAAGAGCGAGGGAACCACATTCGGTTCACGCTGGCCGTTCGCCTTGACGCGGTACCAGGCCGGCTCGGTTTTCATCTTCTTTAAGATGGACAGCACGTCCATCGAACTGCAGGCCGCCAGCGAGGCCAACAGCAACTGCATGGGGCGCATGCCCAGGCCCTCGCCGCCGAAGTCTGGCGAGCCGTCGAGTTGCACGCGGATGCCTTCATCGTTGCGCGCCTCCAGGTGCAGTGCGGAATTTTTGCGGTCGAGGGTGATTTCCATAAGAGCGGGAATGGCGGGGCGAAACTACGGCCTTTGCTGGGATGCGCCGCAGTGTTTGGCTTGGCAACCCATCTTGGCAGAATATTCTTTCGTTTTTATGCGAGGAAAACGGCTGTTAGGCACAGAAAGTTTTCAAAGATCGAACTTTTGCCGAAGAAAGTTTAGTTTTGTAGTCACATTCGAGCGCAACCAGATCCGCCATGAGCGACCTTCAACTTTCTGAAAAAATCGATTCCCGCGCCCAGGAGGACATCCTGGACCTCAACGCGAAGATTCAATCCTTCCTGACCGGTGAGCAGGATGAGGAACGCTTCCGTGCGTTCCGCTTGGCGCGCGGTGTCTATGGCCAACGCCAAGAGGGTGTGCAGATGATCCGCATCAAGCTGCCCTATGGGCGTGTCAGCGCGGCGCAGCTCGTGAAAATCGCCGACGTGTCGGACAAATACGCGTCGGGCAACCTGCACGCGACCACGCGCCAGGACATTCAGATTCACTACGTCAAGCTGGCCGAGTCGCCGCTGGTCTGGGCCGAGTTGGAAGAGGAGGGAGTGACCCTGCGCGAAGCCTGTGGCAACACCGTTCGTAACGTGACCGCTTCGCCTTTTGCGGGCATCGACCCCGAGGAGGCCTTCGATGTGAGCCCTTATGCCCACGCATTCTACGAGTACTTCCTGCGCAACCCGATTTGCCAGGAAATGGGCCGCAAGTTCAAGGTCGCCTTCTCGACCTCGCAGAAGGACTACGGCTTCACCTTCATGCACGATTTGGGTTTCATCCCCAAAATCGAGGGTGGCCAGCGTGGCTTCGAAGTGCGCGTCGGAGGTGGCCTCGGTTCGCAGCCCCGCATCGCGGACGTGGCCTACGACTTCCTGCCTGTTGACGAGTTTATTCCGTTCGCGGAAGCAGTGCTTCGGGTATTCGACCGCTACGGCGAACGCGCTTCTCGCGGCAAAGCGCGGATGAAGTTCCTCCTCAAGAACCTCGGTCTCGAAGAATTCATGTCATTGGTAGAGGAGCAGAAGAAGGCCGTCATCAACAAGACCTATGCGGTGGACGTCGCGGCGTACGATACGCCCGTTCCTGCCAGCCGCACCGACTTCCCTGTCGAGCAGCCAACCGACGCGAAGAAGTACGCCGCGTGGCGCGAAGTGAACGTCTTCGAGCAGAAGCAAGCAGGGTACTACGCGGTGACCATCAAGCTGCCGCAAGGCGACATGAAGACCGACACGGCCCGCAAGTTCGCGGACATCATCTCGGAAGGCTTTGCTGCCGACGACATCCGCGTGACGGTCAATCAGGGCTACCTACTCAAGTACACGCCGGAGGCTGCACTGGTTGGTCTGTTCAACCGCCTCGACGCGCTGGGCCTGGCTGAGCCGGGCTTTGACACCACTGCGGACATCACCGCGTGCCCCGGCACCGACACCTGCAACTTGGGCATCGCCAGTTCGATGGGCGCAGCCGCGGAGTTGGAGCGTGTGATTCTCACCGAGTACCCCGAACTGATCCGAAACCGCGACATCAAGATCAAAATCTCGGGTTGCATGAATGCCTGTGGCCAGCACAACATCGCGCAGATCGGCTTCCAGGGCATGACCATCAAGGCCAAGGACGGT
>CAYGKP010000004.1:0-34740 GCA_964350605.1 uncultured Cytophagales bacterium
GGGTGCGAACGGCATCTTGCCCCCGAAGGTGCGGGCCGTTCGGCGCAGGGGGAAGGGAATGTGGAAAGCAGTCGTTCGTACCGCCTCGGGGGAAGCGCAGGATGGGGCCGTGCTTTGTGGAAACAACCGACAAACCGATGCCAAATGCCAGAGATTTGGGGCCACTCCCAAAAACAGCGAATGAAGTTAGAAAAATTATTAGCTTGAAGAATGCTTGTTTTCCGAAGCCACCCACCTCACTTCGCAAGGGGGATGACTATTTCGATCTTTATGGTCGCTACTTGGGTAGCGATCCGGGCGGCCGAAATCGAATCGTTGTTGTGCCGCACATGGGACAGCATTTCTTCGATGAACGTTGCAAGTTCCTGTTGCCGCTTGCCAGGCAGTTATCGGAGATACCTTTTCATACGCTCTACGCGCGTAGCCTGGCGAATGGCATCATGGGCACCTACCACAAAGCCTTGGGTCTCAAGTCGGGTACGCAGTTCGATGTTCGATTGCCAACGGCAAAAGAGGTTAACGACGATGCCATTTTCATGCTTGCTACACATCCAACCAAACCGTTAATCCGCTTGACAGTCACAAGACCGACGATGCGAATGCACCACAAGCCGTTTGACAACAAGTTCAACCTTGCCAATGCCATTGTTCACGAGCAATATCACGTTGAACATGATAGGGGCCTTGAATCAGAAGAGAGAATCTTGGCCGAAGAACACGCTTATGCGTATGCGGAACAGTTTCGACATCCGACTTGGAGGTATGTGACGAAAGAACATAGAATCAAAATAGGGGGAAGCTTTGCTTATACAGTCATCAACAAGCTTGAACTTGGTAGTCCCTCTGAAATCAAATACATGAAAGCCAAAATGGCCGAAGACTATCAGATATTCTTTCCAGGCAGGTTTCAAACAACTTCTTTCTATGGGGATCTATACGAATATTCTGAGTAGACTGCTTTCTATGTCTCTTGCGCTGGTTAGTATTGGATGTGATCAGACTTCCAGTCAACCGGGCGACCTGCGCTTCGCCTGGACAGAGTTGGGTCTGACCTATGATTCAAGTGGTTCCTTTCACACAATGAGCGGCGCGGGTTTGGAAGTTATCGCAGTGAACCAAACCAAAGACACGGTAGAGTTTTCGTGCTGGGACACCCGTACTCCAAGCTTTTACCTGGTTAGCCCGGTTCGATTCTTAAGATTCTACGAATCAGACACAGTACGACTCTACGGTTGGATATCTGATTCTTTGGATTGTAGTAAGGCACCCGGCGACACGTTGCGTTATTGGTTGCAGCTAGATCAACAAATCGGGATATTCATGGGCAATGGATGGCCTGAGCGAGCGCTCCGCGACAGCGCCCACCTCTGGCTGCCGGAGGCCGAATTGTGGTACCGCATGAAGATCGACGGAGAGCTGCGCGAGGGGCCCATCGGCAAACACGCGGGCTTTCGGGTGGAGAAAGAGGTGATCTGCCCGGAAGATGTTTGGTAATTTACTGGCTTGTCGCGCCATCCAACACCACACAGCACCAAGGGGATGAATAAGGTAGCCCTCGCGCTTTTGGCTCCGCCCGGCTAGTTCACCCGCCGGAGCACCACATCGCCCATCGAGTGGTGAATCTCCACGCGCTGGAGCTGACCACCCTGGTAGACAAACACATTCTCGCGCTTGCCTTCCACCTTCAAGGCGTACGAGCCGCCGCCTGCCGCCCGCAAGGTCTGATAGCCTAAGTAGTTCTCGGAAAAGACCTGTGCCACCGCCTTGGGCTCGCGGTAGTACAGGTTCACCGAGCAATAGTCAACCAACCCCACATGGGTCCGGGGCTTGCCCTTGTTGCTTTCCATTTTGTAGCCGGTCCCCTCGCGCGTGATCCGGGTGTAGGCATGCGGCTTGCCGTTCACGAAGTTCTGGGTCATCGCATCGACCAACTGGCCGCCTTCGAAGCGCGAAAGCACGGTGAAGTCCATTTGGATGCGCACGAGCAGGCGTACGGTAAGATGGGTCTTGAACTGGAACACCTCCTGTCCATTGACCATCGACCGCCGGGTCTGCATGGTGCCCACCTGCTTGCCGTCGTGCTCGATCACGAAGTTCAGCGTCTGGCCCTCCGCCAAGCGGGCAAAGAGAATAAATAGGACAATCAGCGCAACCCTCATGGCCTCGCAAGATACGCCGAAGGGTAGGGGAAACCGTCGTGGGCCCGACAGCATGGCCCGTGGTTTGCAGTTTTTTCCGAACTTATGGTGGAAATGACTTCGATAGCGATGAAACGGATGGTGGCCCTGGGGCTTGTATTGATGGGTACAATGTTCGGTACACTACAGGCCCAACGCTCGATTGGCGTGGTGGAATGGAACCTCCCGCCCGACTTTGTGGAAAGCCTGGTGCTCATCAGTGAAGGAGGGAGTTCCTACCAGCCCGAGGGGCAAGTGGACTTTCGGCAGGTGGCCAACTTACACTATCGGACAGCGGGAAAAGTCCCAGGTGAGGAAGGCATGAAAGTGCTCTACCAAGGCACCGATACGCGCCTAACCATCCGTGGGTTGACCGATGGGGAGAGCTACACCATCTGGGTTTGGTGCCGGAAGGGCGACGAAGTCTGGGTCCACAGCAAGGGGAAACTCAAGCCTAAGAAGGGTTCGGACGCTACGCGAATTTCGATCAACTACGTACCTTAATTCATGACTGCCGTTGCGCGGTAGGTCCACAGTTCGGACCTTGAAGGCATGCTTGCTTTTACAGCTCTGCGGGCCCGCGTCGCGCTTCCTCTCTTGTTCCTGCTCACCGCTTGCGGTTCCGAGCCCGAGCCGCAGACCTCGGACCTCAATACGGTCCTTGCAGCCAACAGCTTTGATGATTGTTGGGAGACCCAATACCATACCGCGGAGCAATCCATTAGTGCAGGGGATACAGCCTTCTTCGGCCTCAAGTTCGGGCAGAGTTACGACCAGCACGCGGTGCTCGACAGCCTGGGCAAAGCGGGCATCCTGCGGCGTGACAACTTGAAGAGTTGGGTCTTACCTGTGGACCTTGGCCCAACAGCCATTTACCTGCAGCCCTACCTGATCCAGAAGGACTCGATCGGCCTGTATGCCATGACCCTCAAGGTCAACGAGATCGACTTGCCGCCTGTTGGCGGGGTGGGTCGCGCCAGCCACCTGATCGCCTGGAGCCTCTACAAAAAATGGAACCTCTCGACCGATTGGCGGGCCTGTTTGAGCCGCCGGGGCGTCGACTATTACTGGTTCCGCGGCCCGGTGGAAATCAGCATCAAAGCAGGCGAGAAGCACGTCGAGGTCAATTGTGTGCACGTGCCCAAGCAGGAATCGTTTTGAGTCGTCTGTGCTGGATTGGACTGCTGGTCTTGGTGGCCTCCTGCGCAAGGGATCCGCTCGCTCGGATCGCGGCCCCGGTGACCATCGAGTGGCCCGAGGTGGAAGGGTATTCGCCCTATCTGTTCGTGATCAGCGAACATAAAAAACGCATCGAGCCCGAGCAGACGTTTGACCCCCTGGCCAACTTTTCTCGCTGTAAGGGATCGCCCCAGGCCATCGACCAGGCGTGCGAGCTGGACAGCCTTCGGTTCTTCGAAGTGGCGGGTACCACCGACCAAACGGTGACGGGCCTTCAGAAAGGCCGCAAGTATGGGGTCATGATGTACTACCTGCTCGACGAATTCGACGATGGGACCGGTGTCTTGGTCGATACCTACATCAAGGTCCGCCGCCGCAAAGGACCCCAGCGGGTGCTGGTGTTTAAGCAGTAGGGCAAGGTAGCTTGCTTGGGGCAATTAGTGGCTTAAATCACTGCATGTAACAGCTGGCGATTGGGGTCGCGTTACATGTCTTTAACCTTCGTTAATATTTCTATCCGGCTACCCGAACTAATCCCGCCAATTCGCGTATTTCGCATTTGAATCCTCAAGCAAGGCGCGTGGTTTGTCCGGCGGCCCCAGTTGGGCTGTTGTGATTTTCATTCAAACCTCTACAATGCCTTCATGACCTATCTCTTCCTGCCGCTCGGCCTGATCCTTCTGGTGATCGGTGCCGATCAACTTGTCTCCGGCTCTGCTTCTCTGGCCCGTCGTTGGGGGGTGAAGGATTTGGTCATCGGCTTGACGGTCATGGCCTTTGGCACCTCGATGCCCGAATTGGTGGTCAACATTCAAGCTTCCACCGCTGGCCAGCCCGACATTGCGATGGGCAATATCCTGGGCTCGAACATCGCCAACATTCTTTTGATCCTGGGGGTCACCGCGCTGATTACGCCGTTGTTCGTTCAGAAGACGACGCTCTTCACCGAGATCCCCATCGCCCTCTGTGCGGTGCTGATGCTGGGGTACTTGGCGCATTCTCCGCTGCTGAGTGTCAGCGAATCACCCATGATCGGGCGGACCGAAGGCCTGATTCTGCTCGGTGGCTTCGTGATTTTCTTGGCCTACATCGTCCACCTGACCAAGCGCACGACAGCCAAGTTGGAATTGCCGACGGCCGATATGATGCCACAGGGAAAGGCGACAGTCAAGGTTGTATTGGGGTTGATCGGCTTGGTGGCCGGCGGTTGGCTGACGGTGGAAGGCGCGGTGTCGGTGGCGCGCTGGGCGGGGATGGACGAGCGAGTGATCGGCTTGACAGTCGTAGCAGTTGGTACTTCGCTGCCCGAGTTGTTTGCCTCTGCGGTGGCGGCCTATCGGGGGAACGCGGATCTGGCGGTGGGCAACATCATCGGCTCGAACATCTTCAACGTGTTTTGGATTCTGGGCTGTTCGGCGGTCATTACGCCGCTGCCCGTGAGCCCTTCAGTCGACGGCGATTTGGCCTGGGCGGCTGGGGCGACGATCCTGCTGGTGGTTGTCATCATGGTGGCCAAAAAGCGGATGATCTCGCGGCTGCTCGGGGCGATTCTGCTGCTCACTTATGGGGCCTACTTGTGGTGGGTGTTGTAGGGTAGGGCACGAGTGGATCGGAATCTGGCAAGGTCCTTGCCTTATCCCGCTCAGTTGGTCGATTCGCCAGTTTGCCCGATGGGCCCCAATTGGCTAGATTGTCACCGACAACCGAATCTTTACCCCAAAAGCTTACCCCCTCATTCCCATGATTGCTCGTCACTCGCTGCGCGCCCTGGTGCTGCTCTCGGCCTTCGCGCTGGCCTTCTTGGCCGCTGCCCCTGTTCAGGCACAGATCAAATACAAAGGCAAAAAAGTAGAAATCCTCGATCCAGGAAAACTCTACTCGACCTACAACCTCGATCCCGAAGAACTCGACGAATTGTACGCCCAAGGCTTCTCGGAGCAACAAGTTGAGCACATCGGCAAGATGAGCCACGAGGACTACTGGCCCGCGAAAATGGCCGAGTTGGACAGCCGCCTGGACAACCGCACCACTATTAAGGAGTACACCGTCTACCGCATTGGTTACCTCAAGGAGCAATCGCCCGACAAGTCGATCCTGTGGGTTCGCGCCAAGAAGAACAAGAAGATGCCCGCTGGCTTTGCGCCGAAGGAAGACTTCTTCATCATCATCGGCGACTTGGGCATTGTCCAATAGTCCCGACTAGAATTTAGCCGTTCCACGGCAAGACGGCGGCCCCCCGGGGTCGCCGTTTTTTTGTGCCCATGAAGGAATGGAACAAGGAGGCCCGCCGGGGCTTCGTGCCGCTGGCGCGTCGGTTTTTCGATCACCCGTTATGGCAGGAGACGCGCGAGTTCTCGCGGGCTGAGGCCTGGTTGGACCTAATCGCCTCGGCGCGGTTTGAGGGTGGAAAGGGCGAGCGGCTGATCGGTGGGCGGCTCGTGAAGTGGGACAGGGGCGAGTTGCCGACTTCGGTGCGGTTTCTTCAGCAGCGTTGGGGCTGGGGCAGCAAGAACAAGGTGGCTCGCTTCCTGCAACTGCTTGAAACCGAGGGGATGATCGAGCGGCGGGCCGAGCAAGGCCTCACGATCCTGAGGCTCTGTCAGTTCGAGGCGTACAATGCCCCGGGTGGTTTTTTGCGCCCCGAGCGGGACGCGAAGGGGTCTGGGGCGAGACAGGCACAGGTCAAAGTAGAAGAACCAGAAGAAGGAACAACAACGGAGCAACGGGGCAACGCACCCCCGCAAGGGTTGGAGGAATTGAAGGCGCGAAAGCGGGCCTTCCGCCAGGAAGTCGAGCGGGTGGGGGGCATGTACGAGAAGCCGCTGCGCGAGTCGTTTTTGGCCTATTGGGGTGAGACCGACCGGGCGGGGCAGATGCGATGGGAGCGGGAGGCAACTTGGGAGACGGCCTTGCGCTTGTTCCGTTGGGCGCAGCGCGAGCGAAAGCCGGGCAGCGAGGTGGGCACGGGCCCCAAACGTCTGAGCCGGGTGATGTTTCCCAAACAGGAAAGAGGCGGTTCCTAACTGGAGCGGCGGGCTGCGGGATGGCGGGGAGTTTTGCTCCCGAACCAACGCCATTACGCTACCACCCCGCTCATGGACCTTTCCTCCCTTCTCGACGGCTACTTAAAGCTCGGCCTCGCGGCCCTGGGCGCCGAAGCCGAAACCACCGCCGGGCTGGCCTCCGAACGCCTGGGCGTTTGCCTGCATTGCGAGGCCCTGGAACCCCGCTCGCGCACCTGCCAAAGCTGCGGCTGCTGGCTGCCTGCGAAGGCCCGCGCCCGTTCCGCCCGTTGCCCCAAGAACCGTTGGGTTCGCTGATCACCACCAACCAGCCGGACACCCCTTTGCTCACTCGCTAGAACGCCCCCATGTCACTGACCATCACCTCACGCCCCACCCGCCAAATCGAGACGGACCTCAAGTCCGCCTGGGTCGCGGCGGGCAACCCGATTCGCTACCGCTTGGCCCTCCAAGATTGGCCCGACAACCCGGATTACCGCATCGAAATCGAGCTGCGCGAATGGGGCACGCAGGCCCTCTTGGCCAAGGCCCGCTACCTGCCCAAGATCACCCAAGTCGCGCCCACCAAGCTCGGCGAATTGGACATCGACATCTCGGGCTTCCTGCGCAGTTACTTGAGCCACCAACTGCACCTCCAGGAAAGCGACAACCTGAACCGCCGTGACGAGTCGGCGCAGGTGCGGGCCTACCTGCGTTTCCACGAGTATTACGACGGTCAAATTCAGACCACCCAAAGCGATCAGGCCAACCCGATCTGGGCCGTGGCGGCAGTCCGCCAGACAGGTGCGCCGCATGAAGGCAACCTGGCCGACAAGCTGCCCGCCGCGGTGACCCGCTCGACCCTGCCAGGGTTCCTCTCGGCCTTCGAGAAGCCCGTGTGGTTTGTGGGCCAGCCGTTCAGTCTTTCGTTCCTCTACCCGGAGATTTTGCTCGGCGTAGAAGTGACCCGCGAACAAGCGTGGGTCGATCGCAACGGTGTAAGTCTGGGCACCCAGAACGACTTGCTCGATTCCGACCAGATGGGCGGGGTGAATCACTTGTTGCTGACGGCGCCCAGCGACCCAATGGCCACCGAGCTACGTGTGCGTCTGAGCACTGGCGACATCACGGCCCAGACTTATGTCTACGACGGCTACGTGGATGCGCCTTACACAGAGTCCCTCTAGACCTACGCTAACCAACACCACCCTTACGCACACCATCACATGGCACGCATTCTTCTTTTCCGCGGCGAGATCGACCTGGACTGCATCGAGCGGTACTGGGATACCGACCTGCACGCCCTCGACATCGTCGACGCCACCTCGAATCCCACTTGCACCCCGACGGTTCAACTGGCCGCCGGCACGGTGGTTGACCTCTACAACGTGGGGACAACCCTGACCGAAGTCCTTAGCGATGGCAACGCGGGCGTCACCCAAAACACCATCCCCGGGCGCATCTTCTTGAAGCAAACGGCGGGGGCGGGCAGCGCCGATTCGGTGCGGGTGTTCTACGAAACCAACACCAAAGACCTGATCACCGAGACGTTTGCGAACACCGAGCCATCCTGGGCGTTCAGCAAGCCGATTCTTGACCTGATTGAGACCTATTGTTTGGGCACCACCCAGCGCGAGGTGTACCACGATGGGGAAGGCGGGCTGAACTTTGTCGACACGCCGTTGTCGAGCAGTTGCGGAGCCAACCCACCCCTGGAGAACACGGTCCTGACCGAGACTAAAGTGATTGAGCTTCGGGCCTGCACGTTCGAGAATCCGGTCTACCTGTGTTGGAAGAACACGCTAGGCGGCTGGGACTTTTGGTTGTTCCATACCCACCAGCGCGTCCAACTGAAGACCAAGAGCCTGGGTGATGCCTTGGTGCCGCTGAACGATCCGCAGTACGCGACCACCGAACGCCGTTCGCTGGGCAAAACAGCCGAGCGTGAGATCCGCATCGGGGCCGAAGGCCTGACCCGCGACCAGATCGACGGGCTGGCCGAGTTGCTGCACAGCCCCAAAGTCTTGCGACATCTGGGCGGTGACGACTGGGAGGAAGTGCAAGTCCAGGACGGCAGCTTCACGCTGTACGAGACCGACCGTGGCCTTCATGACCTCGAGCTGGAAATCAGCCTGCAGATGACCCAAACCCTGGCGGCCTGATGAGTGCGGTGCTTACCCTCGAACTCTCTGGCCAGCCCGTGGACCTGCCGGAGAACGCGAAGATTGCCTTGACCTTGCAGGTCAACGACCTAGCGGAACTCAAGGACCGACAGGCCAGTTTCTCGACGCGCTTTACCCTGCCACCCACCACCAAGAACGCACGCCTGTTGGGCTTTCCCGATCTGGTAAATGCCAGCCACCCCGCGCCGTACCGCCGGATTCCTGCGAGGCTGTTGCAGGATGGGGTGCAGCTCTTACCCCATGCGGTTGCCGTGGTCGAGGATGCGAGTGCCGAGGGCTACAATCTCTCGATCCTCGCGGGCATCTACGACTTCTTCTCAGCCCTGGAGGACAAGACGATCCAAGACCTCGACCTCTCGGACCTCACCCACGTCTGGAACCGAGCGAATGTCAAGAACAGCCAGGAGAATACGAGTGGCTACACCTACCCGGTGATTCAATACGGAAAGACGCCTGCCACGGGTAGTACCGTTGACATCCGCGACATCAAACCGGCGGTCTATTTCCATACGCTGATCGAGCGCATCGCCGCATCGGTGGGCTACACCTTGGAAGGGGAGGTGCTCGAGGACAACATCTATCAGCGCCTGCTGGTGCCTTCGGTGAAATCCGATTTGGTCGATGCCGAGCAACTGGCTGCCGACCGCAGCTTCAAAGCCGCTAAGGGCAGCAATGGGGTGATCCCGACGGGACGCGTGAAGTTCGACAACACCGACGGCTCGGTGGCCGACAGTTATTTGGGCGCGGCCCAGCTCTACAACCCGAGCACGGGTGTCTATACAGCACAGGGCTACCAACGGGTGTCGGTTGAGGTGTCGTACCCCGTGAGCCTTGAGGCTGTCAATCGAATTGACAAAAACCGCAGGCAGCCCATCTTTCGGCTCAATAAGAACGGAAACCGAGTTGCCCAGGGGTTTGCCTTAACAAAGAGCTTCACCGCCCAGGTGGACCTGGCACCAGGCGATTGGTTAGAAGTTGTGATGACCAGCCCCAGCTATCAAGTGACCCTCAAACAAGGCGCCTTCTTCGAGGTGCAGGTGCAACAGGATAATGGCCTGAATGCCGAGCTGGACATGGCCTGGCTTATGCCCGACATCAAGCAGGGTGACTTGCTGAAGACCTTTGCGCGACTCTATGGGCTCATTTTCCAGGCCGATACCGACCGCCAAGTGCTCCGGTTGCGGCGCATGGAGGAGATCGACCGCCCCGATGCAGCGACCCTCGATTGGACCGACCGGATGGACCTAACTAATCCGCCTGAGCTGGAATTCCGCTTGGGCGACTACGCGCAAGAGAACCTGCTGCGTTGGCGCGAAGACGAGGAAGGGTTCGAAACTCTTGGAGAGGGCTTCCTGTACGTGGATGACCAAACCTTGGAGCGTCGCGCGGAGTTATTCTCATTGCCTTTCGCTGCCTCGCGGACGACCAAGGTGCTTTCTGATGTGGAGACGGCCGACATTCCGTTCTACGATGAAGAAGGGCGGGCGAGTCTTCGGCCCAAGCCGCGGCTGTTGATCGCGCGACAACGGAGCAAGAGTGTCACCTTCACCGACGGGCTGAACAACTCGACTGCTTCGACCATCACGGTGGCGACATTTTCCTCGCCCCAGTTCGGGGAGGGCTTGTCGTATGAGGCCGATTTGATTCCGGCGCATTACCAGACGTTGGCGCGCTTGCTCGACCGTACCAAGGTGGTGCGCGTGAAGCTGCGCCTGAGCGCGGCGGACATCCAGTCGCTGGATTTCCTCAGGCCGGTGTATTTGGGGCCGCTCGGAGGGCGCTTCTACCTCAACAAGATTAAGAATTGGCAACCTGACCGTTCGGTTGATTGCGAACTCCTGCGGCTCTAGTCTACTGGAAATGGGTACTTACTATCTACTAACATAAGTAGTTGGATACGCGGAATGACTAACTATACAGGTAATCAGTAGTTACAATCAGCTAAATAAATAGGCATTACGCCAAAAACGTAGCAATTTCGGGAAGACATGAGCGTTAAGTTGACAGAAGAACAATTACAGACCGCTTTGGCGGCTCTACGTGCCGTGCCCAAAGAACAGATTCGCAATATCGGTAGGCTTCGATTTTACCCGAATGGGCATGTTGCTGTTGTAGCCAAGGATCCGAGTTTGATTGGTAAGCCATCTACAGTTGTTGAGATGGAACACGAAAGCGGCGATTTGAATGGGTCGTTAGATCGGTTTCCCGGTAAGAAGCAGTTCATTTCTAAACGTGCTGTCCGCAAAGCGAATCGTAAGATTCAGCGGATTCAAGAGGGTAAACAGCGAATTAGTATTTGGGGCAAAGAAACCTTTGACGCTTTGGTGATCCAGTACAACGACATGCTTGCTCGATTGGGTCAGCCAACACCGCATCAGATGTCGCAAATGCAGACACTATATGACAACCTAACCCGAAGGCACACTGCTATTGATGACAAGTTTGATCGTGGAGTGGGTGCGCGTAAGTTGGTGGTCACTTCAACTGGCTCTAAGAGCACTTCTTCTACACGACGAGATAGTTGGCCCGCTTTTCAACGAAGCTCGGGCGCTCTTGTTCCAGTTACATTGAACACCCCTTCCGGCGGGGAGTACATGGGCGGTGTATATCCGGCTGATTTGATTCCTCCTATTCTCCCAGGTTCTGTTTTGACCCAAAGTGTACTTCAGGTTCAAGTAAGGCCATTAGCTGGGACAGCTCGCGTATGGCTGTTTGCTTCAACTAGTATTCCTACTGCCGCAATTACGGCTGCCCGTTCCTTTACCTGGCTCAACTGGGGTTTGACAAACCCAAATACAAACATGTTGCTTAACACTAGCTTGGCTACAGGTAGAACCTTTAACCAGACTTTTACCAATCCGCAGCCTCTTGATCCAGTCACGATTAATACACGGCGAGGGTTGGTGCGAGGCGGGGTATTCTTTAATAGTGGGTTTGTACTGGTCAGTGATGCGCCAGTTTCAATAGTCTTCAATTGGAACCTACTCTATCTTGGGCCTCTTCCTTGGCAGAACGCCTTACACCAAGGACGATAGTTGCATAGATGAAAAAATTCCTAACAGCTTTCGCTCTTCTGACTCCTTTGGTTGTCAACGCGCAGATCGACTCTGCCAGAACAATCTTTGGGTATGAAGTCCTCCATTGGGGAGAAGGAGAACCGTTAACTCAGGCGTATTATCGCTCGATTTCAAAGATGGAGAAGGATACAACCGAGGTTTTGGCGGAGTTTAGGTTTTCTCTCTCCTTGGACAAGAGGGGGCAACGAAAACGCGCATGCTTATGCGTGGTTGAGCTCACAGTATCTCACGAGACTATCAGGCTTTATGGCGAGCCTCGGCCTCTCGTGCATTCCTCCGCAACGAACATGTATGGTAGTGGTGTCCCAGCGATTAAGTTGCCATGTGATACTTGTCAATCCGGATGGCTGTTTTCCTTCACTAGCCTGGATACTTATTTCAATATTCCTGGTAGACCAATGCAAATAGAGAATACCCAGTTTGCCATTGGGTATGTCTTATACGATAGATCATGTTGGAGTCGTAAGAGAAAGCCACTACAAGCTGGTACGATCGATTTTGTTCTGCCCGAGGAGTAGAAACCTCCTTTTCCACTTGAATTTTTCGGTTCACAGGATGGCCCAGACCTTTCGGGAAACAACCATGCTATGAATGAACTGAGCATTTCCGACCTTCTAATTCAGCGAATTGAAGCCGAGGGTGGGGGGCAAGCTACACCGACCAACGACGAGTTGTCCAACCTCGGCCCACAGGGTGAACAGGGCAAAACTGACCCACCTGTTTCCCTCGCCCAGTCCCCCGAAACCCAAGAAGCCCAGCTCGCCCAAAAGGAGGAAAACCTAAAGGCGCACTATGATCGTCTCAACGAGATCGAAGCCGAGCAAGGCGACATCGAGCTGGAACGCGAATCCGATAAGTCGGAGATGCGTCAAGCCCTCCAGCAATCGGCGTTCGACTTCAAAGAGCGCCTCACCGAAAAGGAGCTCGACTTGGAAAGTGCCGCCTCGGCTGTCAAATCCGAAGCCGCGCAGAAGGCCATCACGGCCATCGCTGGCGAACAAGGTGCCCGTGAGGCTGCCCTCCATGCCGATCGCATCGCCACCATGGCGCAGATCAGCTTCAACATGCACAAGGAGCTCTCGCAAATCGGCACCAACCCGTTCAACAATGCCCAACCCGCCTCGGGCATCGTCAAGGCCATCCAGTTTGCGCAGGTCTTTGCCCGCGCGGCCTCCTCGCTCAAGCAAGTGGCCGGGGTACAGTTCGACAAGGGCGGCAACCTGGCCTTCGACGGGGGGCACATCCCCGCGGGCGGCGGCATGATCTCGGGCCGCTCTCATGGCGAGGGCGGCGTGAAGTTCATGATGGGCAACCGCATCGGCGAGGCGGATGGCCGCCAAGGCGAAGCCTACATCGTCAACACGGGCAACAACCCACAACTGCGCGGCTTGGCCAGCGCGCTCAACGTAGCAGGCGGTGGCCGCTCATTCGACCGGGGCGGGGTCGTGCGCTTCGCCGACGGTGGCGCAGTCAGCCGCGGTACCTCTGAGGTAGTACGCGCTCAGTTCGACTTGCGTGAGGATCTAGCTGGTGTGCTGCGCGACATGCCCAATCCCGTCGTCGCAGTCGAAGACATCAACCTGGGCCAGTCTCGCGTGGCCCGCGTGCAAACTCGTGCCACCATCTAATCCACTGCTAGCTATTTCACTCATTCGTCAATCACTATCACCAAAGACCCACTTACCCATGCGTGAACTTCTTGAAGAACTCGAACGCCTCGGCTTGCTCGAACGCCTCTGCGCCGAGGGCCTGATTGGCCAACGATTCATGAACTACCTGGAAACCCTTCAGGCCTACGAACGCCACCGCAAATTTGGCTACTCCCGCTTAGAGTCCATTCGCCTGGTATCCAAACAGATGCGTTGCTGCCGTCGGACTGTGGTCAACCGCTTGCAGGCCTTGGGCGTCGAATCAGAAGAGCTGACTTCCGTCCCCGTACTTCGGATGGCTGCCTAACTACCCTTACTGACTGCCAATAAGAAACGCCCGACCAATGGCCGGGCGTTTCTGTTGTCGGTTAGCGGGTGTTACCCTCGCTCGTGCCTAGGATTAGATGCCCCAGACGCCTACGAAGATCAATACACCTGCGATGATCAGTGCCAGACCGAGTAAGAGACCCAGTGTGCCACCAATCGCAATCAAGAGAACCAGACCAAGAACGGCGATAAGCAAGCCAATGAGCTCGCCAGTGCCAAGCCCTTTACTTTCTTTCTCAGCATTCAGCTGCTTGATGCGCTTGACGTCCTTCTTCAATTCGTTTTTCATCTCGCGTTTCGCAACACGCTCTTCCTTCTTGGAATCGGCGTTCTGCATGCGCTCGACCAATTGGTTGTAGCGGTCCGATGGTTCGGCTGCTGGCGCAGAAGGTGCAACAGTGCTGGGCGAAGAGAGGGTGGGCGCTTGGGCAGCGTCGGTGCCGTTATCGGCGAAGGCCGGCGCGAAGGCAGCGGCGATCATCAGGCTCAGAAGGATCCGTTTCATGGGTGGAATTAGGTTAGGTAGCATCACGGGCCCGCGAAAGCGAACCCAGAGGGTAAGATAGCCAAATTTTCCAGTGAGAAGGCAACACCGAGCGTCCTCAATCAGCCTATGATTTGGGGCCGCCGGTCAGCTTCACATATAATGCCCACGTGTCAACGAAGGCTTGCTTGATGGGCCCCGAAAGTTCCACCTCATCAATGATCTGTCCGTAACGATCCATCATGGCGACGCGAACGGGTTTGTCGGCGTTCTCGGCGATCAACTTTACTAATCCATTGTCGTGGAGGAGCTTAGGCTCCTCGTAGTTGATGTGGTGAACAACGGTGTAGGTCCACTCGCTGCTGTCGGGAGCTAATTTCTGGCTGACCTCGTACCGAGTGTCATCCATGTTGGGCTCCGAGCTGATCTCCTTCCCATCAGTGAAGACGACCACTTGACAATGCTGCTTGTCATCGCGTCGAAGGGTAAACGATTCGAGATTGTAATACCCATCGCCCCAGAGCATCACCGCGAGGCCTGTCTGATAGAATTCCGAAGGACGCATAGCAAAGGCTTTGTGGAAGTACCAGGTGCCCGAAGGGTTGGTGCTGTCGATGAACGAATGGAAACGTTCTTCAAGGGGCAGGGCCGAGAGGTCTTCGGTCGTGGGCACGTACTTGAAGTCGGCAGGCAAGGTGTCGAGCACTACGGGTTCCTCGGGGTTAGTTGTCTCGGGTTTCGAGTCGCAAGCAGAAAGAAGGAGAGCACCGCCAAGAAAGGCGAGGGGCAGAAGTGTAAAAGGTTTCACAGTCGTTTCAGTTTGGGTTGACGAGTGGGAAGCAACGGGCGAACAAGAACGCAAATGCAAGCATCAAGTCCATATTAGCTGCATCCAGTCTTTGGAGGGCAAAACGCGGACCGCGGGCCTTTCGTACCTTTAGGGTATGCGAATTCTTGCACTCACATTCGTCCTCTTTTTTAATTGTCTGTTGGCCGCTCGTCTGCATGCGCAGGATGCCGACCAGTTGCTGGTGGTTCAGGCCATTGATGCCTATTCCGCCAAGCCGATTCGAGGTATGCGGGTCAAGGTGAAGTTCCAGGGTGGGGAGTGGCAGACTCTCCAGGAGAAAAACCAAAAAGCGAAACCTCGTGACTCGCATCCCTTGGCTCCGGTGCCAAAGAACAGCTACTTTCTGCGCCTGCCTGCAGAGCAAGTGACTGATTCGATGACCATCCTGATCGAAGACATGGACGGCAGCCGCAATGGCGTGTACCAACCGCGCAGCTTCACGTTCCCCACCGAAGACCGCTTGATCGCTCTGGACGATGGCAATGGCCCCACTGGCGACGAGTACCCCGTGGTGCCCTTGGTCATGCAAGCCGTTGGTGGCACGACGAATGGCAGCGGTGGTTCGCCCGTGCGTTTCGGGATTGGAATCGGGATTGGGTTTTAGGCCTACTCCCCCGGGCGGTGCCAGCCCTTCGGTGACGCGGGGTTCGGGCCCTGTCCGCCCGAATGGCGACGACCCAGTCGGAGCCCGTGTCGCAAACCAAGTAAGTAGCCGATCACAAGGCCAATCAGCGGGAGGATCACCCAGATGAAGGCAAAGAACGCCAGGTAGATTAAGCCTCCCAGGATCACCAAACTGATGATCGAACCGAGGATGCCGCCCAGGGGGCTGCGTCCGCCCGGTCCGGGAAAGCCACGCCCAGGTCCGCTCATGAAAGTGTAAGGGAAGGGTTAGACCGCTGCATTAGCTTGCCAGGGCGGGGATAACGCTCTCTTCCAAACGCAACGCGCGACGCAGATGGTCGAGGTGTTTGACCCCTTCTTGGCAGATTTCTTGTTGACCGGAAGTGTCGGAGAGGAGCTTGTCGAGGGCCTCTTTCTTTTTCATCGAAATGAGCGGCCCCAGTGCCGTATGGCGAATGCATAGCACCCGTTCAAGGTGTTTGAGATCCGAGAGGTCTTCGAGCGAGAACTCGCCGTTCGAAAGGGTCCATTCCAAGTAGCGGATGTACAACCCGTTGAGTTGGGGTGGGTCCTCGTCCAGTAGGTTGAGGTCGTAATCGATGGCGATGTTCTGTACGTCGCGAAAGTTTATTTGGCGCAGGGGTTTCTCGGCCAACAGGTTTTCGATCTCAATGAATGCGTTCTCGGGCGGGCGGCGTTTGAAAACGCGCTGCCAGAAAGTGGGTTCGAGAAGGGAGGCTTTGTGAAAAACCGGGTTGTCCATGGGGGAGAAAAGAGCTTCGAGGTTGACTGGTTCGACTCGAATAACGAGCAGCGGCAAGTGCAAGTTCAGGAAACCTGGGATTCCTAGCCACTCAAGGGGTCAAAATTGGTTTTGTTCGAACGACGCAACTCGTGCAGCAACTCGGAGTGCATGGCCACTTTGCATTCTAACGAGCAGTAATCCAGGCGAATGCGCCCTTGGTCAGCTTGCACACGCAGGTGCTGATCCTCCTGGGTGATGATGGTGCCACAGGCATCGCAGCGCACGGTTTTGCCGGGAATCAGTTCAGTGTGTTCGGGTTTTTGCCCTTTGGGATCGGAGAGGGAGGCGACCAGAAGGCCGGTCAGCGGCGTGACGAAAAACGAGACGAGGACCGTGCCCCAATAGCCTACTTTCTTCCCCCGGCCTGCCAGCCCGCTGAGGAAGACCCCCACAAAGTAGCCCAAGGAAATCCACTCCCACATCACCCATCAAGTTACGGAAAACCCGCGTTCCGTTTCCGGGTGGCGGGCCGCAGGGCAGGGGAGAGTTTTGTGGCAACACAATCCTGATACCAGATGACACAAGGCCACCTACTTGTCTTCGGCGAAATTCGCCCAGATGCCCCCACTGCCGGCGCTTCGGTTAGTGCCCACCACGTCGCCGAACGCCTGCGCGAATTGCCTGAGTGCGATGAACTGATCGTCCACATCCATTCGGTAGGGGGCGAGGTTTACGAAGGCTGGGCCATTCACGACCTGCTGGTAGCCAGCGGGAAGAAGATCACCACCCTGATCGAGGGGCAATGCTGCTCGATGGCCACGATCATCGCCCTGGCTGGCCAGAAGCGACTGATCCGCCCGAACGGCACGCTCTTGCTCCACAACCCCTGGGGTGGGGCCAGCGGCGATGCCGACGCGGTTCATGCCTATGCTTCTGAACTGGAAACTCAGGAACGCCGCATGACTGAATACTATGCCCACCGTACGGGCCTTTCTGTCGAGCGCATTGAAGCCTTGATGAGCGACGAGGTGCGCCTGGGGTCCGACCAAGCACTGGCCTTGGGCTTTGTCACCGAAGTGCTTTCGCCAACCTATGCGCTTGCCTACCTGCAGCCCGATTCTGCGCCATCACCCCTTTACATTTCACAAGCCAACCCTGACCCACAACCCATGCCCACCGCCCGACTTTCCACCCGAATTCAAGGTGCCTTGCGTCGCCTGCGCAGCCTGACCCCTCGCGCCCTGAGCCTTACCCTGCAAGATGGCCGCGAACTCGAGGTCCTGACTGATGCAGCCAGTCCTTCGGTTGGCGATCCAGTCCTGATCGATGGCCAGCCGTTGGCCGATGGCTCTTACACACTTTCGGACGGCACGACAATCGAAGTGAAGCAAGGAAAATTGGTCGTGGTTGAGGCTAGTGAATCGGCGCCCGCCGAGCAAGCCGAAGTGGCCCGCGCCCTCGATGCCTTCGCGACCCAGTTGGAGAAATTCGCGAGCGAGTTCTCGGCCCGTGCCCGCGCGATTGACCACTTGCAAGCCCGCTTGCAGGATCAACAATCCCGTGCCGATCGGCTGGAGTCCGCCCTCGAGCTGATGGCGCAGGACCGCAAGACGCAGTTCAATGGCCCCAAAGCCCAGCAACGCTTCTCGCACCGCCAAGGCGAGCGGTCCACGAAAGACCTGGCCCTAGCCGCCCGACGCGCTCGAAACCAAGGCTAGCCCTCTCCACTACTTCCTGAAACAAAACGAGCCCCACCAACTGGTGGGGCTCGGCATTTCCAAGTGTGGGAGCCAGATGAATTTAGCGATCAGGCCCTACACTGTTTTCGATGCGCCCAACGCCAATTTCAACACATTCGGCCAACCGCTGAACAATGGCATGAAGTGCTTCTGCGGCAATGAGTAGGAACAACTCGCTGCTGTCGTCGGCTTCCATTTCATCGAGCAGACCCAGAATTCGATCACAGAAGTTCTCCAACTCGCTGGCATGGAAATGGCGTACCTCGAAGAGCATTCGCTCGGCTTCCAAGAGGTTTTGGCTCAATCGGTCGGCGCGCGTTACGTCGCAAAGCACCCCAAAACTGTGGGTTGCATTTCCGTTTTCGTCACGTAAGAACACAGTGTCGCGGCATCGAATGACCTGTTCGCTCCCATCGTGGGCCAACACCCGGTACTCATTTTCATAAACGCCACTCTCGCGGTCCGAAAGGAGCCTCTTGACATGAGCACGAATCCGGGGGGCATCCTCTTTCGGATTAGCGAGCAGCGGCGCGAAGAAATCACCAGTCTTTTCCCCGAAGTCTTCTGCGGGATAGCCCAGAATCCGTCGCAGCCAGCCGGTTTCACACACCAAGCGTTGCTCGCGCAAGTCATACACGCCAAAGCCAGCAGGCATGACCCGTTGGATGCTTTCGAGGGCCTTGACATCAAGTGTTGGTTGGGGTGCCTGGCTCATCCCTTGAGGCTTGTATCGTCGGGTGGTTGGGTTGGTTCGCTGACTTGTGCCAATTCGTGGGCCCGTTCTTTGAGGCTTAGCACCGTTGTGCGCAGGTACCCAATCAGTTTTCGTTGGCGAAGCGGGGAAGTCTCGGAAGCGCGGAAGGCCTCGGCTAGTTCCACAATGGCACTCACTTCCTGGCGGATCTGGGAGGCATCCTTCATCTTGATTAAGTTCAACCGCCTGGTTTGCTCGTCAAGCTGTTTTTCGAGCGACTTAAGAGCCGTGATCTCGCCCATTGCACCCAGCAATTTGGTAACAGTCCCTTCTTTATTCCGATCATAGACAACCACCCGGGTCAACACCCAGATGACCTCGCCGGATTTGGCTCGTAGTCGCAGTTCGCGTTCCACCACTTCTGAATCGCTCATGGTTCGCATGTACTGGATCATCTGCGAGGTCATGATGCGATCCTCAGGGTGAACTAGTGGACCGAGGCCGCCCTTTGAGGCCGCTAGGTATTCTTGAACCGTGTAGCCCAACCGATCGGCGATGGGCCCGCTGATTAACTCCAATTGGCCTAGTCCGGCCAAGTCATAAATACCGAAACCGAAAGGGGAAAGCCGGTAGAGGGCTGCTTGGAAGCTGGGGTCGTTAAGCATATAAAACTTACCCTCAAGAGGGTGTTACTACCTAAAGTAGTAAAAATTGAATGAGAAAACAGGCTATTGACCCTTCTCGTTTAACCCATCGGAGAGCTTGCTGGCGGTCTCTTGCAGTGCTTCGGCTGCGGCTCGCATGTAGGTCAGGAGTTTTTGACGCCGGGAGGGGGAAGACTTTTCTTTTTTCAATTCATCCACCAAGTCGAGCATCGAAGTCACTTCTTGGCGCAGCCTGCGCAAGTCGCGTTGCCCGGTCAACTGCAACTTACGGGTGTGTTCTTCCAGCTTCAGTTCCAAGGATTTCAGCCGTGTGATGCTGGCGATCGTGATCATGATGACGCGCACCGACCCATCAGGATCAAAGGCATGAACAGTATCGCGTTCCAGTACCCAGTGGATGGTTCCATCGGGTACTACCAGGCGGTATTCCAGCTCGAAAATTTCACCAACCTTGGCCCTAGGCATTCGATCCCGAAAATGAGCGTTTAGCATAGGCGCATCATCGGGGTGCACCAAGTCGCCAAAATTCTCGCTGGTGGCCCTCTCTAGGAACGCGTTTGGTTCCATTCCGATCAGCCTGGCCACAAATCCGGTGTGTGTGAGCAACCGAAACTCTTTGACATCAAAAAGGCCGACACCAACAATCGACATGCGGCTAATGCCTTCAATGATGTCCTTTGGATCAATCATCGTTGAGCTTCAAACTCGTCAATGAGTTGCTCCACTTGGCCGGCTAGTTCCGAGAGGTTTTCACCCAGTGCCCCCATCAGTTGATCGGACTCCTGAAATACGCTGTTGTCCAACTCAAGGGCTTGCAGTTCGTCGATTTGTCCGATCAGTGCCTTGCTGGCAGCCAGGGTTTTCTCTACATGTGTTTCGCGAAGTCCGATCATGTGGTCTTTGGCCGAGGTAAGCCGGAGTTCCATTTTCTTGATTCGGGTGATGTCGGTCATCGCGCCAAAGGTGGCAGTCACATCGCCCTGCTCGTTCCGGCGCAAAGTGATCGACTGTATGATAAAATGAAAGATCTCTCCTTTTGGCGACACGACGCGAACCTCCGTCTGGTGCGCTTGATCTTGCAAATCCGAATCAACCCGTTGGGTAAGGTCGGCCAACTTGTGCACATCGTCGGGGTGCACGAATTGCATGAAACTTCCCACGTCTTGGCCGTCGAAATTCATCCCCTCCGAATCCCTGAAGACATTCGATAGGTATTGAGTGGGCGCAACCAATTGATTGGTTCGCCGGTCATGAATGCCGTAGCCAGCAGGCTGAAGAACGCTAAGCGTTTCTAGTAGGTGTAGACTGTCAGCTAACTCCATGCTGTGTTCAATAGTAACTTTCTAAGTTCGACTACGCCCTAACCCTGAAGGATATACACAGAACTCGTAGTACCAAACATTCCGAGTTGCATTTTCCCAATCCGGTGATTTTCAAGTGTGTTTACTTACCCCCACTACGTGGGATCACGCAGTTGAATGAACCGAAAAAGTAGAACTCAGCTTTTGTCGTGACATCGTGGATTACTGCAATTAACCAAAAACGAAAAGTAGCGGCTAATGAGCGGGGGCTCATACCCAATTGACCGGACAGGTTGCTCTTGTCTGACTCCGCCTGCGGCTTGTCATTGGAAGCCATACAAGAATAAAGTGCCAACCCGACGGGAATGTTCGACCAAAGCGCATTCCAACTCGGTGCGGTGGCCCGCCGGATGCGGGGGAGTTTCGTGGCAAGCAAATCCAATCATTCACGTCACAAGACGACCCCATGCTTACCATCAACCCCAAAATCACCTTTAACGGTGCGGAGGCCCGCGAAGGCATCCTCGACCCGGCGTTCGCCCGGCCGGAGCTTCGCCGCCTGTTCACCGTTTTTCCCGGCATCGTCGCCCGCCAGCAAATCGCGCTGGTCGGTCGGCTGAACAAAGTCACCCAAAAAGACCCCGGCTGTGGCCTCGGCCAAGGCACAAAGGCCATCCCCATGACCGAAAAGTATTGGGACCCAGTTAAAATGAAGATCTGGTTCTCCCAATGCGCCGACCACCTCGAGGATACCTACTTTGTCTGGGGCTCGGCCCTCGGTTACGACCGCGACGACCTGACCCAAAACCAATCGCGCTGGACCGAGTTCGTTATGGAGCTCTTCGAAGACGCAGCGGTCGATGACCTGTTGCGCATCGCCTTCTTCGGCGACAAGGACCACACGAACGTGGAAGAAGGTTCGGGCACCGAACTGCTCACTGCCGGTGTGGACCCCGACGATTACACCATGATCGACGGCCTGTGGAACCAAGTCGAAGCGGGTGTCACCGCGACCGAAGTGCCACGCGTCAGCCTCGGCTCGGGCGGGTTCCTCAACCTGAACGGACAGGCGAGCTATGCCTTGCAGGACAGCACCTTAGAAGGCGACAGCGACGCAGCCTACAACATCTACAAAGAGTTGTATAAGGTCGCCGACCCCCGCCTTCGTGGTCAGTCTGATCTCGTTCTGTTGGTCACCGAATCGCTCTTCCGCAATCGCCTGGACGAGAAGGAAGCCAAATCGGGCCTCGAAAGCAGCTTCAAGCGCCAGGACGAAGCCTATGTGGAGGACGTGTTCCGCGGCATCCCCGTCATTTCGATGGGCAATGTCTGGGACAAGTACATCCGCTCGGACTTCGACAACGGCACGACCTACGACCGGCCGCACCGCGCGATCCTGACCACCCGCTCGAACCTCGCCATGGGCTTCGATGCCGAAGGTGCGCACCAAGCGTTCCGCGTCTACTACGACGAGACCGACGAGCAAACCCACCTGAAAGGCAAGTACCGCATGGACGTGAAACTCCTGCGCCCTTGGCTGACGGCTGTTGCCTACTAGATCTCCCTTTCACCACTAACCCATACAGCCATGAGCATTTGCCCCGGCATTACCCAGGACGTGGCCGCGAGTTGCGACACCCCACTGCTTTCTGGAATCGAGGATCGCCTGATCCTCATCAACCTGCACGAGATCGCCTCGAAAACCCTCGACGTGTCGAACCCGCTTGTCCTCACCGACATGTCGCTTGTCACCGACGCGGAGGCCTTCGCCTACACAGGCCGCAACCACTCGAACGAGCCCGACTACTCGATGGAGCGGAGCCGCTATCAGGAGACCTTCATGCACCAGGTGCGCTTCAAGGTCTTCTCCGACGCGCCCGACATCAAGAAGGAGCTCGAAGCGATGGCCAAGGTCAAGCTGGTCGCCATCCTCCAGACGGCGACCGGTCGCTTCGAAGTGTACGGCCTCTACCAAGGCCTGCGCCTCAAGGAGCTGACCCGGAATCCGATGGACATGGAGACCGGCGGTGCATTCGATTTGCTGCTCGGTTCTGACGACAACGTTTCGAAGGAGCCGCACATGCCCGCCACCTTCTTCGACACGGACTTCGCGACCACCAAGGCCAAAGTTGACGCGCTGCTCGAGCCCGCGAGCTAGGCCCTACGTCCGAAGTCCAGCCCCTCTTTGGTAGCTAGGTTCAAAGAGGAGTGAAGCCGCCCTGTGAAGTTCTCTTCTTAGTAAGAGGATGGACGGGGCGGCTTTTGTGTTTGCGTCAGTGACTTCCCATTTTGGGGCATGTCCCGCCCAAACGAAGCAAAATTTGACACGCTTTGCGAGCAAGTGATGGCCCGCGAGCCCGCCACCCATCCGGGGAAGATGATGAGCTCGCCCGCCTTGCAATACGACGGCAAGGTGTTCTTCTTTCTCAACCGCCGGGGCTTCCTGGTCTACAAACTCGGCGCGGAAAGCGAACTGCCTACGGATGCCAAGCCCAAGCTCGAACCCTTTTCGCCCTTCAAGTCGAAAGCACCCTTGAAAGGGTGGTGGGAATTGACCGACGAACAACCGCCTCCCGCACTGGCGATGAACCTGGCACAGGAGGCGTTGGCTTGCTTGAAACGGTCGCTTTAGTTTAGGAACTAAGCTTCGGACTTCAGGCGCTTCTTGGCCTCCTTCGGGCTTAGCTTTTGGCCTGTATCCAAGTAGTGGGCTAGACCTAGCAAGTAGGCCTTCGGCGCTTCGGAAAACTGTTTTCGAATCATCATTCGATCCATCCACTGACCGAGGAAGCCCATGCCTACTTGGTAGCGAAGCGTGAAGCGCACGATGGTTTCCTCGTCGCTGGGTTGAAGTTCGAAGGTTCCGCTCAAGTGGCGCATGGGCGGCAGGCCTTTACCGCCAGTCATGGTGGCGGTAAAGTACTTGCCCTCACTCAAGTCGGTGATGCGGTCTTCCATTTTACCCATCGGATGCAGCGCCCAAACGCGCCCGGCTTCCAGCCCTGTTGGGGGACCTTCGAGCGGATTGGCAGTTTTTACCAAGGGGTGGAAACGGGCGATGGCGCAAGGGTCTTTGACCAGGTTCCAGATGGTTTGGGCGCGGTGGTCGAGGCTGCGTTCGACTGTGAAGGTGGTGAGTGAGTGAGTCATGAAAATCGTGTTTGGTTCTTCTGCTCGACGAGCGAGCGGGACACCAGCGGACTTTTTCGACCTAGAAATTTTCCCAGTTAGGAAATCTTCAGTTCCACCCGCAAGCGGTTCACCGCCGAACGGCCCGGACTTTTGGGACACCATGCAGCCACCCGAACCACAATACAGTCCCTCCACGCTTTACGCAGCGATCGACTTTCTGCTCGGTCATACCGACCGCCAGATTACCTCGGACCCCAGCCTGCGCGCCGAACTCTCGCGGCTCTGCGAACGCCTGGGGTGGGACCGACCCTGCGGGGGCTGCCCCGGTGCGCTGCAGGCCCACCTCGAACGCCTGCGCGTTTGGCACCACCGAAACGCCGCGTAACTACTCGCCTATTCCTCACTCACACCTTTCGCACCCATGATCCACACCATTCTGTCCGACGCCTTGGGCACCCTGCCTACACCGCCCACCCTTTTGGTCGGCGAGCCTCAGAGCCTCAACCAACAACTCTCGGATAGTGCGGCCCTGACCCACTGCCTGATCGCCTCCGAACAGATCCAGACCACCGAGCACCTCAATCGCCAGGAAGTCTTCTCAACGGTCTACAAGGTGCGCCTCGAACTCTTGACCCACGAAGCGGAAGATGGCCTCGATGTGGCCGCAACGGTTCGCCTCGAGCGCGCCGCCCAGATGGCCGAACTCAGCCGGCGGTTGGTGGCGACCTTGATGCGCGATGCGCGGTTGGAGGGCGTCGATTCGATTTCCGCGCCGCCCGCCATGCGCTACAAGTTTGCGGCCTACGACGTGGGGGCCGACGGCGTACAGGTTGACTTGACCATCAAATTGAAGGAGCACTATTTCTATTGCGGGTAGGCGAGAGGGGACGGGCAGTTTTTGTAGCTTGGTGGAAACAACCCTATACAATGCGCCATCTGCTTCTTTCCCTGCTCTGCCTGCCTTTGGCTGCTACACTTCACGCACAAGATGTGGCCGCTGGCCTAAAAGTCGGTGTCAACGTCTCGCGGTTCTCGAACGTCGAAGGCTTCCAGGAACGCAACTCGAAGGCCGGTCTTAACGTCGGTGGCTTTGTCGATGTGGGCTTTTCCGACCAGTTGGGTTTGCTTACAGGCCTGGAGTACAGCCAGAAAGGTGAGCGAGAGAAGAACAAAATCGCCGGGGTAGACGTGATCGAGTCGGTTCACTTGAATTATTTGGACATCCCGATTCTGCTGCGCTACAAGCCCTCGAGCAGCGTCGCCATTTTTACCGGACCGCAGATTGGCTTCTTGGCCAGCGCTCGCTTCAAGCGCCGGATTGATGGCGATCTGGAAGACGATGTGGACATCAATGAAACGTTTTCAGGCACCGACATCGCCTGGGTATTTGGGTTTTACGTCCCGATCATTGACCGATTGTGGCTCGATACCCGGGTGCAGCTGGGCCTCACCGACATCATCGATGAAAGCGGCCCCGTCAAACAAGAAGCCAGCAACCAGGTTATCCAATTCAGTTTGATGATTCCCTTGACCAATTGATCCACATGCGCCGTTCCTTTCTACTTCTCTCGTTACTTCTCACCGGGCTATCGCTTCAGGCCCAAGTTGAGTTCGGGCCCAAAATGGGTCTCAACTGGACGCGTGCTTACCTGACCGACAACTACGAACCCTATCAAGCGAAGCTGACTGTCAACGCAGGGGTGTTTGTCGACGCCCCGCTGGGTACCCAGGGCTGGGGATTGCTCACAGGCCTTGAATACAACCGAAAGGGCGAGCGCGAGCGGTTCTCCGATGCGACTTTCGGACAGCGCGAGCGCATTACCATTCGACGCAATTACGTGGCCTTGCCGCTTATGGCTCGCTACCGCTGGGAGAACGGCATTGGGATTTTCACCGGTCCGCAGGTTGGGGTCTTGGTTTCGGCCAACACCAAGGTGGAAATCAAAGATTTGGGCGAGACGGTTGTTGACAACAAGGATGATCTAAACCCTTTGGATCTGTCGTGGGGGATTGGTCTTCAGTTGATTACCGAGAAGTTCCTGTGGTTCGACGTGCGGGCCCAGTTCAGTTTGACTGATTTCATCGAGAGCGACCAGGCAGCAGCCAGTAACCAGCTGCTCCAGTTCAATGTGCTCTTTCCGTTGGGCCGCGAAATCCGCAGCCTCTAATTCATCCAATTTCTCTTATGCGTTTCCGACTTCTATCCCTCGCGCTCTTTGCGCTTCCTCTTTCCCTCTCCGCTCAAGTTGAGTTTGGCCTGAAGACGGGCCTGAACTTTTCGAGCGTTTGGCTGGCCAACGACGAATACGGCGACCCTCTGCGCGGCAAATTCTCCTACAACTTCGGGGGCTTTCTCTCGGCGCCGATCTCGGACAAATGGGATCTGTACACCGGCCTGGAATACAGCCGAAAGGGCGAGAAAGGCACGCGAAACGAGGTGGACATTGTCCGCAAGATCAACTACATCGACATTCCGGTGATGCTGGCCTATCGCCCAAGTGAAAACGTCGGGCTGTTCTTTGGGCCGCAGATCGGCTTTCTGGTCGCGGGAAACTTTGAGGTGGATGGCGAGGAAAACGACGTGACCGATCAGCTCAACCAGACCGATGTGTCAGTAGTGGCCGGGGTGTTCATTCCGGTGAGCGAGAAGGTGTGGTTCGACATCCGTTACCAGGCGGGCTTCAGCAACTTCATTGCCGAGGGCGATGCACGGGCTTCGAACAACATGTTCCAGATCAGCTTGCTCGCGCCGCTGACCCCTTACCTCTCAACACAGAAGAGCGTCAAGACGATTTCGGAGTAGAGGGATGCGTCGCTGCCTTGCTTGTCTCTTGCTGGTCGGTATTTCGACCGTGGGGTGGGGGCAAGTCGATCTTGGGTTGGATTTCGGTTTGGGTCATAGCGGCCGCTACCTGAAAGCGGAGGATCCGCACTACATGCGACATGGCGGCTTGCTTGCCTTCCGCGGTGGTCTGAGGGCTGAACTCGCTTTCTCGGATCAATGGCTCTTTAGAACAGGTCTGTTTTTCTCTCACCGAGGACATAAGGTGGCAAGGGAGGAGCCGCGCGAGAGAACGCCTTCTCGCCACCTGTTCTACCTCGACCTGCCTTTTGTGCTTGAACGTCGTGTATCGGCAAGCAATCTGGTTTGGGTCTTTGGCGGGGCACAAGTCAGTTACTTGCTCGTTGGGTACGAACGGCGTGGTGATACAGAGGAAAGTGGTATGGTACCTCGTTCTACGTACCTTCGCACCACCCGGTATGCCAACCCGTTACCTGGTGATCAGGTCGGTTATCGCGGTAGGGAAGCGATGCACAAAGTAGAAGCCTCGGCGCTGGGCGGACTGAGTTTTCATACTGGCGACAACGACCAGTACCGCTTCGAGTTGATGGGGCAGTTTGGGTTCATCGACATCTTGGGATCGTTGAACGAAACAGTTTATACCTATGTGGTGGGCGTGAATTTCGCGGTGTTGTTCAAAAAGCCAAGCGAGGAGTAAGCGGCCATTCCACCTTGACTTAGTGGTCCGCCGGATGCGCGGGAGGTTTGTGCCAGAACAGGAGCAAACCTTCCCGCATGAAGCTATCATTTACCAGCTCGGCCCTGCCGCGCCGCCTGCCCACGCGCCCCGACAAATCGCTGGGCATCCTCCACTACGACGAGGACAACGCCTACCCCCAACGCGTCCGTGAAATCCTGCGCCTTTCGGGCACAGGCACGGCCTGCGTCTCGCTCTACGCCAAATTCCTGAAGGGAGACGGCCTCGAAGACGAACGCCTGGCCCTCGCGCCCCTCGATCCGGAAGGCACCACCGCCAACCAACTGCTCCGCCGCTTGGCCGACGACTTGGCGCGCTTCGGTGGCTTTGCGGTCCATGTGGGCTACGACGCACTGTTTCGCCCCGTCAGCCTGACGCACCTCTCGTTCGAGTTCGTGCGCCTTGGTTTGCCGGGCGAGGACGGCCTGATCCGTGAGGTAGCGGTCTACGACGATTGGGATCGCAACAAGTACCAAGTGCTCAAGCGCAAGCAGGTTGAGCTCCTGCCGCTGTTCGATGCCGACCCCGCGATCGTAGCTGCCCAGATGAAAGCCGCTGGGGGCCTTGATGCTTACCAGGGCCAAGTGTTTTACTACACCCCCGAGCCAGGCAGCTATCCGCTCGCACCCTTCGATGCGGTCCTCGAAGACCTCTTGACCGACGCGGAGATCAAAGCCTTCAAATACGCCAACATCTCGACGGGCTTCCTCGCCTCGCACCTCTTGGAAACCCCCGAGTTCGAGGACGAAGCCCAACGCGAACTCTTCAAGAAGAACCTGCGCCAGTTTCAGGGTGGGCGCAATGCCTCCAAGCTGCTGCACATCGAAAACCCGGACATGGAGCGCATGCCCATGCACTTGCATGACGTGAAGATTCAGGACAACGACAGCCTGTTCCAATACACCGAATCGTCGGTGCAACAGAACATTCGCAAGGCCTTCGGCATCCCGCCCGTCTTGATGGGCGACTTGGTGGCCGGCAAACTCGGCACCGCCCAGGAGATCCGCGATGCCTTCCTGTTTTTCAACCAACACACCCGCGACGAACGCCGCGTGCTGAAGGAAGCACTCTCCGAATTGCTCTCGCTTCTGCACCCTGCGGTGCCTAGCGCCGGGGCCGCGATTCGCCCCCTTGACTTCCAAACCGCCTAGCACCCGATACGACCATGCCACTTACCCTACTACTCACAGCCGACGAGCTGCGGGCCTTTCGTCCGCTCTCGGCCACCTTGGATGCTACCGCGCGCCTTGAGCCTTACTTGCGCGAAGCCCAACACGTGGACTTGCGGCCCATCCTCGGGGAAGCACTCTATGCCGACCTGATCGCCAATTCGGCGGACGCGAAGTATGTCACGTTGCTCGACGGGGAGACCTACACGAATCCTGCGGGCAACAGCCAACGCTTCGAGGGGATCAAGCCGCTGCTCGCGTATTACGCCTACGCCCGCTTTGTCGCCTTTCAAGGCGTTCATGTGACCCCGCATGGGGTGGTGCGCCGCTCGGGCGACCACTCCGAACCGGTTGCCGACGGCACCCGCCAACGCTTGGAGACCCAAGCTCGGGCCATGGCCACCGCCTACCTCGAAGGCTTGCGCGACTTCCTGGATGCAAACCCGACCGACTACCCGCTTTGGTCATCGTGCCAGACCTCAAAGAACCCCAAGGGCTCGATCCAAATCAACGCCATCGGCTAAACACTAACGCCTCATTCCGACCTGACACTCATGTCCATTAGCAAACTGCACGACATCCTACTTCGCGCCCTTTCGGACCCGAACTACACAGCTAAGGGCCAGGCACTCACCTTCGCCGAACTCGACACAAACATCAAGATCCTCGCCGATGCGCTGGGTGAACTGGCGCTGCAAGACGTGGCGGGTGTCGAAGAATACGACGCGCTGGTGGAGTATTCCCTTGGCCCGCCCGTACCGATTGTCACCTACCTGGGGAACATCTATCTGTTCGTTGCGGGTACCCCACAAACAGGCATTACGCCGGGCACTGACCCCTCGGTGTGGGAATTGGCTTCAACAGGTTTGTTCGCTCACAAGCAGGGCACCGATATGATCCTCGCCGAGGGTACTCCCGACCAGATCGAAGTAGCCGACATCGCCTCAAGGACCTACGCCCAGTCGCAGGCCAACTTGAAGGTGCCCATTTACGGGGCGCAGACGATCTACGATCAAAAGACCTTCGATCAAATTCCGCTTCTGCCTGATGCCGATCCGACCGACGACGACCACGCTGCGCGTAAGAAGTACGTCAATGACTCGATTACGAATGCCGAACTCGACTTTTCGAACGGCCTGACCGAATCGGGCGGCGAAGTGAAGTTGGGGGGGGCGACCACTGATTCAACAGAAATCGTTGCGGCATCGCCAAATACACTTTCCATTCGGAATTCTTCGGGTACCGAGAGGGCAGAAGCGTTCGTGGGTTCGGGTGGGGCCTTTGTGCGTCAGATTGTAGGTGAGTATGGCGACGGTGAGCACGGCCTTTATGTCGACCAGTTCAAGGCCCTTTTCGGCGACCAAGGCGACGGCGCCGCGGCTCGTTTGACTTACAATCGATCGAATGGAGGGATTGTCTATACCGAAGCAAGCGGTGGGGAAACCGGAGGTTTGCGCGAAGCGGCGGATTATTCAGCCAACTACACCGACCGTTCCTACACTTCGAAGGAGTACGTAGACAACGCCGTTTCGCAGGTTGACTTGAATGGGGTTCAAACCGACGACGTTGCCATTGACGGAGACTCGCAATGGTCCTTCACGGTTGAGAACTCGACGGGAATCGAGCTGCGCTCGATCGCGACCATTGACCTGGAAGCTGATGCCCCCATTCAAATTACCGCCAGCGACCTCTTTTTGGAAGCAGGGTACGCACAAGTCACAACCCCAGGCGGGGCTGGATTGGAATACGCCGCTGACTATTCGGGGACCTATTCCGCTCGCTCACTAGTAGACAAGGGTTATGCCGACTCGCAACTCGGCGGAGAGGATTTAAACCTCTCTGGCGCAGCCGAGGGTAGTCTATTGGTGCGATCCTCAGGAGTCTGGGTGCCCAAGCCACGACCAGCTTTTGGTGCTTTCAAGATGGTGACAAACGCTTCAACGAACACCACCATCGGCACTGCGGGTACGTTTGTAATAGGAGCAGGCACAACCAACATCACTGGAGTACCCCTCCAGGACTTTGACGACCAATCGGGGACCAACAACCGACTACGCTATATAGGCGCAGCTACACGAAAGTGCCTAGTCAACTTCATGGCCAGTTTGCACAAGCCGAGTATCAATGCCCGCGCCTGCGGAGCTCAGTTGTATAAAAACGGCGTTGCCACCGGCTTCATTTTCAACATGTGGAGCGATACCGTGTACGACTACTCGGGTGCAGGTACCGCCATCGTGGAACTCGCTACCAACGACTACCTGGAAATCTGGGTCACCAATTATGGGGCTGCGGAGGCAGTCCGGATGACCCAGGCGTCCCTGTCGGCCTACAGCATCGACTAGCCATGAGCCAAGACCACAAGCAGTACGAATTGATGGTCGGGAAAGCCTTGGGCATGAGCTCGGGCATCCTGGCCGCCATCACCTGGAATAGTTTGGTTCAAACCGCCCTGACTGCCTTTCTGGGTGCCAGCGTCGGCTACTTCACCACGCTGTTTTGGAACCGACTGCGCAACCGCAAAAACAAGTAAGCATGAACAACCGAGTCATTTTCGCCCTTTGCCTGCCGTTGGCCTTGCTTGCGCTGGGCTGTTCGGCCAACTACCACCTGCGCCGCGCGTGTTGGAAAGACCCCTCGATTTGCCGCACCGATACGCTGGTGCGCATCGATACCTTCCATGTGCCCTCGGTGGTTCACGACACCCTGATGCAACTGGTTCACCACGACACGGTGGTGATCCGAGAGGGCCGCTCGCAGGTGCGTTACTATTACAACACCTACTCCGATTCGATCTGGGTCGAGGGGCAGTGCGACGAGGAGATGATTGTGCGCGAAACGCACATCCCGGTCCCGATGATCGTGCCGCCGCCTGCCTGGCATGGAACGAGCTTCTGGATCTTGGTCGTGGCGCTTGGCGTCTTGATGTTGGGCATTGTCCGCTTACTGACCCGCTAGCCATGCTCATCACGAAGGAAACCCCAAACCACCGGGTCACCCCGCATTTCAAGATGTGGGAGCTGTTCTCGAAGACCCCCCAAGAGCCAGGCCGCGAGTTTGACGAGCATGAGCTGAGCGACAAGGTGATCTACGGCTTAGAGCACATCCGCGTCACCCTGAACGCGCCGATTCGCATCACTTCGACCTATCGGCCCATTTGGTACAACCGCCGTTTGGGTAGCCCCGATACGAGCCAACACGTGGCTTGCACGGCGATCGACTTTCAATTTCTGGACCCCAAGATGTTGCCGATTCTCCAACGGGAGTTGGTTCGCAAACACGAGAGTGCCTTGTTCCGCGAGCTGCGCAAACGAGGGGTGGCGGGCTTTGGGCTATACCCCACCTTTTGCCACATCGACGCGCGGCCCAGGGGCCATCATGCCGATGCCTGGGGCAGTTACTCCCATTGGGACATCCGGTGACCAGCGCATGACCACGCCCCAACTTTCGCCCCGACGCGCGTTTTGGATCGGTTTGATCTTGCTGCTCGCCGCACTGTCGTACGTCTTCTTACCCTATTGGCTGGCTGCCAAAGAGAAGCCCCTGATCGAGCCAAACCTCTGGGTCGCAGGGGCACTTGGCCTTGTCTCACTCGTCTTGCTGTTCAGCCCGGGTCAGCTCAGTGGGTTGCTCCGAAAGTGGATGGGGAAGGGGGAGGGGAAGTAGCGCACCCCATACCCATTGCGCCCCCAGGCGGAAACCCGTAAGTTGGAGGTTCAACCGACACTCCACCGAAGTTCCGCCTCATGCGTCTTGATCGTTACCTCCTGATTGCGCCCCTCGCACTGCTCGCCCTTACAGGCTGTGGCAACAAAGATGAACTGCCCGTCCGCGTTGTGCCCAAAACGGCCTCGATGGTCGTGACCATCGACATGGAGTCGATCTCGGTCAAGAGCCTCAACTTCGAATCGGTCTTCCAAGTCCTGGGCGGCAAGGAGGAAGGCGCGGTCGATAAGAACGCCAACGCCCTGATGGAAAGCGGCATTGACCTACTGGCGCGCGGTTACCTGTTCGCCGATTTCTCGGATGAAGCCATGCCCTATTCGGCGGGTGTGTTTCCGATCACCGATGCCAAGAAGTTTGAGACCTATGCGGGCGAGCAGTACAAGGATCTGACTTGGAGCGACCACGAGGGCGCAAAAGTGGGCCAGAACGACAAGGGCCTGACCGTGGCCATCAAGGGGAAACGGGTGCTGATGCTCAATGTCTATGAGACGCCAGACAAGCCCGAGACTGTGCTTTCAAAAGTGGATGAGCTTTTGGGTTTGCCTAAGGAAGAGTGGTTGGAGACCACCAACTCGCGCTTCGCCGACCAGCAGGGTGGTGACAACTATGACGTAGCCTTATGGGCCGATGTCGAGGCACTCAGCAAAGCACCGATGGCGAAGGAATTCCTTGAGGGCTATTCGCTGAATGGCACCTTCGAGACCGCCGAACTCAGTTTTGAAGACGGCGTGGCGCGGCTCGAAGCCCACACCTATTTCGAGGAAGGATTGCCGAAAGAGAAGGCCGAAGTCTTCCGGAAAGGCATTGCGCCGGCTTTGGCTGCGGCGGTACCATCGGACAAGCAACCAGTGGCGACCGTCGGTTTGTCGCTGAATGTCAAGGCACTCGTTGGCTTTTTGGATGAGATGGGGATGTTGAAAGACATCGTCTATCCCATCGAACTGGCTACAGGCTTGGGTACCGATGACCTGACCAAGATGCTGAGCGGTGATCTGATTTTCTCGATGGCCGAGATGAAAACCCGCCAAGTCGACTTGGGTACGATGGCTCAGGAGCCCATGCTGGTGCCCGATCCGCAAGTCTGCATCGCGTTTGGCATTGCCGACCAAAGCCGCCTATCCAAGTTGCTGGAAGGGCTGGGCCAAGTGCCCCAAGTCAAGAAGGTTCAGAACTACTACGAGATCAGCAACGGAGGGGACAGCAAAGCCTACATCATCCCGGGTGATGGGCAACTTTTGTTGATCTCCGGCGACGACCTGCTCAACGAAGTCAGCAACCGTCAGACTACACCACTGCCGAAGGCCAACCAATCGCTCCTCACGGGGCATGCCTTCTCGCTGTTCATTGACAAGACGGCCTTGGATCCCGAGATCCTCTCGACGGTGATGGGCGGCTCCGACGCGAAGAACCTCCCTGAATGGTGGGATCACATTCCCTTTACCACCTTCCAGATTACCGCAGACGTGGTTAGCGACAAGGAGGCTGTGACGGTCTTCGAACTTCGTTTCGCTGAGACCGACCGCAACAGCCTCCAGGTGCTCGCCGACTTTGCGCGCTACGCGGAGAAGCACATCAAGTAGCCATGCGCCTGGCCTACCACCGGGTCGTCCCCGAGCCCATCGCCGACCGTCTGGACGGGCAAAGCGAGGTCTGGGATAAGGAACTGGACCTTACGCAAGGCAAACGCTACCAAGTGTACGCCCCCAGCGGAACGGGGAAGAGCACGTTCCTGCATTGCGCCTATGGCCTGCGCCGCGACCATTCCGGTTCGGTAAGTTTGGATGGCGAGACGGTCGAAGAGATGTCGGCGGTTCGCCTCGCCGAGATTCGCCAACGCCACCTCTCGATTGTTTTCCAGGACCTGCGGTTGTTCATGGACCTCACGGCCCTCGACAACATCCTGGTCAAGGCCGCCCTGTATGGTACGCCCGACCGTCCGCGCATCGACCGCTATGCCGAGGCACTCGGCGTGACACGCCTGTACGAGAAGCCCGCCAACACCTTGTCCTATGGCGAACGCCAACGCTTCGCCCTGATCCGCGCGTTGATCCAGCCGTTTGATTGGCTCTTGCTCGACGAGCCCTTTGCGCACCTGGACGAAGGCAATACGAACATCGCCGCGGGCTTGATCAACGAGCGGTTGGAAGAGCTCGGCGCGGGGATGATCCGCTGCTCGCTTGGCGAGGCCGATCCGTTGAAGTACGACCTGAAACTTCGCCTCTAACCGATGATCCGCGAACTGCTTTCGAAGATCTTCCGCCGCCGGTTGGGCAAGGGAAAACTCGCGCTCTCAGGAGTGGCGTTTGTGGTGGGGCTGGTGCTGGTGCTGCTGTCGCTGCATACGTACCTGCAACTGAAAGCGGCCTTCGATCCGAAGGAGGATGCGGCCGAGTACCTGATCCTCAGCAAGAAAGTCTCGATGCTGACGACCGCGACCATGAGCCGCGAGGAGATTAGCCAGTCCGAGTACGACGATCTAGC
>CAYGKP010000005.1:0-32447 GCA_964350605.1 uncultured Cytophagales bacterium
CGCCACAGCTGTCAGTCGGATCTTGGGCATCGGTGTTTACGACACCCAATGTGGGGCCAAGCTCATTCGAAAGGAGGACTGTATTTTCTTGTTTGAAAAGCCCTTCCTTTCACGCTGGCTGTTCGATGTTGAGCTGTTCGCCCGCCAGCAAATCGCTCTGGGGCGAAAGCAAATGCTGGCAACAAGCAAGGAGATTCCTCTTGAAACTTGGTCTGAGGTGGGCGAATCGAAAGTTAGCTTAGGCTCCATGCTTCGGGTGCCCGGTCAACTCTGGCGAATTTGGTGGCGCTATCGGAAGAAATTGCGTGAAGCTGCCCACACTTAGCTTGTGGTTCTGCCCAGAAACCCCAATATTACCTATCGAACCAAAACCAACCCATCCAATGAAAAAGCTATTTACCCCTCTCTTTCTGGTCATTGTTCTCGCCTTCACCGCTTGTGGTGCTGAAGCCGATTGGACTCAACTAAAGCCCGGCATGACCGAGGAAGAAGTGAAAGCCGCCTTTGGTGAGCCAAACATGACCATGACCATCTTGGGTCAAACCACCTGGACCTACTCGGGCGACAAAGAAGTCTACTTTCTTGACGGCAAGACCGTAGAAGGCTTCGACGATGCGAAAGGCCTTGACGATGTCTTGGGCGAAGTAGAGAACACCCTGGAAATGGGCATGGACACTCTGCAAGGCACCATGGAGGACGTCACCGAAGAGATGACGCCAGAGGAAAAATAGGTTATCCACACCGACCGATCGAAACCCTATTCCCGGCTCCGGGGGTAGGGTTTTTTCGTAGCTTTGGCCCACTATGGCCCATCAGCAGGTCGTCATTTTCGATTTCGGATCCCAGTACACGCAACTGATCGCTCGCCGCGTTCGGGAATTGAACGTGTATTGCGAGATCCACCCCTTCAGTCACCAGATGGCTCTGGACGAGAATGTCGCGGGCATCATTCTTTCGGGCAGCCCATGCTCGGTGACCGATGCGGACTCGCCCAGCTTCGACCTCTCGCCCTTCGTCGGCAAAGTGCCCATCCTAGGCGTTTGCTATGGCGGCCAACTGATTGCACACCTGGAAGGCGGCACGGTGACCCCTGCCCAGCATCGCGAGTATGGCCGCGCCCGCCTTACGCACATGGAAGCTGGCGAGCCACTGGTTGCAGGCCTCGACCCCGCCACCCAAGTGTGGATGTCGCACGGCGATACAGTCACTAAACTACCGAAGGACTACCACGTCATTGCCAGCACCGATGATGTGAAGGTGGCCGCGTTCCGCCACAAGGAAAAGCAGATTTACGGGACCCAGTTCCACCCCGAGGTGAGCCATTCGGTACAGGGGCTTAACCTGATCCGGAACTTCCTCTACGACATCTGTGGCCTGAAAGGCGACTGGACCCGCGCGGCTTTTGTCGAAGAATCGGTGGCGGCGCTCCAAAAACAACTCGGCGACGATCACGTGGTGCTCGGCCTATCGGGCGGTGTGGACAGTTCGGTCGCGGCCTTGCTGCTCCATAAGGCGATTGGCGAGCGCCTCCACTGCATTTTCGTTGACAACGGCCTGCTCCGCAAAAACGAATTCGAGGAGGTCCTCGATTCCTACGAGGGCATGGGCCTCAATGTGGTGGGTGTCGATGCCAAGGCAGCCTTTTATAAAGCACTCGAAGGCCAAACCGACCCCGAGGACAAACGAAAAGCCATTGGCCGCACGTTCATCGAGGTGTTCGACAAGGAAGCCAAGCGGATCACCAACGTGAAGTGGTTGGGTCAAGGGACCATCTATCCAGATGTGATCGAGTCGGTCTCGGTCAATGGCCCTTCGGTGACCATCAAGTCGCACCACAACGTGGGCGGTCTGCCCGCGCACATGGACCTCAAAGTGGTTGAGCCGCTCCGAATGCTCTTCAAAGACGAAGTGCGCGAGGTAGGTGCAGAAGTCGGCTTGGCCGAGAACATTCGCGGACGCCACCCTTTCCCGGGTCCGGGCATGGGCATTCGCATTTTGGGCGAAGTGACTGCCGAGCGCGTGGCCTTGCTGCAGGAAGCCGATTATGTCTTCATCCAAGGTCTGCACGATGCGGGCCTCTACTCCGAGGTCTGGCAAGCGGGCACGATCCTGCTACCCGTCCAATCGGTCGGCGTGATGGGCGACGAACGCACGTACGAAAACGCGGTGGCCCTGCGCGCGGTGACCAGCCGCGACGGCATGACCGCCGACTGGGCGCACCTGCCTTACGAGTTCCTCTCCTCGGTCTCAACGAAAATCATCAACCAAGTGCGGGGCGTGAATCGGGTGGTCTACGACATCTCGAGCAAGCCCCCCGCCACGATCGAATGGGAGTAGCGGAACGATTCTTGCGAGGGGCCCTACACATGCGTGTGTTGCTTCTTCTTCTGGCCCTTGGCTTGTCGGCCAATTTGTGGGCTCAAAACGCCAAATCCTTCGACAAACAGTTCGAGGACGCAGTCGCTTTGTTCAAAGCCGGTCAGTACCCACAGGCCAAATCGGCCTTCGATGTATTGACTCAACCGAACGAAAACAACGCCCACGTGGCCGAGGCGCACCTTTTTTACGCCCTCAGTGCGCAGAAGTCCGGCGGCATCCTGCAAGCCCACGAGCGATTGAGCCGCTACCTCGATCAATTCGAGAAAGGAAAGCAGCGCGACGATGCGAACTACCTACTGGCCCACTTAAACCTCGAATTGTTTGGCTACGACCAAGCCTTGGTTCACCTCGATGCAATCAAGAACAAAGAGCTGCGCGAGCAAGGCGAAACCATGCGCCTGCATTTTCTTCAACGGGTCTATCCGCTTGATACCCTGCGCAACTTATTGGCCGAACACCCCACCGACAAGCCGATGGCCCGTCTGCTGGCCGACCGCATTTACGCCCAGGACTTTGATGCTTACGGCCGCCTAGAGCTCGGCTACCTGGTCCAGAACTACGGACTTGATGTGAAACGCTACCCCGATGCCCTGCCCAAACCTTCGGTCAAAAAGGAGAGCTATAAGCTAGGCGTAATCCTGCCTCTGGAGTTGGGTCCTGACCTCAACGTGCGCCGTCAAGCGCCGTACTTCGAATTCTACGAAGGCGTGAAAATGGCTGTGGAAGACTTGGAGAAAGAAGGCATCACCCTGGAGCTCTACCTCTATGACACGGGCAAGGACAGCGGCTCGGTCGCCGCCCTAACCGACCTGCCCGAACTGCGTGGCATGGACTTCTTCATGGGCCCGGTGGGCACCAGCACCTCGGAAGCGTTTGCGCCCTTCGCCCAACAGGAGCAACTGCTCTTCTTCAATCCCTTCAACCCCAAGGCCGAACTGCTCGCCATGAGCGACTACGCCTACCTGATGATGCCCACCCCGGAAACCGAGGCGGTGCGCGTGGCCGAGTACACGATTGCCCGTGTGCCCGGCGAAAGCGTGTTGGTCATTTACGGCGACGATCCGAGGGATACCCTGCGGGCGCATGTCTACCGCCAGTTGATGGAGAAAGAAGGCCGCACGGTCCACATGCTGAAGTGCACCCGCCACAACACCGGGAAGCTGGAAGGCGCGATTCGCAATGCTGGGGGCAAATACAAGCTCGGGCACATCTACGTGGTCTGTTCGGATAACATGGTGGATGCCAGCCTGATGGGCCAGTTGGAAACCCAAGATTTGACTTGCCCGGTATTCGTCGAGGCGCATTGGCTCGATAACGCCTTGTTCAGCTTCGAACAGTACGCGCGGCGCAATTTCCACTTTGTCTACCCCGATTACGTGCGCCGGTCGGCCCGCAGCAACCGCGAGTTGCGCGAGCGCTTCGAGGAACGCCTGGGCGTGAAGCCAAAATATCCCTACGCACACATGGGCTACGAGGGCACTCTTTTGATCGGAAAGATGTCTAAGAAACACGGCAATCGCTTCGCCGCTGGTCTGCAAGCGGAAGGCTACCAACCTGGCCAAGCCTTGTTCGGTTACGATTTCTCGGCAGGCCGCGACAATTCGCTGGTGCCCATCCTGCGCTTCGACGAAGATTATGAATTCGAGTGGGTCAATGAGCCCCTCACCCTCTCTATCCCGCCTGAACAAGGCGGACGTCCCTAACCATGGCTGAAACCAAAACCGAACTCCTGACCCAGCAAAGTCAGGCCCTCTTTGCACGTGCGGAACGCGTCATCCCTGGCGGGGTTAACTCGCCAGTGCGCGCCTTCGGTGCTGTCGGCGGGAAGCCCCGCTTCATCAAAAGCGCCATTGGCGCGTACCTCTTTGACGAGGATGGCAACAAGCTGATCGACCTGATCGGCTCGTGGGGTCCGATGATCTTGGGCCACGCCCATCACGAGGTGAAAACCGCTGTGCTTGATGCAGTGCCTCAGTCGCTTTCCTTCGGTGCACCTACACGCCGAGAGGTAGAGATGGCCGAGCTGGTATGTGAAATGGTGCCTTCGGTCGAGGTGGTTCGCATGGTCAACTCGGGCACCGAGGCGACACTTTCGGCGATTCGATTGGCCCGCGGTGCCACCGGGCGCGACAAGATTGTCAAGTTCGAGGGCTGTTACCACGGCCACGGCGACAGCTTCCTGATCGCGGCGGGCAGCGGCGCGCAGACCTTGGGCACCCCCAACAGCCCTGGCGTTACGGCAGCCACAGCGAAGGATACCCTTCTGGCCAAGTACAACGACCTAAAAAGCGTCGAGGCATGCTTCGACGGTAAAGGCGGCGAGGCCATTGCGGCCATCATCGTCGAGCCCGTGGCAGGCAACATGGGCTGTGTGCCGCCCCAACCGGGCTTTCTGGAAGGTTTGCGGTCGATCTGTGACAAACATGGTGCGCTCCTGATCTTCGACGAAGTGATGACGGGCTTTCGCCTCGCCCCCGGCGGTGCGCAACAGGTCTATGGCGTGATGCCTGACCTAACTTGCCTGGGTAAAATCATCGGCGGCGGTTTGCCCGTTGGGGCCTACGGCGGCAAAAAGGAACTGATGAACCAGGTCTCCCCAGCGGGGCCTGTGTATCAAGCGGGTACCTTGTCGGGTAACCCCATTGGCATGGCTGCCGGGCACGCGACCCTCAAGTACCTCAAGGAGCATCCCGAAGCCTACAACCACTTGGAGGCCATCAGTGCCAAAATCGCCCTGGGCCTCCGCGACATCCTCACCGAACTGGACCTTCCGTATACCCTCAACCGGGTGGGCTCGATGATCACCCTCTTTTTTACCAAGGAGAACGTGACCAATTTCGAGCAAGCCAAAACCACCGATACCGAGGCCTACGGACGGTTCTTCCACAACATGCTGGCCGAAGGGGTCTATTTGCCCCCTTCTCAGTATGAGGCCTGGTTCCTATCCACGGCCATCACCGACGATTTGGCCGACCGCATCTTGGCGGCGGCTCGTCATTCACTCTCGCAACTCGAACCCGCTTAATTCCGAATCAATTATGAAACTCAGCGTCGCCATTTTAGGAGTCGGCAACATGGGCTTTGCCTACGCAAAGGCTTTTTTGAAGAACAAGCTGACCAGCCCCGACCAACTGTACCTCTACGACGTAAGCCCCGAGCGGGCCGCGTTCCTGACCAAGGAAGGCTTTGAAAATGTCTACACCGAGCTGGGCCCCGCCCTGGGCGAAGTCGATGTGCTGGTGATTGCTGTCAAGCCACAAATGTTTGGCGAGGTGGCGAAAGTCATCCGCCCCTACTTGAAGCAAGAACAACTGGTCATCTCGATCATGGCAGGCATCAAGTTCGACCGCCTCAAAAATGACCTGGGCGTTGAAAAGCTGGTGCGTGGCATGCCGAACACCCCTTGTCAATTGGGCCGAGGCGTGACTGGCTATGCCATCTCCGACGCCATCAAAATCGGCGAGATCTCGCTGATCGATGCCATCTTCGAAAGCAACGGCCGCACGGTTCTGATTCCCGAGGAATCGCAGCTCGACGCGGTCACAGGCGTTTCGGGCAGTGGCCCCGCTTACTTCTTCTACATCCTGCGTGCGATGATCGAGGCAGGCATGGAAATGGGCCTGGAAGAGCGCGTAGCCGCCCTCTTAGTCAAACAAACGTTGCTCGGCTCGTTCTACCTCACCGACGGCTCATCGAAGACTCTTGAGCAGCTTCAGAAGAATGTCACCTCCAAAGGCGGCACCACCGAGGCGGCCATCAACAAGATGATGGAGCTGGGTGTGGCCGAACGGATCAAGGAAGGCATGAAAGCCTCGCGCGACCGGGCGGTGGAACTCAGCGAACTACTCTCTTAACCCACAGCGATGATCCTGTCCGACAAGGAAATCCTCGAAGAGATCGCTGCGAAACGCATCGTGATCGAGCCCTATGTACGCGAGTGCTTGGGGACCAATTCCTACGACGTTCATTTAGGGAAGACCCTGGCCATCTACCGCGATGCGGTGCTCGACGCCAAGGCGCACAACCAGATCGACTACCTGGAAATCGGCCCAGAGGGCTTCGTGCTCGAGCCGGGCAAGCTCTACCTGGGCGTAACCGAGGAGTACACCGAGACCCATGCGCACGTGCCGTTTCTGGAAGGCAAGTCTTCGGTCGGTCGGCTGGGAATTGACATCCACGCCACGGCGGGGAAAGGCGATGTGGGCTTTTGCAACACCTGGACGCTGGAGATTTCGGTCAGCCAGCAAGTGCGGGTGTACGCGGGCATGCCCATCGGGCAGCTGATCTACTTCGAGGTGCGCGGCGAGATCGAGAACTTTTACAACAAGAAGCCGAACGCCAAGTACAACACCCGCACCGACATGCCCGTCGAGTCGATGATGTGGCGGAACAAGTTCTAGTCGCGACCTGATACCCAGCTTCAGTTATGTTGACTCAATGGTTGAAAGCAAGCCCAAAACAGTGGCTGATAAGACTGGGTATATTGATTGTCCTAACAGGCCTATGCGCCTATCCGGTGTACATGAGCTACACACGGGGGGTCGCGTTCTATTCTGTGGAACGCCACATATCGTGGCTTAATCGCAAACTCGGGTTTTATAATCCTTGGCAATACCGTGCGCTGTGTCCCCTGATTCTTGAAGGTGCGTACCAAACACTTCATTGGTTTGATCCAGGGCGGCCGATGGAAAAGGCATACGAATTGATCTTTCGGCGCTTTCGTTGGACCGAGCACCTCTTGATCTATCTATTGCTTTGGGACTATCTCAAGCAACTCCGAATCGGAAAGGAATTGCGCGTTGTTGCGTTGATGGTTGCCTGTTGGACAATGGGCAATGCGGTGTTGGACAGTGACTATTCGCTTAACACCTACATGGATGTGATCGTCTACTTGGCGGCAGGCGTTTTAATCCTGCGACGCATAAACTGGCTTTGGTTTCTTCCCCTCACACTCATCGCCGCATTAAACCGGGAAACTTCGATATTCCTCATTTTCATGCCTGCCATTTTGGTCTGGGACTGGAAGCGACCGTTTCGGTTGCCCAAACCCATCTGGTTTCAAGTCATTGCCTGTGGGCTGATTTTCTTGGGGGTCTACCTGGGTGTTCGCTTCTATTTTGGCTTTCGCAACTATACACCCCTGCCAGACTCCACAGTCGGACCGACGATGTTGTTCTACAACCTCTTTGGCAAGTTTGCCAACAAGGCATGGATGGAGCTGATTGGCACGTTTGGTGTGATGCTGCCGGCAGCCATTTGGGGTTGGAAATACTGTGACGAGCCGCTGCGCCGGTGGTTCCTATTGATCGTGCCGGTCTGGTTTGTGATCCACCTCATGATGGCGTACGCCCATGAAGCTCGTGTGTTCCTGGTACCAACCTTCTTGCTGTTTCTGCCTATGAGCTTGCAACTTGTGCAAAATCGCATCCAACAGCGCCAGCAGAAAGATTCAGCCCAACTCCGGTAGCACCACCTGTAGATTGAAGAGCGAGAAGCCGCCGTCCATGCGCTCGGTGTAGCTCACCAGGGTCACGCCGTTGACCCAGCCGTCCTCGTTCTCGTGGTAATTCCCGAGCATCTGATAGACGTTGTGATAGGCGATTGCGTCTTTGAGTAGCTGGTTGTATTTCATCTTCTCGGCAATGCGCTCACCTGGAGTCTGAAACTCCGACTCGGGGCGTTCGGGCAGGTCCAAGTACTCGTCCAACCGCTGTTTGAGCATCGGTTTCGCATCGCAGAACACGTTGATTCGCTTGCCGTGCTTTTGAAGCAGGAGCAGGATCTTGACCACGTTCTCCATCTGGGTGTAGTCATCCAACGTGGTGCGGGTCAACAGATTGCCCCCGTCCTCCAACTCCAAGAACCGGGCGATGGACCGATCGCGCTTGTAGGAAAAAAAGGCCGTTCCAAAGTTTAACCAGACGTCGATGTCCTCCTGAAACTTCCACGACAACAGCTCGCGCACCTTGCGGGTGAGGATGACGGTGTCGTTTTCGAGAACAAGCGTTTTCACTGAAGCGGATGCCTCCATAGAGGCCGAAACGAATCTACGAACCTTCCGGTTGCGCTGCTATGCTTTGGGGGTCAAGCCCAACTTCTGCCCTTCGCGCAGCATTAGGCCCCAGGCTGCCTCGCGCTCGTTGGGAATCTCACCTTCCAGGATCGCCTCGCGGATCACTTCCTTGATCTGGCCAATCTCGCGACAAGGGCTCAAGCCAAACGCTTCCATGATGTCCTCACCGCTGACCGGCGGCTGGAAATGGCGCAGGCGGTCCTTTTCCTCCACTTCGATCATCTTGGCTTCCACCTGATCGAAGTTGCGCAGGTACTTTTTGACCTTCGCCTCGTTCTTCGAGGTGATGTCGGCGCGGCATAGCTTCATGAGGTCGTCGGCGTAGTCACCCGCCTCGAAAATCACCCGGCGGATGGCCGAGTCAGTGATCTCTTCTTTGACCAGCGCGATGGGCCGCAGGTGGAGGCGAACCAAGGTCTCCACCTTGCGCATTTCCTCGCCCAGTGGTAGGCGCAGCCGACGGAAAATGCCCTTGACCATCCGCGCGCCTTTGTCTTCATGGCCGTGAAAAGTCCAGCCAACTTTCGGGTCGAAGCGCTTGGTCTTCGGTTTGGCAATGTCATGAAGGATCGCTGCCCAGCGCAGCCACAGGTCATCGGACACCTCGGCAATATTGTCGAGCACCTGAAGGGTGTGATAGAAATTGTCCTTGTGGCCGATACCGTTCTTGAACTCTGCACCCTTCAAGTCGATCATCTCGGGAAAAAACTGAGAAAGCAGCCCACTGACTTCTAGCAACTTGAACCCATAAGAAGGCTTTGGCGACAGGATGATCTTGTTGAGTTCCGTCGCGATGCGCTCGGCAGAAATGATCGAAAGGCGGTCGGCTTGTTGTTGAATGGCCTCGAAGGTGGCGGGCTCGATATCGAAGTACAGCTGCGAAGCAAAGCGAATCGCGCGTAGCATCCGAAGCGGATCATCCGAAAAGGTCTGCTCGGGCTTCAACGGGGTGCGGATGACCATGTTCCGCAGGTCCTCCACCCCACCAAAGGTGTCGATCACTTGGCCGTAAGCGTCGTTGTTCAAGCTGATCGCCAAGGCGTTGATTGTGAAATCGCGGCGGTGCTGATCATCGTCCAGCGATCCATCCTCGACAATCGGCTTGCGCGAGTCGGCGCGGTACGATTCCTTCCGCGCCCCAACGAATTCCAACTCCAATTCACCAAAGCGAAGCATGGCCGTCCCAAAGTTTTTGTAAACCACCGGCGGGGCCAAGTTGTGGCGACGCGCCAGTTCCTCAGCCAAGGCAATGCCCGAACCGGGGCCAAGCGACACAAAATCAATGTCCTTGCTGGCCCGCCGCAAGATCAAGTCACGCACGTACCCGCCCACCACATAGGTAGGGTGTCCGAGGGCCGCAGCGGCCTCCGCCACCTGTCCAAACACAGGTAGCGCGTCGATTTCTGGGCGTAACGAAAGGGCAGCGGCCGTCATGGGCCGCAAACTTAGCCGATAAACAGGTCATCCTTGCCCGGGAGGCGCAGATCAACCTGATGATTGTCCTCGATTTGACACACCATCTTGATGTGCTGGCTGCGATCGCACAAATCCGCATCAAACGGAGCCAGTACCATCTTGATCAGCTTGTGCCCGCCTTCGAATCGAAACAAACGGCCCGTTTCGTGCAAATACATCGAGGTATTCTTGGGGCTATCGACCACTTTGATGTCGTCGCTCTCGGCGAAATCCGAATAGATCCGCGAGTCGGCGATCACTTTGAGCAGTTGGCACTTGAACGGAAGAATGATGCGGTTACCGGTATAATAAGCGCGGTCTTCTCCGTTGATGATGTCAAGAATCTGTTGGTAGCTCTGGTACATGGTTGGCAGGTGGTTGGTCCCCAAAACTACGGGAAAGCAACGGCCCTCGCCACACTCCCTCCTGAGGATTCGCTTACTTCTTGCGCTGCAAGCTGTAGACGTAGCTCAGCAGCAAGCTGCGAGGCACAAGCCAGGTCAAGCGCATGAGCATCCGATTCTGCCAGCCATGGATGGCCACGCGCTTGCCTTTCTTCATCGCTTTGTAGCCAAAGGCTGCCACATGCGCGGCGGTCGGCAACTTTCGATCAAACAACTTGCTGCCCGAGACATCGGCCGCATCAGCAAACCCCGTGTCGGTCGGGCCCGGGCACAACGCCGTTACCGTGACGTTCGAGCCGGAGGCTTTCAGCTCCTTCCAAACCGCCTCGGAGAGGTGCAGCACGTAGGCTTTGGTGGCGTAATACACGGCCATGAGTGGTCCGGGCTGGAACGCAGCCGTCGAAGCCACGTTAAGGATCATCCCTTTATTACGCTCGACCATCCACGGGAGGCCCAGGTGCATAATCTGGGTGAGGGCTTCCATGTTCAAGCGGATCATGCGCTGGAGCTTATCCCAATCGGCCTGAGCAAAAGGGCCTAAGTCGCCAAAACCCGCGTTGTTGATGATCACATCCAGTTTGATCGAACGGACCTCAACCTGTTCGGCAACGTATCGCCCCGCGTCCGGCTTCGAGAGATCGACCTGAAGCACAACAACGTCCGGCGCACCCAGGACCTTCAATTCCTTGGCGAGTTGAAGGAGTGTGTCTTTGCTTCGAGCCGCTAGAACCAACGAGTAGCCGTCGGCTGCGAGGAGCTTGGAAAATTCCAGACCGATGCCACCTGAGGCACCGGTAACCAGGGCGTAGTTTGAAGCCATGGCGCATACTACGAGAATCTAAAACTTCGGGCAAGGAATCGGGCGATGTCGACCCGACGGACGGCGACGATCTTCACCGGGCTCGAAGAACATGGTTAACGAAACTTCGTGACTACCACCCGTTCTCGGCGTTTGGGCCGAGATGGTCACATCATAGCTGTACCCAAACGAAAAGCGGTCGAAGCTGAGGCCCACCAGCCCAGTGATCGCGTCGTGGTTCCAGGTGCGGCCTGCCTCCGCTTGCGTCGCTGGCAAACCCCGATACCACAGGCCAAAGACAATGGGGTGATAATCGAGGTAGAGTCCGAGGTCAAGCTGGGTGAACTGGCCCTGGGTTTTGAACAAAAATGAGGGCACAAGCACCGCCTCGCCTTCGCCATAGTCCAAAAAGTCGAGCCCTGTGGGAATGCGCACCCCGCCGTGCAGGGTATAGCGAATCGGTAGCCGGAAGGAATCGCCACCACCGAAGGACTGCTCAGGGCGAAGCAAGTGATGGGCAGCAAAGCCCAAGTACACTTTGTCGGTATGCGCCAGCAACCCCGCGCCAAGGTCCGGGTAGCTGCGTTGGTTTTGATCCAAAGCCTCGGCCGTTGTGCCTGTCGTTGTGGTGTTCACATCCAACTGATCGCCGAAAACCAGGTCGTTGAAGCCCAGCCGCCGCCAGGTCCAGCCCACTTGAAGGCCGCCACGCAGCGTCCAGTCCTCGCTCAGGCGCACGTGATGCGCGTACTGAGCCGCGGCTTCGTTGGTGGCGTAGCCGGCCTCGCCAGCCACATCGCGGCTGAGGAGCAACCCCACACCGCCGCCCAGCTTTGGCAGGTCGTGATCGGCCCAAATCATGGAAGTCTGAAATCCACCCGGCAAAGTGGACCATTGGCTGCGGTAGTTGATGCCCACACGAGACCCCGCCACACTGCCCGCCAAGGCGGGGTTAGTCTGCAGTGGTGCGGCGTAGAACTGCGACAACTGCAAGTCTTGCGCCGACAGCGTACCAGCCACAAGGCCCAAGCCAACGAAAATGAGTAGAAGGTGCCGAAGCATGGCGCAAGTTAAGCCGCTGCTTTCAGCAACGAACAACCGGCCAGATTGGTGTAACCAAGTGGTCGGAATTGAACGCGATAAAAAATAGACGGCCAGCTCGGGCTCCCAGCCAAACGCTTCTCCCCTCTAGCGGGAACCCGAGCGCGCGCGTTGCTTATCGAGGCTTCTAGGAAGAGATGGCAAGTCGCGTGGCCGTCCCATTCATAACGCAGCGGGAGATAAATGGTTTCAATTTTTTCCTCTAATTATTCTATTTATGATTCTGTACGATCAGAGGCTCTTTTTCAGATCTATCCGCCGCGCGATGGCCGAAGTCTCGCCCGAACCTGCTACCTTTGGATTCCATAGGTACTTCGAGTCATCCAGCCACCTGTGGGAGCCACAAAATACATCTTTGTTACTGGGGGAGTCACCTCCTCGCTGGGAAAAGGCATCATCTCCGCTTCGGTGGGTAAGTTGCTGCAAGCCCGTGGGTTACGTGTGACCATCCAGAAGTTCGACCCGTACATCAACGTCGATCCGGGCACATTGAACCCCTACGAACACGGGGAGTGCTACGTAACCGACGACGGGGCCGAAACCGACTTGGACCTGGGGCACTACGAGCGTTTTTTGGGTGTACCTACTTCGCAGGCCAATAATGTGACCACTGGTCGCATTTACTACAGCGTCATCACTGCTGAACGCGAAGGAAAGTACCTTGGGAAGACCGTACAGGTTGTCCCCCACATCACCGACGAAATCAAGCGCCGCTTCCGCGCCCTGGGCGATTCGGGCGACTATGATGTCATCATCACCGAGATCGGCGGATGCGTGGGCGACATTGAGGCCCTGCCGTTCATCGAGGCCTTGCGCCAGTTCCGCTGGGAAGTCGGCACCGAAAACATTGCCTGCGTCCATTTGACGCTCGTCCCCTACCTCAAGGCTGCGGGCGAATTGAAAACCAAGCCGACCCAACACTCGGTCAAATCCTTGCTCGAATCGGGGATTCAACCCGACATCGTGGTCTGCCGCTCGGAAATGCCGTTGCCCGAGGACATTCGCCGTAAGGTGGCCTTGTTCACCAACGTGCGCCCCGACTGTGTCATCTCCAGCTTAGATGCCGAGACGATCTACGCCGTGCCGCTACTGATGGAGGAAGAAGAACTCGATTTGCGCCTGATGGAACGTCTCGGCATCGAGAAGCCGGTTGCAGAGGCCCAGCCCCAAATGAGTGGTTGGAAACAATTCGTCGAGCGGGTGGTGAAACCCGAGCACACTGTCGAGATGGCGTTGGTCGGCAAATATGTCGAGCTACCCGACGCGTACAAGTCGATCAACGAGGCCCTCATTCATGCGGGCGCCGCCAACAATTGCAAGGTCAACATCGAACTGGTCCAGTCCGACGACCTGGATGAGCGCAGCGACGCGGACATCGCTGCCATTCTGGAAGGAAAGGACGGCATCCTGGTCGCCCCGGGCTTCGGCAAGCGAGGCATCGAAGGTAAAATCAAGGCCGTGCGCTACGCCCGCGAAAACAAGGTGCCCTTCTTTGGCATCTGTTTGGGCATGCAAGTCTCGGTCATCGAGTTTGCGCGCAACGTGCTGGGCTTGGAAGATGCTCACTCGGTCGAAATGGCCCCGAACTGCAAGCACCCGGTCATCGACATGATGAGCGAACAAAAACGCATCACCCAACTGGGCGGCACCATGCGCCTGGGGGCTTACCCCTGCGAGTTGAAGGAAGGCAGCCTGGCGAAACGCGTCTATGGCAAGAGCGAGATCAGCGAACGCCACCGCCACCGTTACGAGTTCAACAGCAAGTACCTGGAAGCCTTCGAAGGCGCGGGCATGCGGGCCTCGGGGCTCAATCCGGAGTCCGGTTTGGTCGAGATCATGGAGGTGGAGAACCACCCATTTTTCCTCGGTTCGCAATTCCACCCCGAACTGAAGAGTACGGTGGGTGCGCCGGGACCGATTTTCGTTAGCTTTGTGGCCGCAATGATGGAGCGGGCACGTGCGCCGCAGTCGAGCCCTTCGATGCAGCGCGCCCACAAGTAGGCTCCGAACGGAAGAATGGATAGAAATCAAATCATCGGGATCGTCGTGATCTCCGCGATGCTGCTTGGCTACATGGCCTTCATGAGCGGAGACGACGAGAAAGCCCCAGCAACCGCAACGACCACCACCCAAGTCGACAGTTTGGCGGCCACGCCGGACTCGCTCGGGGCCGACAGCACCGCACTTGCGGTAGTCGATACCCTGGTGTCCGACTCGCTGCGCGACGTGCAACTCCAAGCGAAATACGGCGCATTTGCTGCTGCTGCACAAGGCACCGAGGAAACGATCGTGCTTGAGAACGAGGACATCATCCTGACCCTCAGCACCAAAGGCGGATCGGTCAGGTCGGTCGTTCTGAAAGGCTACAATGACCATTTGGACCAGCCGTTCGCCATGGTCACCGATTCGTCGACGGATTTCAAGTGGCTGCTCCCCACGCCCCAAGGCAACCGCGACCTCTCGGAGTTGTATTTCCAGGCCAATGGCAAAAGCGCCAAGATCACGGGCAAAGACAGCGCACAAGTGGTCTTCACCATGAACCTAGGCGGCAAGAGCCACATCCAACAGGTATACAAACTGAAAGGGAAAGGCTTCGAGGTGGACTACCGCTTGCGAGGTCAAGGCCTCGAGGGATTCATCTCGCTCGACAAACCCCTGGATCTCTCGTGGACCGACCGCCTGCCCCGCGCCGAGCCCAACTTGGAGGACTCGCGCAACAAGGCCTCCATCAACGTCTACACGCCAGATGAGGACTTCGACGCCCTCGGTGACGGCCCCTCAGAAAGCGATGACCTGTTCGAAGAGCCCGTGCAATGGCTCTCGATGAAGCAACGTTTTTTCAGCGCCGCCATCCTTTCGGACGGCACGCCCTTCGACAAAGGCGCCAAGTTGGTCACCACCCCAACACCCGACACTTCGATTGTTAAGGTTCTCAACGCGAAGCTGACCATCCCCACCTCGGTGCTGGCGGGCGACGGCAACGCCTTCCGCTTCTACTTCGGGCCAAACGACTTTGACATCTGTAAAACGGTCGCGCCGGGCTTCCACAAAAACGTCTACTTGGGTTGGTCGCTTTTCGCGTTCTTCAACCGCTATTTGGTGATCCCGGTCTTCAACGTGCTGGAGACGTTCGTCGGCTCCTACGGGCTGATCATCTTCCTTCTGGTGCTGATCATCAAGACGCTGCTCTTCCCGATCGCCTTCCGCTCCTACAAGTCGATGGCGAAGATGAAGGTCCTCAAGCCGCAGATCGAAGAACTGCGCGAACGCCTCAAGGACGACAAGATGAAGTTCCAGCAGGAACAGATGAAGCTCTACCGCATGGTGGGGGTCAATCCGGTCTCGGGTTGCATCCCGATGCTGCTGCAGATGCCGATCCTCCTGGCGCTCTTCAACTTCTTCCCCAACGCCATCGAGCTACGCGGCGAGTCGTTCCTTTGGGCACCTGACCTTTCGACCTTCGATGCACCCATCACCTGGAGCCAAGAAATCTGGGGGCTCTCCTACATCTTCGGCAACCACATTTCGCTGTTCACCTTGCTGATGACGGTCTCGACGATCGCCTACACCTACTTCAACAACCAAGCGAACTCGGCCCAGATGCAAGGGCCGATGAAGTACATCGGCTACATCATGCCGGTCATCTTCCTGTTCGTGCTGAACAGCTTCCCTTCGGGCTTGACGTTCTACTACTTCACTTCGAACCTCTTCACCATCGGTCAGCAACTGGTCGCCCAGCAGCTGATCGACAAGGAGAAAATTCAGTTGAAAATGGACGAGAATCGCAAGAACTTCGAAGCTGGGAAGCCGGCGGGCAAAGGCGTGGGTTCGAAGTTCCAACAGCGCCTCGACGCGGCGATGAAAGCCCAGCAAGAGCGTGACGCACAGAAGAAAGGCGGGAAGCGTTAGAGCATTCTGTCTTCCTTAGACCTGACAACGGAAAAGGCCCCTACGCAGGGGCCTTTTCTAGTTTGTAGCGAATTGTTTGCTGACGCCTACTGTGCCCCAATCTCGATAACCACCCCGCGCTGGTAGCGGAAGGGGTCAGTGCCTTGTGGCAATTGGGTCTTCAGTGGCAGCCAATCGCCCTTGTCCGACCCGGCCACGTTATCCTCCCAGTAATAGATCACCGAGCGGCCCGTGTGGGTGTCAAAAAAGACAAAGTAGGTTTCTTGGTCACCCACATCGTAGACGCTTGTCATCATATAGCGGCCCGAAGCCTCTGAAGCGATCTCGCTCATGCCCAAGGGGCGAACAAAGCCTTCAGAAGCTTGAGCCGGTTTGGCGGAATAGATCAAGAAGCCTGCACCGACCATCAGCAAAGTCAGCGAGAGGGCAATCACCAAGAGGCGGCGGGCAAATTTGTCGGCGTAAGTACTCATGAGTGCGTCTTTCTAGTCCCTAACATACGAAACGGCGGGCGCATGGGCCCCATTCCAGCCCTCGCCCACGAAATCCACGCGTTCGAGACGAAGCACATTCATGGCATTGACCTCGAGGCCAATCACATACTTGGGTGTCAACCGGACTTGTTGGTCATAGAAAATGGGGATTAACGGCGCATCGCGCATGGCCATTTCGTCGAGTTGGCGGTAGAGCGCTTGGCGTTTCGCTGGGACCGAAGTGGCCGCTGCTTTCTCGAAGAGTTGGTCAAAGCGTAGGTTGCGGTAGCGCGTGCGGTTGGGGCCCTTGGGTGCCGCGTTGCCGCCGTACAGCAGCGAGAGGTAATTCTCCGCGTCCGGGTAGTCGCCCAGCCAAGACCCATAGAAAAGCTCGACGCGGCCCTGGATCGCCAGGTCGATTTGAACAGCCTGTTCGGCGGGCTCCAATTCGACGCGAATGCCCAGGTTCTCGCGCCATTCCTTTTGAATCAACTCCCCGAAGGCCAATTGCGGCGGCTGCAATGACAAAGTCAGTTTGGGAAAGCCCTTCCCACCCGGGTAGCCGGCTTCGGCCAGCAAGGTCTTGGCGCGTTCCAAGTCAAAGGGATAGCCTGCTACCTCTGCCCTGCCAAACCCCGGCACCGCAGGGGGTACAATACCGTGGCGACCGGGCAGGCCCAAGCCATTTCGACCTCCGGCGATCAAGCGGGATCGATCGAGGCCCAGGCTTAAGGCTTGACGAATCCGAGAGTCCAAGAGCGGGTGGTTGGTTTTGTCTTTGTAAGCGGGTGCCTTCGGATCGAGCTGGAAACCAATGTATTCGGTGTTCAAGTAGGGAATCTTCTCGGCGTGCAGCTTGGCGGTGATTCGGTCACGGAACGTACCGTCGCCGTTCAATATCTGGTCGCGGGTACCTTCTTCGATACCTGTAATCAAGTCGAACTCGCCGGCCAGCATCAAGCGAAAGGCTTGGTTCTTATCGGAGAGAAACGAGATCTCGACCGCATCCAGGTACGGCAAGCTGTTCCCCTTTTCGTCCTTGCGCCAATAGGTGTTGTTACGGGCCAAGATCAACTTCTCCATGTCCTCCCACACCTGAAACTGGAAGGGGCCTGTGCCAATCGGGTGGGTCCCAAAGTCGTCGCCGTAGTACTCGACTGCTTCCCTGGGGACCACAAAGGCATAGGGCATCGAGAGCACTTCCAGGAAGTGGGCCGTGGGCCGCTCCAAATGAACCACGAAGAGCGAATCGCCACGGGCCACAAAGCAGGTGTCGGAAATCCGTCCGTCCTCGGCGCGCAGCACTTTGTCGCGAAAGACCCAGGCCCCCGACGAAGGCCGCGAAGCCGTGCTGTCCAAAATGCGGCGAAAGGCATAGACAAAGTCCGAGGCCACTACTCGGCGACCCTGGCCTTTGGCGAAACACGCATCGTCATGAAACCGAACCCCGCTGCGGATGCGGAAGGTATAGGTCCGCCCATCGGGGGAGATGCTCCAATCCGTCGCGAGGCAAGGGCGAACCTCGAGGGTTGAATCCAACTCGACCAGCCCTTGAAACAGTTGGGTGGTGGCCCACTGGATGGCTTGGTTTCGGGCCTGGGCGGGGTCAAGGGTCGTGAGGCCCTGCGCTTGGTTGTAGCGAAACACCTTATAGCGTGCCTCAGGATGCTCGTGCCCGCAGAATGTGAATAAAAGGGGCATAACTAGGCCCAGGAACCAGGGGGTGAGCCCCGCCGTTTGTCGGCGAATTCCCCTATCTTGGATTCCCCTTTTGGCCGCCATTGGCCCAGAAGTTTTCCTTTGGTTTGTCGAACCTTTCAATGGACGTTACTGATTTCGGAAACTCTTACGATACTGTGCAGACCAGCAGGTTGCGCCAGCGGTTCGGTGTGTTTCTTCTCTGCGGTGTGGAGGCCAAAGATATCGATGTTACGGGCATTCAAGCCGCTGACCCATCCACCGCCGGGCCGAACTGCAACGCACACCCTCTAACTACCTAGCCCCTTCCCTCATTATGGCCAAAATCATCGCCATTGCCAACCAGAAAGGCGGCGTCGGTAAAACGACCACCGCCATCAACTTGGCGGCCAGCCTTGCGGCCCTTGAACACAAAACCCTCTTGGTCGACGCCGATCCGCAGGCCAATTCGACTTCGGGCCTGGGCCTCGACCCACGCCAGGAGCGCGACTCGATCTACGAGTGCATGGTCGACGGCTTGCCCGCCAGCCGCTGCATCGAGAAAACCCAAGTGGAATACCTCGACATCCTGCCAGCGCACATTGACCTGGTCGGTGCCGAGGTGGAGATGATCAACCTGGAAGGCCGCGAGTCGCGCATGGCCGATTCGCTCCTCTCGGTTCGGGGCGACTATGACTTCATTTTGATCGACTGTTCTCCTTCGCTGGGTTTGATCACCGTCAACTCCCTGGTGGCTGCTGACTCGGTCTTGATCCCTGTGCAGTGCGAATACTTCGCCCTGGAAGGTCTGGGTAAGCTGCTGAACACCATCAAGATCATCCAGACGCGCCTCAACGAGAAGTTGGAAATCGAGGGCATCCTGCTCACCATGTACGATTTGCGCATTCGCCTCTCGAACCAAGTGGTCGACGAAGTGAAGCTGCATTTCAAGGACATGGTCTTCGACACGATCATCCCGCGCAACATCCGCCTGTCTGAGTCGCCGAGCTTCGGCATCCCAGCGGTGGCCCATGATGCGGCCAGCAAAGGGGCCATCGCCTACCTGAATTTGGCGTCCGAAATTTTGGAGAAAAACGGCATTGCCGTTCCTGAGTAATTTGCGCCCATGAGCAGTACGAGCAAACCGCGTAACGCACTGGGTCGAGGCCTGGGGGCCCTCCTGGAAGACAAGGACAAGATGCAGGCCACCCCTGTGCCCGAGTCCGGCCAGGAAGCCACACCGACGAATTTCTATGAAGTGCCCGTCGACCAGATCGAGACCAACCCCTTCCAGCCCCGTACCGACTTCGACCAGACTGCGCTGCAAGAACTGGCCGAATCGATCCGTGTTCAAGGCATCATCCAGCCGATCACCGTTCGGCGCCTGGGCAAGAAGACCTACCAACTGATCAGCGGGGAACGCCGCCTCCAAGCCTCGAAGCTTGCGGGGCTGCCTTCGGTGCCTGCATATATCCGTACGGCTGACGACCAGCAGATGCTGGAAATGGCCCTGATCGAGAACATTCAGCGCGAGAACCTGAACGCCATCGAGGTGGCCCTCTCCTACCAGCGCTTGATCTCGGAAATCGGCCTGCGCCAAGAAGAGCTCGGCGACCGGGTGGGCAAAGAGCGCTCGACGGTCACCAACTACCTGCGCCTGCTCAAGCTGCCCGACATCGTGCAAGCCGCCCTGCGGACCAAACAAATCGGCATGGGCCATGCCCGCGCTTTGCTGGGGGTCGAGAACGTGGACGACCAACTCGACATCTTCGAGCAAGTGCTCGGCAGCGAACTCTCCGTGCGCCAAGTCGAGGAATTGGTGCGAAAGTCGCGTACCCCCGCGCCTGCCAAGGTCGAGCCAAAAGCCCCGTCTGGCGACATGGAACGAGTCACGCAAGCCCTCAGCTCGCATTTCGGCACGAAAGTCAACCTGCAAGGCGGCGAGGAGAAAGGCGAAATCCGCATTCCCTACACCAGCACCGACGAGCTGAACCGCTTGCTCGAGGTGCTCGACGTTCGGCTATGATCCACGTGGTTCGAGGGGTTCGAGGACCTGTCCTGCTGCTCGTCCTGGGTGTCTTGCTTGTCCCTTCGCTCGCGATGGCCCAAGCCGATTCGCTCGGCATCGGCGGCATCCGCGATGCGCCCGTGCCCGCCACCGATACGGCCACCGTGGGGCCGGACTACGAAGTCCAGTTTTCCACCCCAATGGACTCGATCCCCGTAGTGCAGGTGGACAAAACCCACTCGCCGCGCAAGGCCCTGTTCCTGTCCCTGGCGCTGCCTGGGGCGGGCCAAGCCTACAACAAGAAGTACTGGAAAATGCCCATCATCTATGCGGGCCTGGGGACCACCATCTTCTTTGTGATTTATAACAACGGCCTGTACCAGGAGTCCCGAACGGCGTTCAACAACTGGGAAGGCGACGGCATTTCCACCGCCCGGATCAATGGGGTGACCTACCGCACTGAGGCGGGTGTCCGCCTGGCGCGCGACACCTATCGGCGTTGGCGCGATCTGAACGTCATATTTTCCGTACTATTGTATGCGATGAATGCGGTCGATGCCTACGTGGATGCACATTTGATCGACTTCGGTCGCAACAAAGACAACTGGCTCTCCCTGCACCCCTACGCCCCGGGCCCCGCCTGGGATTCGCGGCCCGTGCACGGATTCACCCTTCAATTGAATCTCTCCCGATGAGGATTGCCCTGGTTGGGTACGGCAAAATGGGCCGTACCATCGAAGGCATCGCCAAAGAGCGCGGCCACACCATTAGTCACGTGATCGACGCGAGCGATGCGCATCTGCTCAGCGACGTCAGCCCCCGGACCACCGATGTGGTGATCGAATTCACCAGCCCCGAATCGGCGGTCGAGAATTTGAAAGCCCTGCTGAACAACCGGGTCCCCGTGGTCTGCGGCACGACTGGTTGGCTCAGCCATTGGAATGAGATCACCTGGCTGGCCCGCGAAGTGGGTGCGCCGTTCTTTTATGCCTCGAACTTCTCGGTGGGCGTGAACTTGTTTCACGTGATCAACCGCCGGTTGGCGAAGCTCATGGACGTGCAAAGCGACTATTCGGTGCGCATCGACGAGACGCACCACACCGAAAAGAAAGACGCCCCTTCGGGCACGGCCCTGACCATTGGCGAAGACATCCTGACCTTCCTGCGCCGCAAACAAAGCACCGTTTTGGGCGAGGCGAAGAGCGCGGACGACATCCCCATCTTCGCCCACCGCGAACCGGGCGTGCCGGGCACCCACACGGTCACCTACAGCAGCGAGATCGACGACATCATCATCACCCACCAAGCCCACAACCGCCTGGGCTTTGCCACCGGGGCCGTCATGGCCGCCGAATGGCTACCCGGTCGCCTGGGCATCTTCGGGATGAACGATCTGTTGGAGCTCTAAGCGCTACTGACAACCCCCGTACCCATGCTCCCCAATCCCCTCGGTTTCTGGCTTTTGGCCTTCCCCCTTTTGGCGGCCTACCACCTGGGGCTCTATCGCTTGTTTGAAAAGGCGGGCAAACCCGGTTGGGCGGCGCTCGTGCCGTTCTACAACGTGTGGACCTGGATCCAGATCGTCGGGCGGCCCAAGTGGTGGATCGTCATCAACTACCTGCCCGTCTTTGGGGTGTTCACCAGCATTGCCTTGCACGTAGACCTCGCGCGTTCGTTCCATCGCAACCGGTTTTGGGACCACACGCTGATCATCGTCGCGCCGTTCCTCTATTTGCCCTGGCTTTCGTTCCAAAAGGATGTGAAATTCTTCGAGCCCGGCGGGCTGATCCCCAAGGACAAACAGAAGAAAGGCCGCGGACGCGATTGGGCCGATGCGATTGTCTTTGCGATCTACGCCGCCTCACTGATTCGGTGGTCATCGTTCGAGGCGTATCGGATTCCCACCCAGTCGATGGAAGGCTCGCTGCTGCGCGGCGACTACCTGTTTGTCAGCAAGATGCACTATGGGCCGCGGACGCCCATCACGCTGCTGCAAGTGCCGATGCCCCACAAATACCTCGACGGCCTGCTAAATGGCGGCGAGGGGGGCGAGGGCTCGATCAAGTCCTACCTCGATTGGATTCAACTTCCTTACACGCGCCTGCCGGGCTTCCAGGACCCCAAGCCGGGCGACATCATCGTCTTCAACTGGCCGGGCGACTTGGCGACCCCCATCGACCTTCGGACCAACTACATCAAACGCTGCATCGGCGGACCGGGGGATGTAATCTCGTCTGAATCGGGGCGCGTGAGCTTGAACGGAAAACTGTTCGACAACCCCGAGACCTTGCAGGAGGAATACCAGATTGTCTTGAAAGGCGAGCTGACGTACGAAAACCTCTCGAGCAGTGAATACAAGGTGTATCGGAACGGGAAGCTGTTCATCCATGTGGAGCGCACCAACCAACCGGGCATCGAAATTCCACTGTGGATCGACCGCGCGCAGATCAACATCGAGAACGTGTTCCTCAAGCGGGGCATCCGCGACTTCTATTGGAGCGGCGACGGCTTCCGCATCCACACCACCGAGAAGGAAGCCCAGCGCCTCACCCGCAGCTCGACCCTCTTCCAACCTGCCAAGAAGGTCCTCAACAACGAAGACAGCTTCTTCAATTTCGTAGTCGGCGATGGTTTCAACGGCTGGAGCCGCGACTTCTTCGGCCCGATTCAAGTGCCCGCCAACGGCCTGAAAATCACCCTGAACGACAGCACCATTGCGCTCTACGCCCACACGATCCGCTACTTCGAAGGCTACGAGCCCGACCAAGTAGAAGTCATCGACCACCGATCAGGGAGCGAGCATTTCCACGGCGGTTCAGACAAAAAGCCCCAGCCCCAATCCGATCACTCGGGCCCGCGCTATTCCCTCCTGATCGACGGTGAGGAAATCACCGAGTACACCTTCCAGCAGGATTACTTCTGGGCGATGGGCGACAACCGCCACAATTCGGAGGACTCGCGCTATTGGGGGTTTGTGCCCGAAAGCCACATCGTGGGCAAAGCCGCGATCGTCTGGTTCTCGAGCTTCCCAGGCGAGGGTGTGCGCTGGGACCGCGTGTTCAAGAGCGCCCAATAGGTACCAGTCACCTTACCATTGGATGGGTTCCTCGCCGCGCAGGCGCAGGTACTCGTTCGCCCGGCTGAAATGCGTGCAGCCAAAAAAGCCGTTGTAAGCCGACAGTGGGCTGGGGTGCGCGCATTGCAAGACCTGATGCCGCGTGCGATCGATCACCGCGCCCTTCTTCTGTGCGTAGCTGCCCCAAAGCAAAAACACGAGGCCCTCACGCCGCCGCGACAACTCACTGACCGCTGCATCGGTGAACTGCTCCCAGCCCTTTTTCTGGTGCGAACCCGCCTCGTGCGCCCGCACCGTCAGGGTTGCGTTCAGCAAAAGTACGCCTTGGTCTGCCCAGCGTTCCAAGTTGCCTGAAGCGGGAATTGGCAGGCCCACATCGGTCTGGAGTTCCTTAAAGATGTTCTGAAGTGACGGCGGCGGGCGTACCCCATCGGGCACCGAAAAACACAGGCCATGCGCCTGACCCGGGCCGTGGTACGGGTCCTGCCCCAGGATGACCACGCGCACCTTGTCGAAGGGGCAGTGATCAAAGGCGTTGAAAACTTCTTTGGCCGGGGGAAAGACGGGGCCTTTCTTGTATTCCTCGCGGACGAAAGCCGCCAGATCCTGGAAATACGGTGCCTCGAATTGTGGCAACAAGACTTCCTTCCATCCCGGTTCGATGCGCACCTGCATACTCACGAAGATGGGCCCTTGCACGGACGGAACAAAATGCCCTATTTAAGCGTAGTAACACCGATGGTAACGGCCACGACACATAACGTCCGGGTCAGCGTGCTGACCAACTACCAGGAGGGGTATTCCTCTCCGACGCAGTCGCATTTTGTGTTCAGTTACCGTGTGCAGATCGAGAACGAAGGCGATTCGACCTTGCAACTGCGCCGCCGGCATTGGACCATTTTCGATTCGGACGGTACAATTCGCGAAGTCGAGGGCGAAGGGGTCATCGGGCAACAGCCCGTCCTGGAGCCCGGCGAATCGCACGAATACATCTCGGGTTGCAACCTGCACAGCGACCTGGGCAAAATGGTGGGCCACTACACCTTCGAGCGGTTGCTCGACGGCACCGAATTCGAAGTGGCCATCCCCGAGTTTTTGCTCGTCCACCCCGCCAAGCTGAACTAAGCCACCGGTGGGTCTCTATCCCCTGGGCCAGTACCTGCGGACCCTGCCGCAGCGGAAAGGTTCGCAGTGGCTGCATTCCCCGTTTTTCTTCGAAGTTTATCAAAAAGCCGTCCATGGTTCGCGTCCCAACGATCCACGGATCGCCAAGCTGGAGGGCATCCGAAAAGACTTGCTCGCCGACCAGTCGGTTCTGCACATCGAAGATTTCGGCGCAGGGAGCCGCAAGCTACCGCAACGCACACGAACGATCCGCCAGATTGCCCGGACCTCATTAAAGCCACGCCCACAAGCCGAACAACTGCATCGGCTGGCTGGTCTGCTGGAAAGCGAGGTGATTATTGAACTCGGCACCTGTCTGGGCATTACCACGGCCTACCTCGCTCTTTCGCACCCAAGGGCAAAGGTTTACAGCTTGGAGGGCAGCCCCCAACTCGCCGAGAGGGCTCAGGCCACGTTTGATGCGCTTGGCTTGACCAACATTGAACTGATCGTCGGGCGATTTGACGACACACTCCCTGTATTGTTGAACCGGCTACCGCAAGTCGACTTTGCCTTCCTGGACGGGAACCACCAGAAAGCACCGACCCTCGCCTACTTGGAGCAATTGCTACCCAAAGCTCACGAGAACACAGCCTTGATCTTCGACGACATCTATTGGTCGGCTGACATGCGTTCAGCCTGGGAAGCCGTTCAGGCGCATTCCGAGATTCTCCAGAGCCTGGACCTCTTTCACATGGGTTGGGCCTTCACGCGAAGCACCCAAGCCGAGGAGCATTTGATGCTACGCGGGTAGCGCAACCGACTACTTCTGGACTGGAATGCCTTTCTGTTCGGCATATTGGGTCAGCACCGCATCCAGCCAGGTCTCCACGAACGACTGCTCGTCTTCGAAGTGGTGGGTACCTGCGGGAACTAGGTGATGGACCTCGTCTTCGAAGGCAATCAAAGTCCCCTCTTTGAGCCAGTAGCCAAATTCCTCGTACACGGCCTCGCCCATCACGGCGTTGTCCGGATCAGTGGTGGCCTCCCAATTGACTTCATTGTGGGTGTCCTCCTGGTGCAGGTAAATGACTACCTCATCTTTGAAGTACAAGACCGTTTGCGAGACGTAGTAGTCACAGAGCAGTTCGGCGCTGATGGCCTTGAGGTTGCCCGCTTTGTCGGTGTAGGCAAACATGTCGCCGCCGCCGCACTCGAAGCTGAAGTCCAGCTTGGTTTTCTTCAGCTTGGGCAATTTGGCTTGGATGGACTTGACCTCTTTGTCAATGGACTCGACCTGGGGGCTGCGTTGGGCCCACAACGTGGCAGGCAAAAGAAGCAGGAGTAGGAACGAAAAGCGGGGCATGGGTGTAGAAGCGTTGTGTCTACCTCGAAACTAAGAAATTCCTTGCAGGGCTTTGCACGCCGCCACTGGTGGACGTTGCTGGTTATTCCCGTGGGCCTACTCGGCGGATTTCTGTACTGGAAGTACGTGGGCTGCGTGACGGGCCAATGCGCCCTCAAGTCAAACCCCTACGCCATGATAGGCTACGGGTCGGTGTTCGGCTTCTTGATCGGTTCGGCCATCGACGATCAGCGCAAGAAAAAACAGGCAAAGTCGGACGCCGCCCGCTAGGCAAAGCGGCGGTGCAGCGCCCGCAGGGTCTCCTGCACTTGGGCTTGGGTGCCCAGCACCACAAAAGTCTCGAACGAGTGGCTTGTCCCTTGACCCGGATCGGCCACGCGGAACACGCAATTGAGCTTCACCACCCGTTCCACATCAAACTTGCGGGCTCCGAAACCGCTCTCTGAACCCATCTGCTGGCGGGCTAAACCTGGGTGGTACAACGCCGCCGCGTGGCTGCCCGTCTCGATGCTGTAGAGTAAAGGCGTTGGCACTTCTCCCCACCCCGCGAGGTAGGGCCTGAACGAATCGGACGCTGGGTCATAGGCCTGGCAGGCCAGAAAATCTTCCGGTAGGTAGAACGCGGGCGCCTCGAATTGGGCAAAGCTGGTCGTGCGATCCGCTGGGAAGTGATAGGTCCACTTGGTCCGAATCACATTCGGCCAGGACTCGAAACCGATTTGTATCTCCTTCTCAAGCAAGTAGGGCGAGCGCGCACTGAGTTGTTCGTACTCCACCGAATCCGAACCGTGCATCGCCAGATTCCAATAGGCCATTTGCGTCAACGTCCGAACCCGAGACCCCTTCGCCTTCGCCCAAATCAACCGGCTGCTCGACGAATTGCCTGTGCCATCCAATCGCCCGCCCGCCTCGGTGGGGTTCAGGTCCTCTTTCTGTTGGTCAAGGACCAAAGCGGCTTGCAGCTGCCGCCCGTGGTCATGGCTGTCGATGAACTCCTGCCCGTTCCAGGTCAGCGAATCCACCGCCCCAGCCAATCGCTCGGTGCCCCGAAGGACAATCGGATGACCATCAAAGGCCGCCTCAATCTGCCAATTCGCTGTTGGTGCTTTCCCGATGGATAGGCTGCGCGAGAGTGGCTTCCCCGCGATGTCGAAGGCTTGAAGTGTACGAAGCCCTTTCAACCGCGAAGCATCCAAGGGAACACAAAGCGCCGAAACGGGCCCAAAACGCCGCGGCTGGGCCTCGCCCATCACCTCGCCGCCCTCCAGCGGTGAGCCGTCCCGAACCACAAACACCCGCTCGGGCAGGCCTTTGGTCGCCGCCAAAAGCATCGCTCGCTCGCCGTTCCACTTCAACCTACGACCACGCATCATCGCAAGGTAGTTCCAGCGCCCCAAAAGGCCGTACCTTTCGCCCCGATGCGCCGTCTTTGGCTTATTTGGTTTCTGCTGGCTTCCACAGCTTTGAGTGCACAGGCACCCAAGCGCGAGTTGCGTGGGGTGTGGATCTGCACGGTCAACAACCTGGACTGGCCCTCGGCCTGGACCCTCCCGGTTGAGGAACAAAAAGCAGAATTGCGGCGCATCCTGGATCGTGCGCAAGAAACGGGCCTAAATGCCGTCTTCTTCCAAGTTCGTCCGTCCAGCGACGCGTTCTATGAAAGCGAGCTCGAGCCCTGGTCTCAATGGCTCACCGGAAAACAAGGCCGCGACCCGGGCTATGACCCCCTCGCCTACCTGATCGAAGAATGCGAAAAACGACACTTGGAGGTCCATGCGTGGTTCAACCTGTTTCGCGCCGTAAGTTCGACCAAGTTCTCCGACATCCACCGCACGCACGTCAGCCGCCAACACTCAAACTGGTGCTATACCTTCGGGCCGAGTAAATTCCTGGATCCGGGTCGGAAAGAAGTGCGCGACTACTTGGTCGAGGTAATCGCCGATGTGGCCACACGGTACCGCATCGATGGGGTGCATGTGGACGACTATTTTTATCCCGAGGAGGGCAAAGGCGAATCGATTGACGACTTGGAAACCTTTCGCCGCGAAAGCCGCGGGCTGGGCAACATCAAAGACTGGCGGCGTGAGAACATCAACCTGCTCATCGAGGGCATCCACGACACGCTGTGGGCCATCGATCGCTACATCAAATTCGGTGTGAGCCCCTTTCCCGTTTGGCGCCACCGCTGGGACGACAAACGCGGCTCGAACACCAGCCGTACGCTTTCTTGCTACGATGCAATGTACGCCGACACCCGGTTGTGGATGGAGAAAGGCTGGGTCGATTACATGGCCCCCCAGCTCTACTGGAGCACCGAGCACAAGCGCGTGGGCTACCGCGAGATGATCGATTGGTGGAACGACAACCACTTCGGTCGTCACCTTTATTCAGGCCACAACCTGGGGAACGTCGAGAAGCCCACCAGTTCCGACTGGAAAAACCCCGAGGAGTTGCCTCTCCAACTTCGCATTTCGCGTGGCCAGGCCAACTTTCAGGGCCAGTTCTTCTTCCGGGTGAAGAACCTGCTCGATAACCCCCTGGGCATCGCCGACACCCTGAGCCGAAGCTTTTACAGTTGTCCTGCCCTACGGCCGACCATGCCTTGGAAGGATTCCATCGCGCCGATGGCCCCCCAGCGGTTGGAACTGAAGCAAACCAATCTGGGCGTTCACCTGACTTGGTGGGCACCGCCAGTTGCGCCGGATGGGGATACAGCGAGCGCTTATGTCGTCTATCGGATTCCGACGGGCGGGCCGCTCGATACCGAGAATGCCTGCCACATCATTGCGATCACGCGCCAAACTTGGTGGTCGGACATCAAAGCCGAACCGGGCAAAAGTTTCATTTATTTGGTGACCACCCTGGACCGGATGGAAAACGAAAGCGCGGGCTTCGTTGGCCAGCGCCACACGCCCCAGCCCAAAAAGAAGCCGTAAGCTCCGGGCGGTTACGCGCCGGCGGCCTTGGCCTTGTGGCCTTGATCGGTCAGATATTTCAGGGCTTTCTCGCGCACCTCGCCTTGCAGGAGGACTTCGCCGTTCTTGGTCGTTCCGCCCACGCCGCAATGGGTTTTGAGGGCCTTGCCCAAGGTGTCCAGTGCTGCGTCGGAGCCAACAAATCCTTTCACGAGCGTGACGGGCTTGCCCGCATGGCCCTTGCGTTCGATCCAGACGCGCAGGTCGAATTGCTTCTGTGGCTGACCCGGGTCTTTGTCCTCCTCTACGCCCAGGGCATCGAGGAATGCCGCCAAGGGTGATTCTTGCTGGGGGTTGGTGGAATACACCATGCCGTCACCACGGTCCTTTTGTTTCTTGGACTTGGCCATCGAGGGGGAAGTTACGCCGACTAGCGGGCGATCACAACCCGCTGGTGGCGCGGCACCTGGCCAATCCAGAGGGTCAACAGGTACATGCCCTCGGGCAACTGCGAGAGGTCAAGGCCCTCTGCCCCGTCAGGGAAGGATGCTGCCACTAGGCGTCGTCCGCCCAAATCCCACAGCTCAGCTGACTCAACCTCTTGCGAGGATTCCCAGTAGAGCCGATCCTGCGCTGGGTTGGGGTAAACCTTGACTTCCACCGCGCCGGGCTCGACCGAGCGGATGGGTGTCAGCGTCGAACGACCGTCAAAATCAACTTGTCGAATGCGGTAGTAGACCCGCGTCAGCAGCGCTGCTTGGTCGGTAAACTGATAGCTGGTTGGGCTAGCTGTTGTACCACTCGCGCCAACTTGGCCAATGGTCTCGAATTGCTGACCATCGAGGCTTCGCTCGACAAGGAAGTGGCTGTTGTTTTCCTCTTGGGCGGTTGTCCATTGCAACCGAACCGCTGCTCCGATTCGCTGGGCTTCAAACCCGGCCCATTCAACTGGCAGGGCACAGGAATATGTAGGAAGAGAGAGGTTGAACAACGTTATGCCAGTGCTACCAGCCAACGAGCCGTCATCTTGGCCGACGCAGTCATACACATGAATTCCCCTCGCCCCGCCACTGGTATCTACTATCACCCCTGAAAGCTGACTACCTGCTGAAAACCATACTACACCACCGCCACCGCCACCGCCAGTACCTTTGCAATTGAAAGTAGGTTGACCCGAATTGACGTGGTCACCGCCATTACCGCCTTCAACACTAATGTTCAAACCAGCGAAAACTGACCCAACTGACAACAACACACTGCCACCGCTACCGCCGCCGCCGGCACCATCACCTGATGCGCCATCCCACACTCCATAAAACGGCACAGGAGGCAAGGCCTTTGCTCCACTAGCATTGATCAGATGGCCATTTCCGATAATTTGATTGGCAGCAAGGAGTAGGATTCCGCCACCACGACCACCGCCTGTACCTATGGGTGCACCGCCCGGTTCGGTATCGTTCGAATGCCCACTCCCGCCGCCGCCGCCGAAATAGACGCGATTGTCCCCGTTGGAGTAGGCCAGAGCAGTCCCACCCAAACCAACATAAGGATTACAGTTTCCACCCGTCAAGTATCTTCCTCCCTGACCACCGCCACCAGCATTTCCGCCGCCGCCGCCGCCGTTATTGTGGTTGTTTGCACCTCCACCACCGTTCGCTTGTTTACCTCGTCCGCCTTCATATCCCGCAACATAATTGGCGATGCCTGCTCCTTTCCATGCCCCCCGAAGGGTGCCATTAATTGCATACCGATAAGCGGTGCTCTCCCCAAAGCCTCCAAAGCATGTCGGAGTGGATGTCTGACGCACAATCGGGCCACCCGAGAAGCCCTTACCGCTCAAGTTGATGTCAGCACTTAAGGTCAACGTTCCGTCAACTTTCAACGCCAGAATGCCTCCCACAGAGCCGTCCCAGGCTGGTGCGGTCAATTCTGAAGTGACCTCAGCATCCACATAGCGAGGAATGGTGACCACTTGGGTCGCTCCACCTGCTGAATAGCTGCGCTGCAACGGGCAATCAAACTTGAGGGTATCGCCAACGATCTGGCCCAGCAGTAGCACTTCGTAGTTACCTGCCGAACCGTAGCTAGTAATGTCGCCGAAAGCCGAGCTGTTGGTCGTACTTATTGTTGCCCCTTGGGCTTGGTAAATGAGCACTTCCTGACCAGCGGTAAAACCCGTGGTGGTGTTCACGCGTACCCAATTTGCACCAACCTGTGTGACGGCTGCGTAGCTGTTGATCGTACCTCCAATGGGCGTCTGTGCTTGTAGTGTGCCACTAAAAACCCCTACCCAAAGGCTAAGGGAAAGACACAAAAGAGCGACCGACTTCATTTCTTGGGTACACAAAAAACCGCCCGGGTCAGAGACCCCGGCGGTATGTATACGTTTCAACGCGGAAATGTAACGATTTGAGGCCTAGCGACTCAAGAAGGCTTGGTACATCCAGGATAACTTTTCCTGCTCGCGGATGTAATCGCTCATCAAGGCATTGGTTCCTTCGTCTTCCGCCTCGGCCGAGAGGGCGAGAATCTCACGCTGCTTGACCAGGAACAAACGCAGTCCTTCTAGAACCTGCGCAGAGGCTTCGAGCGGATCGGTCACATTTTGCTTCTCTTTGATGCTCGACCCAGCCAAATAGCCACTGTAGGAATGAATGGGTGCAAAGCCCAGCGTGACCACACGCTCGGCGATCTCGTCAATCTTGGTAAAGAGATCGGTGTAGAGCTCCTCGAATTTCAGGTGAAGCTCGAAAAATTTCGGGCCCTTTAGGTTCCAATGATACCCACGAACATTCACGTAAAAAACCTGATAGTTGCAGAGCAACTCATTGAGTTTCTTCGCGAGCGATTCGGAGGCAGAAAGATCAAGGCCGATGGCGGAGCGAGCTGACATGGAAGACGTAGCTGTGTTGGTTGATTTTCGGTTTGCTGTTTCGATCATACCAATTCAACCAAAAAACTGCCCAAAAAGTTTGTGCCACATGTTTGAAGGCTTGCCTCGCTACCTCTAGGTAGAATACTACCTTCTGTCGGGGTTTGCACGCAGTAGTATCCACCAATACTATCAGAATGGTAAGTATCTATGGGAAATTATCCGATTCACTTCCTTGAATTCCCGTCAATTTTGCCTAATATGTAACTACAATAGTTAGTGAATGACAAACGAGTTACGCGATCATTTTAGTGCTGCTTGCGCAATAAACGTAGCTTCTATGCCTTAATCTCTTTCATTCCTTTTCCCTCCCATGACCCAACCCCCCAATTTTCACAAAGAGCTTCGGATCCTACTGGTTGATGATTTTTCCCTTTTTGTCGAAGGAATCCAGGCGCTGCTTGAGCGCGAGGGATTTTCGCAGGTGAAAATCGCCACCCCCTCCGTTGCTGATTTGCAAGGCTTGCTCGCTTCCGAAAAACCGGATGTACTTGTTTTGGCTCATACCCTTTCGGGGGTTTCCGGAATAGATGCAGCCGAGCAGGTTCTCGCCACATATCCCGAGCAGAAAATCTTGCTTGTACTTATGAAAGTGAGCGAGAGCCAAGTGACACGAATCCTGCGCATGGGCGTGAAGGGCATTGTGGTCTGCGATTCCCACTGCAGCGAGCTAGTAAGCGCGGTCCAGCGGGTTTCCGAGGGGCGCACGTTCATGAGCCAACCGGTCAACGAAATCATGCTTGGTCAATTCTACCAAGCTGGCCCAGCCAGTGGTG
>CAYGKP010000006.1:0-11341 GCA_964350605.1 uncultured Cytophagales bacterium
GTCTTGATCCGTCGCCCCGAAACCCCCCGACCTTGGAGGTATTTCTTGACCACCTTGGTGCGTTCCTCGGATAGCTTCTTGTTGCCTTTCCTGCTTCCTTGATTGTCGGTGTGGCCCATCAAGAGGATTTTCACCTTCGGGTGTTCATTCATGAATTGTGAGAGGGCATCCAGCTCGGAGGCTGAGCCTGAAAGCATCGAGGCTGTGCCTTGTTTGAACAGGACGTTGTCGAAGGTGAAGACCTCGCCTTTCTTCGGTTTGGTCGACATCCACGGCGGCGGCACGTTGAACTTCTGTTCCACCCGAACGCGCGTCCCACAGGTTGCTGTGACTGTGTAAGTCCCCGCCTTTTCGACGGTCAGCAAGGGACCTGTTTCGCCCGATTCCCAGGTGTAGCTGCACCCTTCCGCTTCCGTCACACTGGCATCAATGGTCTGGGGAAACTCAGGGGCGTACTTTGGGTCGGGCCGCTCGGCGAGGGTGATCGCTGCATTTTCCAACCGAAGTCGGGGCAAGGCAGTGGCTTTGAGGATGGGGGTATAGCTGCCCCAGTTCTTGTCCATGACCAGGGAAAGCTCCTTGTTACTGGCACTCGTCGCCGCGTCGTCCTTCCACCAAGTTGTGGAGACACCCACCAAATCCGCGCCGCCCTCGGCGACTAGGGTCACTTTTGCGCCTTTCAACAAGCTGAGCACCCACGCTTTGCCCAATGGCTGTTGGGGGTCATAGATGTAATCAGGAATCGTGGCATAGGGCAACAGGTCGTGCATGTCCAAGCGGTTGCCGCCTGCCGAGAGGGCCCGCAGTTTGGCCAACCGTTTCAACTCGGGTAGCGAGGAGATGTCGTTTCCGTTGAAGTGCAGTTCTTGGAGGTTGGGCAGGCGCGTGATGCTGGCCGGCAAGGCGCCCGATAGACCTGTCGAGTCCAGGTCGATGTACCAAATCTTCGAGCTAGTCGATTTGAATTCCGGAAAGACACAGCCTCGCAAGTTGGTGTTGTCTAGGTCGAGGTTCTCCAAGCTCACGTAGTCATCGAAATGCTGGACGACCGAACAAGTTTGCAAGCTCTGGTTATCCGAGACATCCAGATTCGAGACCGTCCGCAGCCCGGAAAGAGCGGGGAAGGCATCGCCCGTATATTCGTTGTGGCCCAGGTCCAGCCACTTGAGTTTGGTCAGTTTGTCGAGCCCGGTGGGTAAGGCCCCCTCGAATTTGTTGTAGGCTGCGAAGAGGAACTTGAGTTCGGTCAAGCCAGCGGTTGCGCTCAAATCGCCAGAGAATTGGTTCTCGCTGATCTGAAGGATGAACACATGTTTCAGCTTGCTGAGCGAGGCGGGAATGTTGCCCGAGAATTTGTTCTGGTCGATGTAGACTTCCTCAAGCATCGTGCAATTGGAAAGCCCCGGCAAGGGGTTGCCTTCCAGTTGGTTGTTGCTGAGCGAGAGTTGGCTGAGCAGCACCAGCTTTGAGAGGTCGGGCAGTTCGCCTGAAAACTGGTTGCCCGCCAGGTTCAAGTAGCGCAGCTTCGCCAGTTTGCCAATGCCCGGCGCAACGGGCCCCGAAAACCGATTGAGACCCAGTTCCAGGATGGTGAGTTCGCTGCATTGCGCGAGGGCCGCCGTGGGGTTACCCGTGAACAGGTTGTCGCGCAGCAAAAGGGTGTTCAATCGCTGGAATTTCTCCCAACCCTCCTTCAAATCGCCGCTCAGTTGGTGGCCAGTCAGGTTGAGTTGTTCGAGCGCCGTGAGGTCGAAAAGTGCCAGCGGTAATTTTCCATATAAAGCCGAACTGCGGATGTTGTTTTGCAGGTTCAGACCCACACATCGGGGCAAAGTCGACCCCTCGACGCGGTTCCAACTGACCCCTTTCCAAAAAAGAGGGTTCGGTTGGCGCGCCCAATCCTGAAGCGGTAGCGACCAATAGGCCCCTGGCAGCGAGGCATAGATGGCCATTAGCGCCGTTGAATCTGCTGGATCAACGCGCTGTGCCTGAGTATGTTGTGGAAGTAATGCACCCAGCGAGAGCAGGAGAGACAGAAGCAGAAGGCGTAGACGCATGGTGGGCAATTGAGGCGCAGGTAGGTTGGAGAGAAACAAAGGCCCTGCGCTGGGGGATGCTATATTTGCGTCTAACATCGAAAGCAACCGCGTTTCATGCAACTCAGTGAACAGGAGATCCGTCGGCGAGAAGAGCTGTCGGAGCTCCGACAATTAGGCGTCGAGCCGTATCCGGCGGCCACTTATCCAGTAAACGCCAATGCGCGCGACATCTTGCGCAACTACCCGAAACGGCCCTACGACTATGGGTCGATTTCGCTGGCGGGGCGCATTCTCTCGCGGCGAATCATGGGTTCTGCCTCGTTCATCGAGCTGCAGGACCAGACCGGGCGCATTCAAGTCTACATCGCCCGCGATGAAATCTGTCCGGGCGAGGACAAGACGATGTATAACACTGTCTTCAAGAAACTCCTCGATATCGGCGACATCATTGGGGTGTCGGGGTTTGTCTTCTCGACCCAGGTAGGCGAGACGACCATCCATGTGAAAGAACTCAAGGTGCTCTCCAAGTCGCTGCGGCCTTTGCCCATCGTCAAGGAGAGCCAAGACGAGCAAGGTAACGTCAAACAACACGATGCCTTCCAGGATCCCGAGCAACGCTATCGCCAGCGGTACGTCGACCTGATTGTCAACCCACAGGTGAAGGAAACCTTCATCCAGCGAACCCGAATGGTCCAGGCCATGAAGGGCTACCTGAACGACCGCAACTTCTTGGAGGTGGAAACCCCCGTTCTCCAGCCGCTGTATGGCGGGGCAAGCGCGCGGCCGTTCGTGACCCATCACAACACGCTGGACACGAAGCTCTACCTGCGCATCGCGAACGAGCTGTACCTCAAACGCTTGATCGTCGGCGGTTTCGAGCGGGTCTATGAGTTCGCCAAGGACTTCCGCAACGAGGGGATGAGCCGCTTCCACAACCCCGAGTTCACGCAGGTGGAACTCTACGCCGCCTACCGCGACTACGAGTGGATGATGGACCTGGTTGAACACATGCTCGAACACGTGGCCCTGGCGATGCATGGCAGCACCACGGTGAAAGTGGGCGAAAACGAAATCAGCTTCGCTTCCCCGTGGCCGCGAATGACGATGTACGAAGCCATCCAGCAGTACACCGGGCATGACATCTCGGAACTGGACGAGGCGGGCGTGAAGAAGATCGCCGAGTCGCTCCAGATCAAGGTGGACAAGACCATGAGCCGCGGGAAGCTGATCGACGAAATCTTCGGCGAAACCGTCGAGCCCAAACTGATCCAACCGACGTTCATCACCGACTACCCCGTCGAGATGTCGCCGCTCGCCAAAGCCCACCGCAGCAAACCGGGGTTGGTCGAGCGCTTCGAAGTGATTTGCAACGGCAAAGAGATCGCCAATGCGTTCTCGGAGCTGAACGACCCGATCGACCAGCGCGCGCGCTTTGAAGCCCAGCTCAAAGACAAAGAGCGCGGTGACGAAGAGGCCATGGTCCTCGATGAAGACTTCCTGCGGGCCCTGGAATACGGCATGCCGCCCACGGCGGGGATGGGCATTGGGATCGACCGCTTGGCGATGATCTTGACCAACTCGAATTCGATTCAGGACGTGCTGTTCTTCCCCCAAATGCGCCCCGAGAAACGCGCGGTGGTCGAAACGTTTGAAGGGGTTGTGCCAGCGGAGTATGTGCCGCTCTTGCATCAATCGGGCTACCTGAGTTGGGAGCAACTGCGCGCAGCGAAACCCGGCAAAGTGGCGGGCGACATCGCGGGGTTGCGCAAGAAGCAGAAGCTGGACATTCCCGCGCCGAACCCTGAGATGGTGGAAGGATGGCAGCAGGCCTAGGCCCTGATCTGCGGGTCTTCTCGCCGGAAGGCTGGCCGGACTACGCCCTGCTCGACAGCGGCGGGCGCGAGAAGCTCGAACGCTTCGGCGCGCAAGTCCTCTGGCGACCCGAGCCGCAGGCCCTCTGGCCCAAGACCCTGCCCGAAAGCGGGTGGCAGCAGCAAGCCCACGCTCGCTTCAACACCGAGCAAGGCGAGAAGGGCGAGTGGCAACTCCTCAAGCCCAAGACCCAACCCAAGTGGTGGATGCCCTTGCCTTTCGGCGCGAAGGCCAAGCTTTCGCTTTCCTCGTTCCGCCACGTGGGCCTCTTCCCCGAACAGGAACCCAACTGGCGCTTCATCGACGCGCAGACCAAACGCTTCGAGCAACCCCGTGTCCTGAATCTGTTCGCCTACACGGGCGCGGGTTCGATGGCCGCGCGGGCAGCGGGTGCGTATGTGACCCATGTGGAGGCGATCAAGCACACAATGGGCTGGGCCGCCGAGAATGCCGATGGCAACCGCATGGACGGCCTCTCGTGGGTCGTGGAGGATGCGGCGAAGTTTGTCGAACGCGAGGCACGTCGGGGGAAGACCTACCAAGGCATCATCCTCGATCCGCCTGCCTACGGACGTGGCCCCAAAGGCGAGAAGTGGACACTGGAGGAGGACCTGCCCACCCTGTTGGAAAACTGCGCTAAGCTCCTTGATCCGAACGGCGGTTTTCTGGTGTTAAGCCTCTATGCGATGGGGCTGTCCTCGCTGGTCGGTGCGGCGATGATTCAGTCCTATTTCCCGAAGCTGAAAGACCTGGAGATCGGCGAACTCGCCATCCCCGAAGCCTCGGGCCGCCTCCTGCCGCTCAGCGCGGTTGTGCGCGGTTTTTGCTAGGTTGAAGGAATGAAACGTCTGCTTATTTTTTCCCTGGTCCTCTGGACCGGGTCAGTCTTCGCCCAAACGGACCCCAACACCCCGCTGCTCTCGAAGAAAACCCTTGACTCGATGGGGGTGGTGAAGGTGGTCAGTTACAACTATGCCCTGAAACGCAACATTCGGGGCAATCACATCAGCTCGATCCAGAACGGAGACGGCCTTGACTCCACAACCGTCCTGCCCGGCCGCACGCTTAACAAAACAGAGCTTGGTGACATGATGGCCCTGTTCAACGATACAAGCCTCTACGGCGGCGATGTGGGCGCGTGTTTCGACCCGAGATGGGCGTTTGTGTTCTACGGCAAGGGCGACAAGATTCTCGCTACCATCGACATCTGCATGGAGTGCAACTACCTGTATGCCGATTTTGACCTGCCTAACGATGTGCTTGGGGAGTGGTACGAGGAGACCAACGAGTTCGGGGAGTTCACCGGGGAGGACATCAACTCCTATTTTGTTCCCAAGGCCGGCTTTTCCATCGCGGGGCGCAAGCGGCTGGATGCGTTTTGCCAATCCCTGGGCATGACCCACTGTCGGGGCACCATCAGTGTCTTCGATGGGGAGGAATATTTCAAAGCCTACGAAGAGGATGAATAAACTGCTGATTCTGCTCTTTCTACCCCTTGGGTTTTCGGCTTGTTCGAATGCCCTGGACGACTACTCTCTTGTCACGGGAGAGACCTGGCAGTACGACAGCGGAGTCAGGCTGGGCAATGGCGATTTCCTCGAGTTCGATGGCGAGTTTTACGAACTGCGGGGCGACACGATCTTCAGAGAAGGAAGCCCCAGGGCACTGATCGAAGGATATGACCAAGACGATTTGATGCTGGAAGTTTCTAGCCTGCCGGACGGCGAGTCGGGCCGCTACCTCAACGTCGCGGCGTTCCTACGCTAGCGGTCATACCAGCTTCGGCGGCGGGACAGCTTGAGGTCCTGAAGCAGCGAGGCCTTGATGCGGATGTCGATGTTATAACTCTGGCGCGGGCCGTAGGGAATCCAGTTGAATAGGAGCTCCCAGCAATTCAAATCCCGATAGACGTTGATCGAGGTGTAGGTCAATTGGTCTTCGGTCAGATCATAGCCCGTGTTGAAGCCCACTTTCCATTTCGGCGTCAGGCTGACGTCTCCGTACGCACTGAGCGACTGGGTTACACGGCTGGGGTTGAAGCCCACCTGCGTGTAGTCCAAGTTGTAGCTGACCCCCAGGTTCCAGGGCACCGTCCAGTCAATGTACTCTTCAGGGTTGGCCGCGATGCGTTCTTTTTCCTCGGGGGTGCCTTTTACGCTTGATTCCTCGTCGATCGCCTTGCGACGTTTGAAGGCATCGGGGTTGAAAGAGGCACCGATGCTGAGGTTCGCCCGCTCGATTTGTCCGAGTCCTTGGCCCACGTTCCAGGCATATTCGTTCACGCGCCGTTGGTTACCCAAGGTGTCGAGTTGGTAGGTGTAGGGGGTGACCGTCATCCGTCCGTTGATGTTCAGGCCCTGAATCGCCGAGGTACGCGCCACAAAATTGAAATCAGAAAGGTTGAGCGAGTCGGCCGCGAAGTTGTAGGCCGAGTTGACCTCGAGGTTATCGAGCAGTTTAACCTTCTCGAATTTCGAGGAATCGCGCTTGAGGGTGCGGTACTTCATCTCGAAGCTTTGGCGAATGGCGAACGAAATGCTGGCCACCTCGCCCGCAGATGGCGTGCCCTGGTTGAAGCCCTGGAAGCGCGAGGCGAACACCCGGTCGTTGGGGTCGTCGCTGACTTGGACTTCCTGGTAGGCGTTCCCTGCATAGCGGAAATCCGGCTTATAGTTGAAGGCCACGTTTGGGGTTATGACGTGGCGAATCTGGCGCTCGCGCTTGCCATCGAAGGCCCAACGGCCATAGTAGTTTGTGTTGAACGAACCGGTGATGATGTACTCGCCCGCCCGTGCAAAGCCGGGGAGGGTATCGACGCGCACCGAGTCATTGCCCGAGTAGGAGTAGCCCAGTTGGTTGACGTACCAATACTCGGTGTAGGTGAAGCTGGGGTTGAAGACCACCGGGCCCAGGGGCATCGAGGCCGAGACGGGGATCTGGTGCTTGAAGCCAATGCGCGAGCGGTCGGCCAAGAGGCCAGCGTTCGCCAGGTTGACGACGATGAGTGAATCGTTGGGTTCGTTCGATACGTTGAACGGAAGGCTTGACGAACGCGGGGCGTTGGTGATGTCCAGGCGGCCGTCCAAACGGTGGGAGAAGTTCAGGGTTTGGATCAGGCGGCCCACGCCCTTGCGGCTGACCCCTGGCTTCTGGAATGGGTAAATCCGGTTCATCGAGAGGTTCATCTCGGGCAACGTGAAGTTGTGGATGCCCGTCTGGGTGTTCAGGTCATGGCGCAGGTTCATCCCCAACGAGTAAGGCGAGCGGCCCAGTGGGGTGTAGTAAGAAATGGTCGACTGGAAGGTCGAGGCGAGGTAGTTCTGCGCCTCGAAGGCATTGTTCGCGTTGTAAGTCGTGGTTCCGATGTTCACCTGGGCCGAAAATCGGGTGGCACGCAGGGAAGTTTGCGTGTGGTTCCAGGTGAACCAGTAGTCTTCGACGACGGCCTCGTTCACTTCCTCGGCGTTGTTGATCCGTTTGTTGTAGCGCATTTCCACGTTGCCGTCGTAGGTGTAGCGTTTCTTGTAATCGGAGATTAGGTCCGCCCCCCAGCCGCCACGGGTGTAAATCTGTCCCAGCAAACTGACACCAATGAACTCGCTGCCGCCATAGTAGTAGCCTCCATTTCGCAAGAAAAACCCCCGGTCGGCCGATTCGCCGTAAGTCGGCACGATGATACCAGAAGCCCGTCGGTTTGTGGCCGGAAAAATACCGAAGGGTGCGACCAGAGGGGTTGGCAGGTCGGCTACCCACAGGTTCAGAGGGCCCGAAACGATGCGTTCATCAGGGACCACCTTGATTTTGTTCGAGCGGATGTAGGTGCCCGAAGTGGGGTCGTCACAGGGGCAATAGATCCCCTTTTTGATATACATCGTGTTATCCTGGTCGCGATACGTGGTCTCGCCCGTTAACCACCCTTCGCCTTGCCGGGTGATAACCCCGTGGATGATCGCTCGTTTTGATTTCGAGTTGTAGGCCATCGAATCAACCTCGTACACCGCACCGGCATCGGTGAAAATCGGTCGCTCGACGTAGTTGCCCGCCGTATCGGTTCGGCCCAAGGCACCGATCATGTTGGTTTGCCAGTTGATGGACATTTCGTAGGACTCGATCTTTTTGTCCTGATAGTCGACTTTGCTGTCGCCATAAAGTGCAATCTCTTGCCCGGTCATGTCCATGACCATCGAATCGCGCGCGGAATAAAAAATGGTGGTCTCGACTTGGTCGGAGGTTGGCACCCCCAGCCAGGCGGTTTCGCTGCTATCTTTCAACGTGCTATCGCCCGGCACGGTATCTGCAAGGCTAAGCGCAGGGGTATAGGCGAGCGAATCGCTGCCCAGCGGCGCGAAAAGAGAATCTGCAGGTGCTTGTGCGCTGGCCATTCGAACCCACCCAAGGGCAAGAATTAGCAGCGTGAAGCGCAGGGGACCGTATCGCGTGCGTTGGAAGATGTGCCCAGGAATTTCAATATTGCACGAAAGTATGCAAGTCCTTTTGAAGATCGGCCAGAGACTGCGCGCCGCCGCAGGTCCGAGCTTGCTTTCCCTCCTCTTGCTTTGTGGGGCATTCACGCCCTTGGAGGTGCATGATTCTCGGGTCCGGGTGGTAGTCATCGATGCAGGGCACGGTGGGCATGACCCCGGTGCCCTTGGCTATTCGCGTACCACAAAAGAAGCCCGTGTGGCGTTGGGAATCGCCCTGGAGTTGGGTGAAATGATCAAAAAAGAGATGCCCGGCGTCAAGGTAATCTACACCCGCTCGGACAACACGTTCATCGAACTGCACAAGCGCGCGGCGATCGCCAACGAGGCGGGGGCCGATTTGTTCATCTCGGTTCATTGCAATTCGGGCCCCTCGGCTGCCTACGGAACGGAGGTCTATGCCATGGGATTGCACAAGGAAGAGGGAAATCTTGATGTGGCCAAGCGCGAGAACCAAGTGATCCTCATGGAGGACGATCACGAGGAAAACTACGGCGGCTACAACCCGAATTCGCCCATCGGCCACATCATCATGGCCAACTACCAGAGTGCCTACCTGCAAAACAGCCTGCGGTTCGCCAGCCAAGTGGACAAACGACTGGTTTCGACCGCCGGTCGCCGCAGCCGCGGGGTGAAGCAAGCGGGTTTCCTAGTCCTGTGGAAAACCACGATGCCCAGCGTACTGGTTGAAACCGGTTTCATCTCGAACAAGAACGAGGAGGCCTTCCTTTCGACCGAAAGCGGACAGACTAAAGTTGCACGCAGTATCTTCGAAGCACTGAAAGTCTACAAACAAGAGATGGAGCAGTTCTAGCTGCTTCCGAACCAAGCCCTCCACTTGCGCATCTCCAAAGAATTAAAAGTCGGCCTGCTCGTGGTCATTTGTGGGACGGTCCTCTACCTGGGGTTCGACTTCCTGAAAGGCCGCGACTTTTTTTCGACCGCCAAGAAGTACTACGTCGTCTATGACGACATCAAGGGCCTGACGGTCTCAAACCCTGTGGTGCTTCACGGGTACGCGGTGGGCCGTGTGGAAGAAATTCGCTTTGTGCCCGATTCGCGACACAAGTTGGTCGTGACCCTCAAGATCAATTCGGACGTTGTCTTGAACGATTCCACCGTTGCTGTGCTGGGCAGCCAAGACCTCTTGAGCGGGAAGGCCATCTTGCTTGAGTTGGGCAATGGCGGCCGAAAGCTGAAAACAGGTGATACCCTGGTCTCGCAAATGGAGACCGGCGTGCTTGACAAGATTCAAGAGATCGCCGTGCCGGTCATCGACCAGGCCGGGCAGCTCATCACCAACGTGAATGACATTTTTGCCGACGGCGGCGCAGAGGACATTAAGGGCATCCTTTCGGACCTCAACGAGACGATGGGCAGCCTCAAGCGGACCATGTACATGATCGAAGGGGGCGTACGCGACAACCGCCGAAAAGTGGACAGCTTGATCGCCACTTACACCGACTTGGGCAACCAACTGCGCTACACGGTCGCCAAGGCCAAACCCCTGATGGACAAGCTGAACATGTTTGCCGATTCACTCAACTCGGCAGACTTGAAGGGCACGCTGGTCGAAGCTCGCAAGACGGTTGATCAACTCAACGGCTTGTTATCCAAAGTCAACAACGGCGAGGGCACGATGGGCCAACTGGTCAACGACAAGCGGTTGTATGAGAACCTCAACGCTACGGTCGAAGACCTCGACTACTTGGTCACTGATTTGCAGGCCAACCCCAAACGCTACGTACACGTATCGGTCTTCGGCGGGGGCGACAAAAGCAAAGGGCCGGATGTCAAGCGTGTCTCGCCAAGGCAAATCAAAGATCAAATCACCGTGCAGTTCAACCAGGATGTGCCGAAAGGGACCGAGTTTGTGCTCTATCGGGTGGAGGACGACTTGATTTTGAAACTCACAGAGGTGACTATCAAGAAGGAGGAAGCCACCATCCTCTTGCCGCCCGAGGTGACCAACCAGGGGAGCTACCTGCTCAAAATTCGCTGGGCGAAGGACCAGCACGTTGAGGAGATCTACATCGACCGTTAGGCGCGGGAATACCCCAAGGAACCCCCAAGGCCCTCAAGTGGTTACAGCTACCAATGAACCCCAAAGAACTTTCGGCGCTCATCTCACTGCTCGACGACACGGATCGCGAAGTCCTAGCCCACGTCGAGCAGAAGATCGTTTCGCTGGGGGAGGGGATCATTCCGCTACTGGAAACCCAATGGGAACAGCAGTTCGACCCGAACGTTCAGCGCCGCATTGAGGAGTTGATTCATTCCTTGCAACTCGAGGGCCTAACGCGCCGCTTGCTGCAATGGAAAGACGAGGGTGCCCTGGACCTGATGGAAGGCATGTGGCTGGTGAACACCTACCAGTACCCCGATGTCGACCGGGGCGTGCTCGAGAAGCACCTTGCTCCGATTCTAAGCGAAGCGAAACAGGAAGTGGACCGCACGGCTGCACCACTAGAACAGGTCAAGCAACTCAACCGCGTGTTGTACGAGCGATTCAAATTCGCGGCCAACACCAAGAATTTCCATTCGCCTGCCAACTCGATGCTGGGTGCTGTGCTAGAAAGCAAGCGTGGAAACCCCATCTCGCTGTGCGTAGTCTACCTGATGGTAGCGCGTCACCTGGAAATGCCCGTCTATGGGGTCAACCTGCCGAACCTGTTTGTTCTGACCTATCGCCAGGATGGCACGCAGTTCTACGTCAACGCCTTCAACAAGGGCCTGATCTTCTCGAAGACCGACATTGACAGCTACATCAGCCACCTGAACCTCGAGAAGCTGCCGACGTTTTACGAGCCCTGCTCGAACCTCGAGATCATCCACCGCACGACCGCCTCGTTCTTCGGCCAGGCGGCGCGCCTGGGGGGCCTGGCGGCGTCCAGCGCGCCGCCGCAGCTGGACGCCCTCTACGAGTACGGCCTGGCCGTGGGGCACGCC
>CAYGKP010000006.1:11351-28859 GCA_964350605.1 uncultured Cytophagales bacterium
TACCTCGAGATCATCCACCGGGTGCTGCGCAATTTGATCGTCTCGTTCGAGCGCATTGGCGAGACCGACCGCGTGGAGGAAATCCAGGGATTACTCACGGCCCTCTCCTGAAGGGAGGCAAACAAAGCTTTTGTAGGCTGACCCCAGGTCAGCGAATCACGCAACCGATCGGGTTCCGCGTCTTGATGCGCGGTTTTTCGCCGACTAGCAGGCTGTCCAGTGCTTCGGGCACCAAGTTTTCATGGATGTCGGCGGGCAGTTGGGGGCTGTCGTCGATGGCGCCGAAGTAGCGGACCACATAGCCGCCATCCTCCCAGCGCAGCAAATAGGCCATCGGCGTTTTGAAGGCCCCAAAGCGGTGCGCTTGACCATAGGCCGTATCGATTAGCACTGTTCCGTCCAGTGGATTCTTGTCCAGAAACTGGCGCAGGTCGCGCCGAACGTTGGCCAGAGTATCTTCCTTGATGGCGGGCACCAGGTAGACCCACTTGACACCGATGAGGCCATATTGGCGTTCCATCTCGTGGAGGCGCGCGGTGTAGTAGGCTGTATAGGGGCAACGTGGGGAAAGAAAAATGATCGAAACGACCTCATCGCGCGGCTCGGCGTTCAAGCGAAACGAAATCGAATCGTTCAGCGTCGGCAACGTAAAGTCCTCGACCGTTTGGCCCAGGCGATAACGCTCTTGGGCCCAACCAAGGGCGGGCAGCACGAGCAAACACAGAAGAACGAGGCGACGCATTAGCGGGGAACCGTAAAGGTAAGGCAAAGCCCTTGCCAGAGCCGCGTGCGCAGGGGAATGTCCGTCCATTCGCCTGCGATCTGAATGCCACCCCTTAGTTCGCCCTCCCGCTCGCCGGGCAGGGCCCGAAGGTCGTTCTTCCAAGAAATCTGACCCTTGGTGTACCATTTGTAGAGGGCTTCCTTGGCGGTCCACAGTTGGCTGTGGCGTTCGACGTTGTCGCCCGCCCAAGTGGCTTCCTCGTCCGAGAGCATGCGAGAGGCCACCTTGAAGAGCCGTTCGTGCGGACGTTGAAGGTCGATGCCGATGGGGCCGCTGGGGTGCAGGTAGACCCCCGCAAACTCCTCGCTGTGGGTGATTGAGAGGGCCCAGTCGCCAGGGATGGGAATGGCCTCGCCGTAGCGGCCCATTCGCGTACCCTCGTGGGTCTGGGTCAACTCGTCTTTCATCTGAGCCAACAGTGCCCGCGCGCCCAGCCACTGGCGGCGGCGTTTTGGGTGCCAGTCCTTGGCACCCTGGTCCCAGCGCGACTGGTCGAGCGGTGCAATGAGTGGAACCAGGTCTTGTTCCTCTTCTTCAATGCGCCAGAGGCCGATGACCCCCGCGCCTTCGTCCCAACGTTGAGCAAGCGGCATGGAATTCGTAGTTTGTCACGAATGTACGCCGCTCGAACGTACCACCCCGAACCCAGGCCCCTCCTTTCGGCATGATGGGCATTCAAGTGCAAAAACGCGCCACACTGCGTGGCCATACCGACGCGGGCTTCGTCCTCGAGCGAAGCCCAGAGGCAAGCCATTGTTTTTCTGCGGGCGGGGATGGAATGATCGTCGATTGGGATTTGAACGAGGCGGCCAACGGGAAGATGCTCGCGAAGGTCGATGCGTCGGTGTACGCCTTGCGTTACGAACCGCGCCGCAACTGGCTGCTCGTCGGGCAAAACTTCGAGGGGGTTCATGCCATCGACCTGAGTACCCGCGAGGTGGTCATGTCCAGCAAGCTGACCACCTCGGCCATTTTCGACATCCAAGTCTTCGGCGAACGGGCCTACATCGCCTGCGGAGACGGGGAACTCATCGTCCTTGAACTGGAAAAATTCACAACCCTGGCTCGCTTGCGCGCCAGTACGGAAAGTGCTCGTTGCATCGCCATCCACCCCGAAGGGGATCAATGGGCCGTGGGCTTTTCCGACCATCACATCCGGGTGCTGGGCATCGACGACAACAAGCTGCAAGCTGAGTGGAAAGCCCATGAAAATTCCGTCTTCACCTTGGTCTACACGCCAGATGGTGGCCGCCTCTTGAGCGGCAGCCGCGATGCGCACCTCAAGTCCTGGCGCACCGATTCGAACCAGTTGGATCAGTCGGTTGCCGCCCACATGTATGCCCTCAATCACTTGACGTTTTCGCCCGATGGGCGGCACCTGGCCACCGCTTCGATGGACAAATCGGTCAAAGTGTGGAGAACTTCCGACCTCAAACTGCTCAAAGTGCTCGATAAAGCACGTCACGCTGGCCACGGAACCTCGGTGAATCGCGTACTTTGGGATGTGGCGTCCGGCTGGCTGGTCAGTGCCAGCGACGACCGCACACTTTCGCTCTGGGACATTGCCTTCGAATGAAGATTACCCCGCTAGAAATTCGCCAACAAGACTTCGCCAAGGCCCTTCGGGGTTATGACAAGGACGAAGTTCACGCGTTTTTGATGTCGCTGTCGGGCGAGTGGGAACGCTTGCTCGACGAGAACAAGGAATTGGCCCGCCAACTGGATTCGGCCCGCCGCGACGTCGAGCGCCTGCGCGATGTCGAGAACTCCCTGTTCAAGACCCTGAAGACCGCCGAGGACACAGGGGCCAATATGCTTGAGCAAGCCCGCAAGACCGCCGAGTTGCAGCTGCGCGAAACGCAGATGAATTCCGAGGCCATGCTGTCCGATGCGCGCCAGCAGGCCAAAGCCATTTTGGAGGAAGCCGAAGTGAAGGCCCGCCAGACGATGGGCGAGCTGCGCGACCAAATCGAGAAGACCGAAACCGAGTACCGCGCCCTCGAGGAACGCAAGCAGCAAATGCTTTTCAGCCTGCGCAGCCTGGCGAACGAAACCCTTGACCGGGTCGAGCGCTTCAAGGCCGAGGACCATGCCGCCCAGGATCGGTTCCAGGTCCAAAAGAAGGAGACCAATTGGGCGCCCAAAGGCGAGTTGAAGGAAGTGGAAGTGCCCAAGCAGTCCGAGCCCGTCAGTCTCCCCACGCCCAAAAAAGAAGAAGAGCCGAAAGCCAAGGCAACCCCAACGCCTGAGCCACCGAAAGGTGAGCCCAAAGCTGAGCCTACGCCCGAATCAGAATCGAAAGCCGAGGCCAAGCCAGAGGAAGAAACTCAGCCCCAGCCCCGAAAGTCGGGCGGCAGCTTTTTTGACAACCTCGACGACTAGCGGCCATGTGGGTGCACCTGGATCGAATGGTGTTTCACAGCCTGCACGGCGTGAACCCCGAGGAGCGAGTGGTCGGTCGTCGGTTTGAGATCAACCTGTCGGTCGAAGTGGAAGACCCCACAGGCATCTTGGAAGACAAATTGGAGGAGACTGTTGACTACGCGGCACTGTATCGCATCGTCTCAGAAGTGGCGGGTCGGCCGCAGTATTTGCTCGAAACCATTGCCCAGAAGATTGCCCTGCGCGTGAACGCTGAAAGCGACAAGGTGCTGCGCAGCCGCGTGGAAGTCTCGAAGCTCGACCCGCCGCTGGGGGGGCTTTGCGAGCGGGCCCGGGTGGTGCTCGAAGTGTCGGCCTAGGATCAACCTAGGATTGGGCCAGTTCGGTTTCGTCGACGAAAGCGAAGCCGCGTTCCTGGTCCGTCTCAATGAAGTCGACCGCTTGGCCCATCAGGAACATCAAATCTTTTCGGGCGATGTACACCGCCAAGGGTCCCAGCGCATAGGCCCGGTCGCCCTCTTTCTCCGTATCGAATCCGATCACAAAACTGACCCCTGCGCAGCCCGCACCGCCCCTTGTGCCCAAGCGAAGGCCATAGCCCTCCGGCAGTTTTCCACCCGCCTGCAAGGCCAAAAGTTCGGCCGCGGCGCGCTCGGAGATGCGAACGGGAAGGGTTTGTGCGTTCATCTGGGCAGAACAGGTCAGGGGAACGCCCGGTTCCCCGCCCATTTCGTAGCTTCGTGACCCCTAAGATCAGAAACCAATGGAACATCTCTGGCCCCTGCTGTACGTCTTGTTGCCCTCCGCGGCTGTCATGCTTGGCATGTACCTGACCGCGCGCTCCTTCCTCGCGAAGGATTTCGAGCGCAAACTCGTGGAGTTCAAGACCAAAAGTCAGGAAACCGTCCTGCCTCTGCGCCTGCAAGCCTACGAGCGCATTTGCCTCTATTTGGAACGCATTTCGCCCAATAACTTGGTGCCGCGTGCCAACACCGGCGGCATGAAAGTCGCCGAGCTGCACTCGGTCATTTTGGGCATGGTTCGCGAGGAATTCAACCACAACCTGAGCCAACAGGTGTACATGAGCGATGCGGTTTGGCAGGAAGTCAAAAAGGCCATGAATGAAGTGATCGGTTTGGTCAATTCGGCGGCGGAAGGCATCGACCGCGAGGCGAATGGCCTGGAACTGGTCCGCGCGATTTTCGATCGGATGGTTCAGTACCCCGAGGACCCCACTCAGCCTGCGCTTCGCGCCGCGAAGTCGGAGGTGCAGAAGATTTTCTAGCGTGAGCCCTGGCCCGCACCCCACGGTCGCCATTCAAGGCGGGCCCGCCTCGTTTCACGACATCGCGGCCCGGCAGTTGCTGGGCGAAGTGCAGATTGTGGACTGCGCCGAGTTTCGCCAAGTGTGCGAGAAAGTGGTCAATGGCCAGGTGGACTTGGGCCTGATGGCCATCGAAAACGCCATTGCGGGCTCGATCCTCAGCAACTACAAGTTGATGGATGAATACCCCTCGCTGCATGTGGTGGGCGAAATCAAGCTGCGCGTTCAACTGGATTTGATGGCCTTGCCGGGCCAGAAGATCGAGGACATTGGCCGAGTGATGTCGCACTACATGGCCCTTCTGCAATGCGAGGAATTCCTGGGCCAGTACCCGGACATCGAGGTCGAGAAATACCACGACACCGCCGACAGCGCCTTGTGGATTCAGGATCATCAGGAGCAGGGCGTTGCAGCGATTGCCAGCACCCGGGCGGCGGAACTCTATGGCATGGAAGTGCTCGCTTCCAGCATCGAGACCGAGAAGATGAACTACACGCGCTTCCTGCTTCTCTCTACAGACCGGGACCGCGTGAAGCGTTCGGATCGCAACAAGGCCATGCTCAGCTTCCAGACCAGCCACTCGATTGGCAGCCTAGCCAAAGCCCTCCAAGTGGTGGTGGATCACAAGCTGAACCTGACCAAAATTCAATCGGTGCCCGTCTTGGGCAAACCCGACGAGTACCGCTTCTATCTCGATTGCACCTGGGAGGAGTACGGCCAGTACGCCACCTGCCTGAACCGCTTGAAAGAACTGGTGGATCGCCCGATCATCCTGGGCGAATTCACCCATAACGACCCCATTCATGATTGTGCCTAAGGCCGAGCGGCTGGGCGAGGTTCGCCCGTACTATTTCGTCAAGAAGCTGGAGCAGATTGCGGCACTGCGTGCGGCAGGCCATCACGTGATTAGCTTCGGGGTGGGCAGCCCCGATTTGCCGCCCAGCGAGAACACGATCAACGCGCTGATCGACACAGTCTCCGATGCCAGCAGCCACGGGTATCAACTGCACCGGGGGTTGCCCGAATTGCGTGCGGCCATTGCCAAGTGGTACGCCAATGTCTACGACGTGGCACTGGATCCCGAGAAAGAAGTCTTGCCGCTTCTCGGGTCCAAGGAAGGCATCCTGCACGTCACCTTGGCGTTCGCCAACCCCGGCGACGAGGTGTTGGTGCCCAACCCGGGCTATCCGACCTACACCTCGCTGTCGAAGCTGTTGGGCGTGGTGCCACGGCCTTACTTGCTGGACGAGAAACACGGCTGGTACCCGGATTTTCATGCCCTGGCCGATCAGGACCTCTCGAAGGTGAAGATGATGTGGCTGAACTACCCTCACATGCCGACGGGGACGCCCGCGCAGGAGGGGCTGTTCGACAACTTCGTTCGCTTTGCGCAGGAGCACAAGATTTTGCTCTGCCACGACAATCCCTACAGCTTGGTGTTGCCGCGCAAGACCCCCATCTCGATCCTGAGTGTCGAGGGGGCCAAGGAGGTGGCTGTGGAGGTCAACTCGTTCTCCAAGTCGCACAACCTGCCCGGCTGGCGGGTGGGCATGCTGCTGGGCGCGGAGGACTACCTGAGTGCCGCCTTGACTGTCAAGTCGAACATCGACTCGGGCATGTTCAAGGGCACCCAGAAGGCCGCCATCGCTGCCCTCGACAATCCGATGGAATGGCACCAAGCGGTCAACGACATCTATGCCGAGCGCCGCGAGGGGATTCACGAAATTCTGGACCTGCTTGGTTTCGAATACAACGACGACCAGGAAGGTATGTTCGTCTGGGCCAAACCCAAGAACCGCGAAGCCATTCCCGACATTGAAGCCCTGGTCGAAGAACTCCTGACCAAGCACCACCTCTTCTTTACCCCCGGCTTCATTTTCGGCAGCCAGGGCCACGGCTACCTGCGCGCCTCGCTCTGTGTACCCATTGATCAAATTCAAGTGGCCCTGGAACGGGTTCGGTCGGCGTACGCCTAGAGAAGGCAGCGCAGAGTCGTAGATTCGGACCAATGGTCCAGCGCTTCTTTCGCTATTTCTGGATCGGCCTGGTGTCCTACGGCCGCTCGATTCGCTTTCTGTTCCTGCACCCGACGTTCTTCTATTTTTTCCTGTTTCCGGTGGTCCTGTTCGCGGGGCTCTATCTGGGGGGTGAGGAGTTGTTCGAGGAGATCAAGACCCTCAACCTGCGCCAGCAATTCGAGCACCTGAGTTACGACGAACTCGACGCCCGGACCGATGCCTTCCCGCTGCTGATTGTCGGCCTGAAGGCCATTCTGGTCTTTATCTCGCTGAAGTTGGGCAAGTACGTGGTCTTGCTCATCATGACGCCCATCCTGGCGTTCATCTCCCTGCGCGTCGAGCGGATCATTACCGGGAATACCTACGCCTTCTCGATGAAGCAGTTCCTCGCCGATATCGAACGAAACGTGCGCATCATCGGGCGCAATATGATCCGCCAGATGCTGTTCCTGGCGGGCTGGTACCTATTGACCTTGGTCTATTCGCCCCTCGACCAGTTCACGCTCTATTTCACCTTGCTGGTCAGTAGCTACTACTATGGCTTCTCGCTGCTCGATTACACCAACGAGCGCCGCCGCCTGGGGGTCAGCGACAGCGTGAAGTTCGTGCGCCAGCACAGCGGCATGGCTTACGCGATTGGCGGGGTGTTCGCCGTCCTGTTCCTGGTCGACCTATCGGAGGTGATCTGGGTGAAATACGCCGCCTTGGTGGTGGGACCAATCGTCGGGGTCATCGCGGCGACCATCGCGGTACACCGGGTGGTCGACCTGCGCAAAAACAAGTTCGCGAAGAAAGTGCCCGCCGCCCAGCGGCCTGACACGCAGTGGTAGTCTGGTCAGTTGGCGAGTAGCCGACGGCCAACTAACGGTTCAAGAGGAACGACTTCAGCGCGTCGAAGTCCGGGCCCATGCGATGCGACTTTTTCTCGCGGGCGATGATCTCAGCCAAGTGCGCGGGCATCTGTGGTTCCTGACCAATCAGGGGCGCGACCACCTCGGAGAACTTCGCCGGATGGGCCGTGCCGAGCACCACGCCATTCGCCTTCGAGCCCGTCTTCTTCAGGTAGGCCTGCATCCCCAAATAACCGACGGCAGTGTGCGGACACATTACGTAATCGTGCTGGGCATAGACCTCGTTTAGGCAAGCGGAAGTCTGCTCGTCGGTGAACCAAGTGCCCATGACCCGCTCCTTGATCTTGGCCTCGTCGTTGTCGTTCAGGGCCAACAGGCGGGGGAAGTTGCTGGGGTTGCCCACGTCCATCGCGTTGGAGATCGTAGCGACCGAGGGTTTGGCTTCGAACAGCCCGGTGTCCAGGTAGGTGGGGACGATGTGGTTTGCGTTCGTGGCCGCCACAAACTTTTCAACCGGGAGGCCCATGTTCGCCGCGATCAAGCCGCCGCAGAGGTTGCCGAAATTGCCGCTCGGCGTGCAGAACGCGACGGGCTTTTCCGTCTTCGCGAGCGCGGCCCAGGCCGAGAAGTAGTAGAGCGATTGAGGGATCAGTCGGGCGATGTTGATCGAGTTCGCCGAGCTGAGGGTCATCTTTTTGCGCAAGTCCTCGTCCAGGAACGCTTGCTTGACCAGCCGCTGGCAATCGTCGAACACCCCGTCGATTTCCAGGGCGACGACATTCTGGCCCAGCGTGGTCAATTGCTTTTCCTGGCTCGGCGAGACTTTGCCCGACGGGTAAAGGATCACCACGTCGATGCCGTCAACACCCAAGAAGCCTTGCCCGACCGCGCTGCCCGTGTCGCCCGAAGTGGCCACCAGGATGGTGATTTTCTGTTTCTGCGTCTTGAGGAAATGGCCCATGAGGCGGCTCATGAACCGCGCGCCAAAGTCTTTGAAGGCCAGCGAAGGGCCGTGGAACAGCTCGAGTACGTGCAAGTTCTCCTCGACTTGAACGACGGGCACCGGGAAGTCAAACGCGTCTTCCACCAAATCCCAGAGGGCATCGGCGGGCACCTCGTCGCCAATCAACGCATCGCAGACCCGAAACGCGATCTCGGAGAATTCCAGCTCGGGCAGTTGAGCGAAGAACGACTCGGACAATTGGGGAATCGCCGTGGGCATGTAGAGCCCGTTGTCGGGCGGCAGGCCACGAAAGACCGCTTCGCGCAAGCCGACGTTCGGCGATTGACCGTTGGTGCTGTACAGTTCCATCTATCAATTAGGAAAGAATGCGCGGGCCTGTGGGGCTCACTTTCGAGACGTATTGGTCGGTGCCGATGCCCAGGTCGGTGAATGATTGGCGCATGGCGGTGCCAATGCGCTCTGCGTCGGCTTCGCTGGTTGAGAGGGCAAACAGCGAGGGGCCCGACCCCGAGATGCTGCAACCCAGAGCACCTGCATCCAGGGCAGCTTTCTTGGCCCGGTCGAAGCCGGGGATCAGCAGCGAACGCACGGGCTCGACAATTACATCCTGGAGCGAGCGGCCGATCAGTTCGTAATCCTCGCGGTAGAGCCCCGCGATTAGGCCGCCCAGGTTGCCCCATTGCTGCACGGCACTGTGCATGGGAATCTCTTTGCGAAGGATGCTGCGCGCATCTTTGGTCTTCACCTCGATGTGCGGGTGAATGAGCGTACAGTGAAGTTTCTCCGGGGTCGGCAACCGGACCACGTCGAGCGGGGCATAGCTGCGCACGAGGACGAAGCCACCCAGTAGGGCCGGGGCCACGTTGTCGGCATGGGCCGAGCCACAAGCCAGCTCTTCCCCCGCAATGGCGAAGCGTAAGAGAGCTTCATCGGGCAAGGGTTTTCCGAGCAGGTGGTTCACGGCGTAAACGCCGACGACGCTGCTGGCTGCGCTGGACCCCAGGCCGCTTTTCAGGGGCATCTGTTTGAACAGCTTGATGCGCACCCCGTCCTTGCGGCCGACGACTTTCATGTATTCGATGATCACCCGGCTGACGGTGTTCTGCATCGGGTCGAGGGGTAACTCGCCCTCGTCGCCGTCGATCAGTTCAATCTCGACGCCTTCCAGATTTTCGTCCAAAGTGATTTCCACCTCGTCGCCCGGGCGTTCGACCGCAAAGCCGAGCACGTCGAACCCACAGGCCACATTGGCTACCGTGGCGGGAGCAAAGGCGCGGACAACCTGGGCCATTAGGCTTGGCTGATCGAGATGATGTCGGCGAACACGCCGGCGGCGGTCACTTCCGCTCCTGCGCCAGGGCCCTTAATGACCAAGGGGTTGTGCAGGTACCGCTGGGTGGTGAATGAGATCATGTTGTCCGAACCCGAGAGGGCTTGGAAGGGATGATCCGGTCCGCATCCGCGCAGGCCGACGTTCAATTTTCCATTCTCCAAGGTGGCGACAAAGCAGAGTTTCTCGCCCTTTGCTTTCGCATCTGAAAGAAGCTTGGCAAAGAAATCTTCAGCTTTCTCCAACTCCTGGAAGAACGCATCGACACTTGGGGCCTTGGCACAGGCTTCGGGCAGTAGATCGGAAATCTCGACATCATCGAGCTCGACCGAGAGTCCCGCCTCACGAGCCAGGATCAGAATCTTGCGCGCAACATCTAGGCCGCTCAAATCGTCGCGCGGATCGGGCTCAGTAAAGCCTTGTTCCTTGGCTTGGCGCACGACTTCGTGGAACGGTGCCGAGCCGTCGTAGCTGTTGAAGATGTACGACAATGAACCCGAGAGGACTCCTTCGATCTTCACGATCTCATCACCGCAATGCAATAGGTCTTGCAGTACCCGGATGACCGGTAGGCCTGCGCCGACGTTCGTCTCGTAGAGAAACTTGGTCCCCGTCTTGAGGGCCGTTTTCTTGAAAGCTGTGTATTCAACCAACGGCCCCGAGTTGGCGACCTTGTTGGGCGTCACGATGTTGATGCTCGCGCCCAAGAGGTCTTGGTACACCGAGGCAATCTGCTTGCTCGACGTGCAATCGACAAATACGCTGTTGGGCAGGTTGAGCGACTTGAGGCGTTCGATGAACGTGCCAAGGTTGGATTCCTCGCCTGCGGCCAGGGCCTCACGCCACTTGCCCAGTCCCAAGCCCTCTTCGGCGAACACCATTTTGTCGGTATCGGCAATGGCGATCACGCGCACCGAGACGGCGCGGTGTTTTTTCAGCGATTCGGTTTGCTCGGCGATTTGCTTGAGCAAGGTCGAGCCGATCAGGCCAGGACCGACCAGGAATAGGTTCAGCGTCCGCGACTCGGCCAGGAAGAAGGCATCGTGCAGCGTGCCCAATGCTTTCGAGAGGTCCGTGCGGCGGATGACCGTTGAGATGTTCAACTCCGAAGAGCCTTGCGCGATGGCGACTACGTTGATGCCGTTGCGGCCAAAGGCACGGAATAGTTTGCCCGAGATGCCCGGGGTGTTTTGCATGTTCTCGCCGATGATGGCCACGACTGAGACTTCCTCGTCGATGCGCACCGGGTCGATCTTGCCGAGTTCCAACTCGCGGTCGAACTCCGACTCAATGGCTTTCTTGGCGCGCTGGCTGTCCTCGGGGGCCACCGCAAAGGTGATCGAGTGTTCCGACGAGGCTTGGGTGATGAGTACGACGTTAACTTCCTTGAGGGCCAAGGCTGTGAAGAGGCGCGAGGCCACGCCTGTGACGCCGGCCATGCCGCCGCCCTGTACGCTGACTAGCGTGATGCGCTCGATCGAAGAGATGCCTTTGACGCGGTAACGTGTCGCCGGGCCGCTCTCGCGGCTGATTAGGGTGCCTTCCACCTGGGGGCGGAACGTGTTTTTGATCCAGATGGGGATGCCTTTCTGTACCAGCGGCTGGACAGTCGGGGGGTAGATCACCTTCGCGCCGAAGTGTGAGAATTCCATCGCCTCCACATAAGAGATCGCAGGCAAACGAAATGCCTCTCGCACCCGGCGGGGGTCGGCGGTCATCACGCCATCCACGTCGGTCCAGATTTCTAGTGCAGCGGCGTCCAGCGCAGCGGCCAGCAACGAAGCGGTGTAGTCCGACCCGCCACGACCCAGCGTGGTGGTTTGCCCCAATTTGTTCGAGGCAATGAAGCCCGTGACGATGGGCACCTCTTTTCGGTCGGCCAGTTTTTTGGCGATCAGCTCGTTGGTGACCTCCAGGTTCACCCGGCCTTTGCCGAATTCGCTGCCCGTGCGGATCATCTCGCGCGCATCGGCGAACCGTGCGGGCAAGCCGCGTTCAGTGGCCGCAGCGGCGACCAGGTAGGCGCTCAGGCGTTCGCCGTGGCTGTAAATGAGGTCCAGGCTGCGCGGCGAGAGTTCGCGGAGCAGGAACACCCCATGCAGGATGTCTTCCAGTTCGTTCAGTTCGCGGCGCAGGTGGGCCATGACCGAACTTTGGCCTTTGGCCGAGATCAGGCTGCGGACCGCTTCCAGGTGCGTATCCTCGAAACGCGCGAAGACCGATTTGTAGCCATCGTCGGCCTTAGCAGCCAGATCACTCATCTCGACCAGGGCATTGGTCATGCCGCCCATGGCCGAAACAACGACAACAAAGTCCTTGCCCGCCTTGCGGTAATCTTGAAGGATATCGAGGACTTGCTCGATGGCGGCGGCGGAGCCGACCGATGTGCCGCCGAATTTGAGAACCAGTGGTGCCATAAATGGGAAGGGTGCAAATATCGAAAAACAGGCCGCAAAACCCGGCCTTGACCCAGAATCCCTGGCCACAGGGGCCTACTTCGCCTTCAAGGCCTCCTGATAGTGCGCGTAAAGGGCCAATTGCGCTTGTACCTTTTTGCCTCCTGACTTGTGGAACGGGTTGCTCTGGCCCGCGTTGATGCGCCGGGCTTTTTGGTTGTCGTCCCAATAGGTGTCGAGAATCACCTGGACTTCTTCCTTCAATCGTTTGTCGAGAATCGGGAACGCGATCTCGACCCGGCGGTCAAGGTTGCGGGTCATCCAATCGGCCGAACTGACGTAGTAGAGTGGCTCGCCCCCGTTCTCGAAACGCACAATGCGGGTGTGTTCCAAGAAGCGATCGACGATGCTGCGCGCTTCCATGTTGCCATCTAATTCTTTGAGTTCGGGGTTCAGGCAACAGATGCTGCGCACGATCAACCGAACCTTGACACCCGCCTCGGCGGCCTCGTAGAGTTTGGGGATGATCTTCTCGTCCTCCAGGTTATTGATCTTCAGAAAGATCGAAGCCGATTCGCCGCGCAGGGCCCGCTTGGTTTCCGCATCAATCAACTCGGTGATCCGAAAGCGCAGGCTGTCGGGGGCGACCAGCAGTTCGTCATAGTCGCCGCGAATGGCAAAGTCGGAGACCAGTTCGAAGACCTCACCGACTTCTTTGGTCAGCTTTCGGTCGGCGGTCATCAGGCCGAGGTCCGTGTACCGCTTGGCGCTCTTCTCGTTGAAATTCCCCGAGGAGAGGTAGGCGTAGCGGATCAGCTTGTCGGATTCCTGGCGTTCGATCAGAAACATTTTGGCGTGGACCTTCAGGCGCGGGTCGTTGGGTAGCACCGTGGCTCCCGCAGCCCCGAGTACCCGGGCAGCTTGTTCGTTGATGACCTCGTCATCGCGCACTTTGGCTTCAGCGTAGACGATGACGCGTTTGCCGTTCTGGGCCGCATTTTTCAACGCCTCGACGATGCGCGAGTCCCGTGCGATGCGGTACAGGGTGATGTAAATGATCTTCACCGCCGGATCGGTGGCTGCTTCGTTCAGCAGATCGATCACGTATTGGAAGGAATGGAAGGGGTAGTGAAGCAACACATCGCGCCCTCGGATCTGCTTGAACAGCGAATCGACTTTGCCTAGCACCGGGTGGTCGAGAGGCGGCATCGGTTCGTATTCCAGTTTCGGCGAGGCGGGGTTGGGCAGCTCACGCAAGTCGCCCAGTTTGAGGTACCGCCCGCCGGGCACCGGGTCGTCGTCCGAAAGGCCCAGGGAATCGACGAAGAAGTTGAGCCCCACCTTCGGCATCGCTGCATCATAGAGGAAGCGCACCGGGAGCGAGACCTCCTTGTGTTCCAGGTTCTCGCGAATGCGGTCGGCCAAGGGACGGATGAATTCTTGTTCGGGCCGCAGGTCGCCATCGCGGGTCAACAGCAAGGCGTAGGCCCGGCCCACCCGCTCGCCTGGAAAAATCTCCTTGAGGAAGTAGCGGACGATGTCGTCGTTGTAGAGCACTTTGTGTTCCCCCTCGCCGTTGCGCGGCAACATGTAGAAGCGTGGCATGTCGGCGGGCAAGGTGATTAGCTTGTTGATCGCCGCATCGCCCTCGCCGACTTTGCAGGTGAGGTAGACTTGGTTGTTCTCCAAGAAAATCTCGGGGTCGCCCAGGGTGAAGGTCCGCAGCGATGGGCGCAGGAGTTTCTCGAAATACTCGCGCAGGGCTGGTTCGTCGGCTTTGCCAATGCCTTTCTCGTCGGTCAGCAGCACGCCTTTTTTGGCCAGGGCCGGGACGATGTGTTGGTTGAGGATTTCTTCGAAGTCCTTTTGTTGAGCGGCGACGGCCTTAGTGATCGCTTTCAACTCTTTGCCGGCTCCTTTCCGCTTCTTTTTCTCCTCGCTGCTGAGCAAGCTGCGAAGCGAGGCCACCCGCACCCGGTAGAATTCCGCCAGGTTGTCTGAGTAGATCGACAGGAAGCCGAGCCGTTCGTAGAGGGGCACCTTCTTACTGCGCGCCTCTTGAAGCACCCGGTGGTAGAAGGCGAGTTGACCTAACTCGCGGTCAAAGAGTCGTTTATCGTTCCACATCTTGTGGGCAAAGAAATCCCGGGGGAAACATACGCAATTTGCGTGATCGGGTCGGGGGCTTTTCGATCAGCATTTGGTTAACAAACCACTCAGGGCAGGAAAAAGTCGAACACCACTTCGTTCATGCACTTGAAGTGACCCTTGGGGCAGGCGTTGTAACCGATCTTTGAACAAGGGCGGCAACTGAGACCCTGCTTCTCGAACACCGTGAATTTTGTGCGGTAGGGATACATCCCGAAGTCGAGAACCGTGTTGCCCCAGGTGCTGAAAATGGTCTTCCCAAACGCCGCGGCGATGTGCATCAGGCCCGTGTCGTGCGTGAACACGTAGTTGGATTGCTGGACCAACGAAGCCGATTGGCCGAGGCTGAATTTCCCGCAGCCGTTGAAGACCCGTGCTTTTTTGTTGAGTTCTCGTTCCAGCGTCTCTTCGTCCCCGGGTTTGCTTTGATCGATGGTAAAGAACCGCTCGATCTCTTCACCCACGGGTGCATCCTCGGGGCCGCCGAGCAGGACGATGGGCCGGTTGATCCGGTCGCAGAGTTCGATCAGTCGTTCGACGGGCAACCGTTTGGTGGCGTGCTTCGCACCAACTACGACCGCGACGAAATCTTTCCGATAGGTTGTGGGCAGCCAGTCGGGCTCGACCTCGTCGGTGGGGTTCAGGTAGTATTCCAGGCCCAGGTCGTCGGGCTTCACCCCAAGTTTTTGGACTGTCACCAAATAGCGATCGACCACATGGACACGGGGCAGCTTGTTGATCTTGAAGCGGACCAGCAGCCACTTCTGCCAGTTGAGTTTTCGAAACGTTGTCGAAGGCTTGAGGAGGAACAACTTGATCAGCCGCGTGCGCAGGTTGTTGTGCAAGTCGACCACATGGTCGAAGCGTTCCTTGCGCAGGGCTTTGATCAGTTGCCAAATCGAGCCGTCGAGGGTGTGGAGCTTATCAACCCGCGGGTTGGTTTCCAGGATGCCCCGGAAGCCGGGCTTGGTGGCGTAGTGCACCTCTGCGCCAAGCTGTTCCTTCAGCCCGCGCAGGACGGGCGTGGTGAGCACAATGTCTCCGATGGAGGAGAAGCGCAGGACGAGAATCTTTTTGGGGGCAGCCATGGGGCGCAAGCTACTTCCGCTTGCCGAAGAACTCTTCAACCTGCGCAACCGACCAACTGTTCAAGCAACGAGCTGCATCGAGGCCGCCTTTCCGCGCGACCAGTACGCCGTATTTCACATCATCAATGCCCGCGATGCGGTGGGCGTCGGGGTTGACCGAGAGCGTGACACCCTTTTCGAGTGCATAAGGCACCCACCGCCAGTCGATGTCGAGGCGGCGGGGGTTGGCGTTGATCTCGATGCAGACCCCATTTGCCGCCGCTGCGTCGATCACCTGCACCGGGTCGATGGGATAGCCCTCGCGGCGCAAGAGCAGCCGCCCAGTCGAATGGCCCAGGATGGTGGTGTAGGGGTTTTCAATCGCCTTGATGAGGCGCTGGGTGGCCTTGGCCTTGTCCATCTGTAACCCCGAATGGATCGACGAGACAATGAAGTCGAAAGAGGCCAACACGTCCTGTTGGTAGTCGAGCGAGCCGTCGGCCAGGATGTCCGACTCGATGCCTTTGAAAATGCGGAAGGGCGCAAGCTGCTCGTTTAGCTTGTCGATCTCGGCGTGTTGTTTGGCGATGCGGTCCTCGTCCAGGCCATTGGCGTAAAACGCGCTCTTCGAATGGTCGGTGATGCCCAGGTAGGCATAGCCCTTCTCGATGCAGGCCTTGGCCATTTCCTCCAAGGTGTTCTGCCCATCCGAGTAGGTCGAGTGAGCATGAAGAATGCCCACCATGTCCGAGACTTCCAACAGCTTGGTGGGGGTCTCGCCGCGCCAGGCTTTGTCGGTGCCTGCTTCGCGAAGTTCGGGGGGGCAGTAGGGAAGGCCTGCTTTCTCATACAGACCATCCTCGGAAATGGAATCGGTGCTGGTGGCTACCTCCAGTAGGGTCTCTTGCCGACCGTCGCGCAGCGAAAGATGCTCGGGCGAAGCGGAGTGGATCAGCAACGTGGGTGCATACCGATCGGGGTTCGCAAAGCGCACGATCAGGGCCAAATCGGGCTCGCGCAGCTGGCCCCGCCAGCTGAAAGGTCCCGAGGCTTTCGGGTCGGCTTTCAGGTCCGATTGCTTATTGAGCCACGCGGCCACTTGCCCCGGTGCTTCGGTCGAAACGACCAGTTCCAACTCGTCAACAACCTCCAGACAGCGGCGCACTTGCCCAGCCAGGGAGACATCTTGGGCCCCGTCGGCTTTCTTCAGTTTGGCTTCCCAGACCAAGGCGGTTTCCTCCACCTCGGCGTAGAGGTACTTGCCCGCCATCGCATCTTGAAAGAGGAGGGCTTGCAGGATTTGCTCCTGGGTCTTCTCGCCGAAGCCTTTCAGCTTGGCTAGCTCGCCGGACTGGGCTTTTTTGAGGAGTGCCTTTGGCGATTCGATGCCGTGTTCCTGCCAGAGGGATCGGAGCCGTTTGGGCCCCAAGCCCGAGATGCTCATCATGTCAATCACACCCGCTGGAGTGGATTCGATCAGGTTGTCCAACTCGGGGAATGACCCTTCGCGCAGGGCTAGAATCTTTTCGGTCAGCGAGTCGGAGGAGGCGGCTTTCAAGTCGGCCTCAGAAGCCGTAGCAGGGTCGAGCCCGGCGCGCTCCAGGTCTTCCAAGCTGGTGCGCAGGGCACGAACTTTGAAGGGGTTTTCCCCATGCAGTTCTTGGAGACTGGCGAGGAGTTCGAGTTGCTTGAGGGGGTGGGGCGCATCCATAAGGTGAAGCTACGGATTGCGGCCCGATTGGGGAAGCGGTACCTTGGGGGGATGAAACGCTTCTCTCTTTTTCTGCTTGCGACGCTGCTAGGCGGTTTATCGTTAGTCCAGGCACAAAAACCGTTTCAAGGTGATCGGGAGGACTTGATCGGATACTGGCACGCCAAGATGGTTCGCAAAGGAAAAGGGTGGGAAGGCCCTTCGCCTTTCCTGAAGACGGACAAGCCCCAAAAAATCGGGCGGAGGGTGTTTGTGATCTATCACTTCCGGTCGGATGGGACGTTCAGCTACCAGTGGTACATGAGTTCGGTGCCCAGCTACGAGGAAGAAGGCCTTCCGCCGCGAGACTGGGAAGGTACTTGGACATTGGAAGGGCGTCGCCTTTCGTTGCAGTTTACCGAGGAAGGCGAAGAGACCTCGATCGTCGAGGTGCTGATCTGGAACAACAAAAGAAGCTTTGAAGCGAAAGTGGAGGGGGCTGATCCGGGTTGATATGAAGAACCTCTTGTTCTTCGAGATGCTCACCAATGACT
>CAYGKP010000007.1:0-25449 GCA_964350605.1 uncultured Cytophagales bacterium
TCGCGGGGCCGGGAAATCCGCAAGGCCTTCGTCCCCGGCGGCGAGGGGCGTGTCTTGCTTTCGGCCGACTACTCGCAGGTGGAGCTTCGCATCATGGCCTCCTTTTCGGGGGATGAGTCGATGATCGAAGCCTTCCGTTCGGGCGAGGATATCCACAAATCCACCGCCGCAAAGGTCTTCGGCGTGAACCTCGAAGACGTGACTTCCGAGCAACGAAGCAAGGCCAAAATGGTCAACTTCGGGATCATCTACGGGATCTCGGCCTTCGGGCTGGCGCAACGCCTGGGCATCTCGCGGACCGAAGCCGCCGAAATCATCGAAGCCTACTTCACCAAGTTCCCGGCGGTCAAATGCTACATGGACGAAATGATCCAGCGAGCGCGAGAGAAGGAATACGTCGAGACGATCCTGGGCCGCCGCCGCTACCTGGCCGACATCAATTCGCGCAACCAGAACCAACGGGGCTTCGCCGAGCGCAACGCCATCAACGCCCCCATTCAGGGCTCGGCTGCCGACCTGATCAAGCTGGCCATGATCCACATCCACGCCTGGATGAAAACCGAGAAGCTGAAAAGCCAGATGGTCCTCCAGGTGCACGATGAGCTGGTGTTCGATGCCTTTGAGGACGAGTTGCCGCTGTTGAAGGAAAAGGTCATCGAACTGATGAGCGGCGCGCTGGATTTGAAGGTGCCCCTGCTGGTCGAAGCCGGGTCGGGCCCTAACTGGCTGGTGGCCCATTAGGTCCAATTGCTGGCTTCAGACCCCATTGCACTGTGGGGGAATTCCTTTGTACCTTTTCTTTTGTGGTGAGCAGCAGCCCTTTCACCCTCCCAGAGGGCCCACTTTCCAAATAATCCATCGTTTGCCCACGCAATTCGTAACTTTCGTTTCTCTAACGACCCTTATCCTTCCCTCATGAGCGATCTTTCTACTCCGACACCACCGAGCGGACCCCAAGGCGGTCCCCGTCCCCGGCCCGAAGCCCCCGAGAAAAAGAAAGGGAATAAAGGACTGATCATCGTTTTGATCATTGCCCTGCTTGGTTTGGGTGGCGCAGCGGTCTACCTCTACTTGGAGCTGCAGAAGCAGAAGGACACCACCGAGGAACAGGCCGAAACGATTGAGACGCAGACTGTCGAGATCGCCGACCAAAAGAAACAACTCGAAGACCTCAAGGAGCAGTACGAGCGCATCAAAGCCGAGCGCGACGAGATGGGCCTCAAAAACGATTCACTCGACAAACAGATTGCCGAGCTGAACGTTCTGATCGCCGACCTGCGCAAGAGCAAGAATTACAACTATGCCCAACGGACCAAGCTTGAAAAGGAGATCGAGGAGAAGATCGCCAAGTACGAGATGGACCTGAAGGAAAAAGACAGCCAGCTGGCCCGCCTGAAAGCGGCAAACGACTCGCTGGGTTCAGTCACCGAACTAATGGCCGTCGAGCGCGAGATGATGCTCGAGGACATGGATGTCTTGCAGAAGAAGGTGGACGTTGGTTCAATCCTTCGCGCCGAAAACCTGCGCGTGGTATCGATCAACGAAAAAGGAAAGGAGGATGACAGTGCGCCCTTTAAAGCCAAAAACGTCGACAAACTGCGTGTCCGCTTTAGCTTGGGCGAGAACAACGTAGCCTCGTTGGATAACAAAGAGATCTACCTGCGCGTGGTTGACCCAAGTGGTGTAGTCCTGGTCGACGAAAGCGACGGCGGGGGCACCTTCACACTCAGCGACGGCAGCCGCGAGAAGTACTCGATGAAAAAAGAGATCATGTTCACTAACACCAAGCAAGAAGTCACCTTCATCTACCGCAAGGGTTCAGCTTTCGCGGTGGGGAACAGCAAAATCCAACTCTACCAGGGCGGCCACATGATCGGCAGCACGGTAGTTAGCACCAAATAGCGGCGCGGCGCTTGGTGCCCAACCAGATCACGCCACGATATGGCCACTTTGCGGGGAGAACCAGTTCGAAAAGCCCTGCACATTGCGCTGGTGAGTGGATTATCGGTGGTTCTGATCGCTTGGGGTGTCAACGTCTTTGGGCGGCTGTTGGCCGAACAAGAACGGGAATCCGAGCCCGTTGCCCGGCCCAACAACGGCACCTACGTCGAGTTTTACCCCGACGGGTCGATTTACAGCGAACAGCACTACCTACAAGGCATGCGAGTGGGCACCTGGGTGACCTACTACCCCAACGGGTCGCTGCAGCGCATTCAGCATTTCGATGAGGACCGCGAGGTCGGCCGCAGTTCCTACTACCACATCAGCGGCCAGTTGATGTACCAAGTCCAATATGAAAAGGGCTGGGCGAGCGACACCGTGGTGGTCGATGATTCGCTTTACCGCTACAGTGTGCTGCTGCTCGACCACGGAAAAGGGTTATTCAAACGGGTCTGTGGCCTGTGCCACCAGCCCAGCGACGCACCCAAGTTGGAAACTGCGTTGCAAAGCTGGGTTGAGCTGGTCGACAGTTTGGGACTGGACAGTCTGGCACTCGATAGCCTGCACCGGGTGCGCATCGACTCAATGATCGAGCGGGCCCGCCAGAAAGACATCAAAGTGCCCCCGCTGGACACCTCGCGGCTTCATCCGCTGGACCGTTATGACGTGGATGCGGTCCGACAGTACCTCCAACGCTCTGAACGCGAGACCAATAACCCTGCCAGTCGTTGGTTGCGCTACATCCGGATTCGCCCGAAGATCGTAGGGCCAACCCGTAAACCGGGAGGACCAGGATATGACAATTCCTAGATCTCATGGGTTTGCTTCAATGAGACGATGCCAAGAAAAAAGGCGACCCGAAGGTCGCCTTTTTTGTACGTGGGATACGTAGTTATGACTACGAAAGGAAGGCTTCCGACTCTTCGCGAATCTCTTCTTTTGGTAGTTCCGCCAACAGCCCGTCGGTGATCTTGCGAACCAAGAGGCCGCTTGTGATTTTTGAGAGGCCAAGGCGCAGGGCCACCTGTTCGCAAAACTCGGTCTCCTTCTCGTCGATCACGCCGTCGGCGAGCATCACTTGGCAGAGGTCGAAGAGTTGCTCGAATTTGGCGTCCAAGCTATCTGGAAGCGAAATTGGCGTGTTTTTGTGGTTGCGGATCATGCGCTTGAGCGATTCGTTGCCGAGGCCGCGGGCCTTGGCGATCTTCAAGAGGCATTCGTATTCGCTTCGTGCGATTTTTCCATCAGCCAGCGCAAGTCCGATCAGGGCGCGCATGTGTAGCTTGGCGTCGCGACGAGTAGGGGTGTCAAAAAGGGTCATCATCGTTGTGGATAGGGGAAGTCGTAGCGTTTGAATCAGTGCGGGTCGTCTGTCGTTGTATTTTCGAATTGTTACAAAGGTAACCCGAGCCCTACGAGACTTGGACGAAACCGGGGGGGCTTTCTTCGAAACTTCTTAGAAGGATTCAATTAACGCCTACCATATCACCAGTTCGGGCCCGGTAGGTCTGTGAGGCCACGAATCAATCCGGCAGAAATCCGTCAGATTCCAGGCGATTGTTGGATTATTCGAAGCACCCCAGGGCTTCCCGTCCTGCAATCGCCTGAGGAACGTTCAAAATCTGCGATCCTTTTGGTATCTTCGAAGTTCTCTCTTTGGAGGGTTCGCGCGTTCACATGCAGTCATGCACTGTGAGGCCGGATGGGGCCAATCCCCGCTCCACTTTGAGACACGCATTCGATCCATGACTCAGCAGCATCCGCTTTCCGGCCTGTACCGCCCCGAGTTCGAGCACGACTCTTGCGGCATCGGCTTCGTCGCCCACTTGAAAGGCAAACCTTCGCACCAGATTGTGCAGGATGCCATTACCATGCTTGTGAACATGGAGCACCGCGGTGCCTGTGGCTGTGAGGCCAACACGGGCGACGGTGCAGGCGTCCTCCTCCAGGTACCCGACGCCTTCCTTCGCGAGGAAATGAAGGAACAGGGCGTTACCCTGCCCGCCGCCGGCGAATACGGCGTGGGCATGCTCTATTTGCCCCAGGACCAAGCCAACCGCCGCGAGGCGCGGACCATCATGGAGAAGGCCTTCAAGAAAGTAGGCCTGCCGATTCTTGGCTACCGGGTTTTGCCCGTCGATCCGAAAGGCGCGGACATCGGTCCCTCGTCGTTCGCGGCCATGCCGTACATGGAGCAGATGTTCGTCGGTCGCCCCGCTGGCGTCACAGACGGCGACGCCTTCGAGCGCAAGATGTACGTGGCGCGCAACTACGCCGAGCATCAAGTGCACGACAAAGTAGAAGGCTCGTTCGACCAGTTCTACTTCGCTTCGCTGTCCTACAAGACAATCACCTACAAGGGCATGCTGACCACCTGGCAGGTGCGCCCATTCTATTTGGACTTGCAGGACGAGCGCTTGGTGTCGGCCATTTCGGTGGTTCACTCGCGGTTCTCGACCAACACCTTCCCCAAGTGGCGGTTGGCTCAACCGTTCCGCTACATTGCCCACAACGGCGAGATCAACACCGTGCGCGGCAACGTGAACTGGATGAGTGCCCGCGAGGCGATCTTGGAATCGAGCCATTTCACACCCGAAGAGCTGGAACTGCTCCTGCCGATCTGTTCGCACAAACAATCGGACTCGGCGAACCTGGACAACGCCATCGAGCTGATGCTGCACAGTGGCCGCTCGCTGCCGCACGTGATGATGATGCTCGTGCCCGAAGCCTGGCAGGAACATCCCGACATGGACCCCGTCAAGCGGGCGTTCTATGAATACCACGCCAACTTGATGGAGCCTTGGGACGGCCCCGCCTCGATCTCGTTCACCGACGGAAAATTCGTGGGTGCCACCCTCGACCGCAACGGTCTGCGCCCCTCGCGTTTCCTGGTCACTGACGACGACATCCTGGTGATGGGTTCGGAAACCGGTGCCCTGCAAGTGGACCCTGCGAAAGTGGTTCGCAAGGGACGCTTACGTCCGGGCCGCATTTTCGTGGCCGACTTGGAGGAAGGCCGCATCGTCTCGGACAAAGAACTCAAGGAGCGCATCTGCTCGCAGCAGCCCTACGGCGACTGGATCAAAGAAAACTCGGTCTACCTCGACAAACTGCCCGAGAAAACCGAAGCACCCGCTGAGGAGCCCGACCTCTTGGTGCAACAACAGGCCCATGGGTATACCACCGAGGACCTCAAGATTGTCCTGGCGAAATTCTGTGAGAAAGGCACCGAGCCCCTCGGTTCGATGGGCATCGACACGCCGCTGCCGATCCTCAGCGACCAGAGCCAGCACCTTGCGCACTACTTCAAGCAACTGTTCGCCCAGGTGACCAACCCGCCGATCGACCCGATCCGCGAGAAACTGGTCATGTCGCTGTTCACCCACGTGGGGCGCAGCCGCAACATCCTTTCGGAGACCCCCGAGCACGCAGCCAAGATTCAGATCCGCCAGCCGATCCTCAGCGAGGTCGAGTTCTTGAAACTCAAGTACATCGATCCCGAATCGAGCTATCAAGCCGCGACCCTCGACGCCTTGTTCCCGGCCCAGGAGTCGGCGGGCGTGCTGGAAGGCGCCATTGATGCCCTTTGCGAACAAGCCGTTCAGGCGGTCAAAGGCGGAGCGAACATCCTGATCCTCTCGAACCGCAACGTCACCGCCAACTTGGCACCGATTCCCTCGCTCATGGCTTGTGGGGCCGTGCACCACGCGCTGATCCGCGCAGGGATGCGGGCTCAATGTGGCATCATCCTCGAAGCAGGCGACATCACCGAGACCCACCATGTCGCGACCTTGATTGGCTACGGCGCGGGGGCGGTCTATCCGTTCTTGGCCTACCAGACCATTGAGGAACTGCACGAAAAGGGCCTGATCGAAGGCGAACTGAGCCTGGTGGAAGCCCACCACAACTTCGTGTACGGCATGGGCTACGGTTTGCGGAAAATCTTCTCGAAGATGGGCATCTCAACCCTCCAGTCGTACCAAGGCGCGCAGATCTTCGAGGCCCTGGGCCTGAGCACCGAGGTAGTGGATAAGTGCTTCAACGGCACCGTTTCGCGCATCGAGGGAATGACCTTCGACCACTTGGCGAAGGAAGCCCTACAAAAGCACAAACTGGCGTTCCCTGAAAGCCCGATCCCCAATCCGCACCTGGAAGTGGGCGGGGTCTATCAATGGAAACGCCGCGGCGAGTATCACCTCTTTAACCCGCAGACCATTCACCTGCTCCAGCACGCCACGAAAATGGGCGACTACCAGGTGTACAAGAAGTACGCGGAGCTGATCAACGACCAAACACAAAAGGCCGCCACCCTGCGGGGGCTGCTCGGCTTCCGCAAAGGCAAGTCGATCTCGATTTCCGAGGTCGAGCCCGCCGAGAAGATCTACCGCCGCTTTGCGACAGGGGCCATGTCCTTCGGTTCGATTTCGCACGAAGCGCATTCGACCTTGGCCATTGCCATGAACCGCCTCGGCGCGAAGTCCAATTCGGGCGAAGGGGGCGAGGACGAGATTCGCTTCTTCCCGAAAGCCAACGGCGACTGGGAGCGCTCGGCCATCAAGCAAGTGGCTTCGGGCCGTTTTGGGGTGACCAGCTACTACCTAACCAACGCCGCCGAGATTCAAATCAAGATGGCACAGGGCGCGAAGCCCGGCGAGGGTGGGCAACTGCCCGGCCACAAAGTCGACGAGTGGATCGGACGGGTGCGTCACAGTACCCCGGGCGTAGGCCTCATTTCGCCACCGCCGCACCACGACATCTACTCGATTGAGGATTTGGCCCAGCTAATCTTCGATTTGAAGAACGCGAACCGCGCTGCCCGCATCAACGTGAAACTTGTTGCCGAGGCTGGTGTAGGGACTGTTGCTTCGGGTGTTGCGAAAGCGAAGGCTGATGTCATCCTGATTTCCGGCCACGACGGCGGAACGGGTGCCTCGCCGCTTTCCTCGATCCGCCATGCAGGTCTGCCATGGGAGCTGGGCGTGAGTGAAGCCCACCAAACCTTGGTGCGCAACAAACTGCGCAGCCGCGTGGTCCTGCAAGCCGACGGCCAGATGAAAACCGGCCGCGACATCGCGATGGCTGCCCTGCTTGGTGCAGAGGAATGGGGCGTTGCGACTGCCGCGCTGGTGGTCGAAGGCTGCATCATGATGCGCAAGTGCCACCTGAATACCTGTCCCGTTGGTGTCGCTACCCAGAACCCTGTGCTCCGCAAACGCTTCACTGGCGATGCGGACCACGTGGTGAACTTCTTTGAGTTCTTGGTGCAGGACCTGCGCGAAATCATGGCCGAGCTGGGCTTCCGCACCATCGACGAGATGGTGGGTCGGGCCGACATGCTGCAAAAGCGCCCCGACATCACCCACTGGAAGCACAAAAACCTGGACCTCTCGCGGGTGCTGTATGTCGAACCGCGCGATGCGCAGACCGACATTCACAACACCGAGTCACAGGACCACGGCCTGGAGAACGTCCTCGACTGGCGCATGCTGGAGGTGGCGAAACCCGCCCTCGAAAAGCGCGAGAAAATCTCGGCCGACTTGCCGATTGTCAATACCGACCGATCGGTTGGCGCGATTCTCTCGAACGAGATTTCGAAGAAGTACCGAGGCGAAGGCTTGCCCGGTGATACCATTCATTTGAAGTTCCACGGCTCGGCGGGCCAAAGCTTCGGGGTATTCGGGGCCAAAGGCCTGACCCTCGAAGTGGAAGGCGACGCGAACGACTACTTCGGCAAGGGCCTCTCGGGCGCAAAGCTGATCCTCTACCCCTCGAAGGCCTCGAAATTCGTGGCCGAGGACCAAATCGTGGTCGGCAACGTGGCCTTCTATGGCGGCACTTCGGGGCGCGCCTACATCCGCGGGATGGCAGGCGAGCGCTTCTGTGTGCGCAACTCGGGTGTCCACGCAGTCGTGGAAGGCGTGGGCGACCATGCCTGTGAATACATGACTGGTGGGGTGGCCATCATCCTGGGCGAAACCGGCCGCAACTTCGCGGCTGGTATGAGCGGCGGGGTGGCCTATGTCTACGACCCGAACGGCGAGTTCCCCAGCAAGGTGAACCCCGAGATGGTCGACCTGGACCCCATGGAAGAGTCCGATCTGGTGACCTTGCGTCGCTACGTGACCAGCCACCTGAAACACACCGAAAGCCCGGTGGCCAAGATGATCTTGGACAACTGGGAAACGGAAACCAAAAAGTTCGTCAAGGTGATGCCGCGCGACTACAAAGCCGTCCTGATGAAGGCGAAGCTTCATGCGCAGCAACCCCGCGAACGTCTCGACGAAAAGCCTAAAATCGAAATCCATGGGTAAACCCACCGGATTCCTCGAAAAATCGAGGGAGCTCCCCAAGAAACGCCCGGTCGACGAGCGCGTTAAAGATTACAAGGAGTTCGAGCCCCTGCCCGCAGCCCCGTTGCTGAAGGAGCAGTCCGCGCGTTGCATGGACTGTGGCGTGCCGTTCTGTCACAGCGGTTGCCCGCTGGGGAACATCATTCCCGAGTTCAACGACGCGTGTTACGAGGAGAACTGGGGCCTGGCCACCGACATCCTGACCTCGACCAACAACTTCCCCGAATTCACGGGGCGGATTTGCCCCGCGCCTTGCGAGGCCTCCTGTGTGCTGGGCATCAACCAGCCGCCGGTCGCCATTGAGTTCATCGAGAAGAACATCGCCGAGAAAGCCTTCGAGCTGGGCCTGATGAAACCCCGCACGCCGAAAAGCCGCACAGGCAAGAAGGTCGCGGTGGTGGGCGCAGGTCCCGCAGGAATGGCCGCCGCCGATCAACTGAACAGCGCGGGCCATTCGGTCACACTATTCGAACGTCACGAGAAAATCGGGGGGCTGCTTCGCTTCGGCATCCCGGATTTCAAATTGGAGAAGTGGGTCGTTGAACGCCGCGAAGCCCTGATGGTGGAAGCAGGCGTGGAGATCCGCACCAATACGAACGTGGGGGTCGACATCTCGGTCAAAGACTTAATGGATGGTTTCGATGCCGTAGTTCTAACGGGTGGTTCGACCATTCCGCGCGACTTGCCGATTCCGGGCCGCGAGTTCAAAGGCGTTCATTTCGCGATGGACTTCCTGACCCAACAAAACCGCCGCGTTTCGGGCCTGCCCGTGAACACCGAGGAGATTTGGGCCACCGACAAGCGCGTGCTTGTGATCGGTGGGGGCGACACGGGGTCCGACTGCGTGGGCACCTCGAACCGCCACGGCGCGAAATCGGTCATGCAGATTGAGCTGCTCGAACGTCCGCCCGCCGAACGCAGCGAGCAAACCCCTTGGCCCCTGTGGCCGATGATGCTGCGCACCTCTTCCTCGCACGAAGAGGGCGTGAATCGCCAATGGGCCTTGTACACCAAGAATTTCATCGGCGACGAAAAGGGCAACCTGAAAGGCGTGGTCCTGGCCGAAATGGGCTGGAGCGAACCCGATCCGGGCAAAAAGCCGAAGTGGGAGATCAAGGAAGGCACCGAGCAAACCATCGAGTGCGACCTCGCGCTGCTGGCCATTGGTTTTGTGCATCCCCAGCACGAGGGTCTGGTTGACGACCTGAAAGTCGAGAAGGACGAGCGCGGCAACGTGAAAGCCGACGGCTATGCCACTTCGGTCCCCAAAGTCTTTGCGGCGGGCGACCTGCGCCGGGGCCAATCCCTGGTGGTCTGGGCGATTGCCGAAGGCCGCGAATGCGCCCGCGAAGTCGACCAGTTCCTGATGGGCCATTCCCAACTGGAAGCCCGCGACGTCTCGCAACTGCAACTGCAAGCCTAGCCGCCCCGCTCATGCCCCGCGTCCAGGTTTTCCAACACGAAGCCTTCGAGGACCTCGACGGCATGGGCCCCTGGTTCACCGAGCAAGGGTGGGAGATCGCCTACACCCGCGTGGACAAGGGCGAGGACTATCCCGAAAGCCTGGAGGGCATCGACATGCTCGTCCTGATGGGCGGCACGATGGGTGTGTACGAGCGCGAGAAGTACCCCTGGATCGACAAGGAACTGGCGATCATCAAGGAGGCCATCGACAAGGGCGTGATCGTTTTGGGCGTGTGTCTCGGTGCGCAGCTCATCGCCGCGGCCTTGGGCGCGGAGGTCTACCAACACGATGTGCGCGAGATCGGCTGGCATGAGATCGAGAAAACGGAAGCCGGTCGGTTCGACCCGGTGTTCGAAGGCATTCCCGACAAGATGCTCATCTTCCAATGGCACGGTGATACCTTCGACTTGCCCGAGGGTGCCACCTTGCTGGCGACCAGCAATGCCTGTCCGCACCAAGCCTTCAGCTATGGCCAGAGCGTGCTCGCCTTGCAGTTTCATCCGGAAAACACGGCCCCCGGCTTGCTCGAATTTCTGCCATCGATTCGCAAGGAACCCAAAGGCCCGTTCGTGCAGACCGAAGACCAAATCCGCGAGTTCATCGAGGCTCGTTGCGAACAGATGAACGCCCACATGCACCGCATCTTGGGCAACCTGACCGCCACGGTCTCCGCCTAGCTTTCGCCACTTTACCGCTAACCATGTCCCCCGAAATTGGCCGCGACGTTCGACGCGCCCAGGCTTGTTTGGAAGCCGGCGAATTGGTCGGAATCCCGACCGAAACGGTCTACGGGCTGGCCGCTAATGCACTGGACGTCAAAGCTATCGACGACATTTTTCGCGCCAAGGGCCGCCCGCGCAACAACCCCCTGATCCTTCACGTGGCGAGCCTGGAGGCCGCCAAGCCCTACCTGGCCAGTGTGCCTCAGGTCGCCGCCCGGTTGGCCGAAACCTTCTGGCCCGGTCCGCTGACGATGCTGTTGCCACGCAGCGCCAAGGTGCCCGACATTGTGACCAACGGAAACGCCCGCGTGGCCCTGCGCATCCCGCGCCACCCCCTGACCTTGGAACTGCTCGAAGCCCTCGGCACACCGCTCGTCGCGCCGAGCGCAAATCCATCGGGCTACGTAAGCCCCACCAGTGCTCAACACGTCGCCGACCAATTGGGCGACAAGCTCGGCTACATCTTGGACGGCGGCCCCTGCGAGGTGGGCATCGAATCGACGATTGTGGGGTTTGAAGACAACCGCATCGTGATCCACCGCCCCGGGCGTATCACGGCAAAGGAGCTCATGGCCTTTGGACCCGTCGTCCGTGCACAATTGAGCGCCGAGCCTCAAGCTCCGGGCCAACTGCCCAGTCATTATGCCCCCCAAACCCGCCTTCTCCTTGGCGATCCCTCCGAGCTGATTCGGGGCCACAACCCGAAAGAAGTCGGGGTGCTTTCGTTCGCCCAAACCTTGGCCGAAGTGCCTGAAAACCAGCAAGTGCGCCTCAGCCAGACGGGCAATTTGGAAGAAGTGGCCCGCCACCTGTACGCGGGGCTGCGCTACCTAGACACCTTGAAGCTCAGCGTGTTACTCTGCGAAGAACCTCAGGGAGAGGGCTTGGCCGAAGCATTGCGCGACCGCTTGCAGCGGGCATCGGCCCGCTAACGTCCAGCGCACAATCAGCCGCAAAAGGGCTGAACAGTCAGCGCATTGCTGTTGAGCTCCAACGCCGTGAGGACACCCATCCCCGGCTTGGAATGGGCATAAACACACCCCGTGTCGAGGCACAGAATCGGATCCTTTCGTTCCACCTGTCGGCGGACTTCCTCGAGGGTCGTGGGCGTGTGGCCATGCACGAAAGTCCGCCCGTCGAGCCGCGCGAGGCTGCCCGTGATCTTGCGCTGCCACAACAGAATGTTCGGGTCGCCAAACAGGTCGTCGGAATGCAAGTCGATGCCCGCATGAGCCATGATGAACCGCCCGGTTTCGTGATAAAGCGCCGTCGCTTCGATGAAATCGAGGTAGCCTTGGGGCAAATCGGCGGCGAGGCGGACGCCAAACTCCGCGAGCATCTTGTCGCCGCCGTTGCTTTGCCACATCAAATTGGCTCGCATGTCGCGGCAGCTATCGAGCAGAAGCTGTTCGTGGTTGCCGCGCAGGAACACGGTTTGGTAGCCCTCGTCCTGCAAACGCATGAGCAGGTCAAGCACCCCACGCGAATCCGGCCCCCGGTCGATGTAGTCGCCCAGGAAGATCAGCTCGTCCGCCTTGGTCGGGCCGAGTGCATCCAGCAGGGCCTCCAACGTCTTTCGGCAACCGTGTACGTCACCAATCGCCCAGGCTCTGGGCCCACTCATTCTCCCCAGGCCGTCAGGACCAGTGCGCGGCTTCCGCCCTGGTCGCGGTGCTCGCACAAATAGATGCCTTGCCAGGTCCCCAGGTTCAACCGACCGTTCGTTACGGGAATCAGCACCGAGCTGCCCATCATCGAGGCCTTGATGTGGGCGGGCATGTCGTCGTCGCCTTCGTAGTCATGTTCATAGTACGACTGGCCTTCGGGGACCATCACATTCAAGTGCCGTTCGAAGTCGCCGCGGACCGTGGGGTCGGCGTTTTCGTTGATCGTTAGCGAAGCCGAGGTGTGCTGGATGAAGACTTGCAGCATGCCCACGTTGATCTCGCGGAGTTCAGCTAAGCCACCGACCACATCGGCGGTAATCAAATGAAACCCCCGAGGGTAAGACCGCAAGCGGAGTTGGGCCTGGTACCACTTCATGGCGCGTCCTTGGGTAAGGGCTTGGTGCGCTGGAGCATGGTTCGGATGCGGCTGCGTTTGCTTCGCATGAAATGGTTGGTGTGGCTTACCACTTCGATCCACAGCGAGCTAAGCAGCAAGGAAATCACAATGGTGGCCAAGATCTCCTTATAGTAAAAGTCGGGAATCAAGCCCGTGGAATGGCCCGCGACGGCCAGTACGAAGCTGAACTCGCCCACCTGACTGAGCAGCGCGCCCCCGAAAAACGCCTCGGACCAGCCCGCTCCCATGTACTTGAGGACAACAGCGTTAATCACATTGTTGGTCAAAAAGATCAGAAAAACGGTCAACAGAATGCTGCCCCAGTTCGCCCAAACGAACGGCAAATCAACCAGCAGGCCAATGGAGACAAAAAACACCGCCAAAAATACCACCCGAAAGGCATTGAGGGCCTCATGAACTCGGTGTGAGCCGCCCAACGAGGAAACCAACAGGCCCGCCACAAAGGCACCCAAGGCCGAAGAAAGACCCAAAAGACCCGTCGTGGCCGCAAAACCAAAGCAGAGCAAAAAGCCGCCAAAGACCAGCAAATCCTGATCGTGCTTGACCATTCGGACCACAAAAGCTGGGGGTCGCAGGGTTCGCTTGATCACCAAAAACGCCATGAACCCCAACACCAACGCCCCGCCGATGCTGGCTTTCACGATTTCATGGGTGGGCACTTTTTCGCCCCCCAACAGGTCCACACCAATGAGCATGGGCACCACCAAGATGTCTTGAATCAACAGAATGCCGATCACCTTGCTCCCCAGCCCCGAGTGCATCAACCCGCGTTGTTCGAGCACCGTGAACACCACCGCCGAACTGGACAAAGAAATGACCAGCCCAATCAGTATCGATTCGCGCAGGTCCCAGTGGTTCCAATCGTTGAGGCCAATGAGGACCATGGCCACCACGCTGACCGCGATCTGAAGTAAGGTGCCCAACACCGGTGCCTTCCAGTTACGCACCAGTTCGGGCAGCGAGATTTCCATCCCGATGAAAAACATCAAGAGGATCAGACCCAGCGACCCAATCTCTTCAACAAAATGCGCGCGCTTCTCGACCTCATCCCCAAAAAGGGCGGAGACCACAATGCCCACCACGATGTAAGCCACGATCGTCGGCTGGCGGGCCAACTTGAAGACCAGGCCCAGCACCAGAGCACCCATGGATAGCAACACGAAGTCGCGCAGCAGAGTGCTGACGCCCAAATCGGCAAGTAGAGGCAGGGTTAGGGAAGAATTCATGGTTGGGCCGCGCAATTCTCGCGGTCATTCTCGAAGTTAGGGGACAATCCAGGCCCTGCCCAGCCATGCTACGAGTTTTTCAAACCGCCGAGGAAGAGTCGAAGCTCGACCACTTTCGCAACCTAATCGCCATGACCAAGGTCGACGAGGACATTGACCGCGCCGAGCGGGGGATGCTCTACAAGGTGGGCGAGAAGTACGGCTATGCCCGCCGCGAGGTGGACCAGATGATCGAGGCGACGAGCAAGGACCGCGTCCTGGTGGTCAGCCAAGCACCCGAGGCGCGGTTTGACCAGTTGTATGACCTGGTGCAAGTCATGCTGGCCGACGGGGTGGTGGACCAACACGAGATTGACCATTGCCGATCGATGGCCGAGCAGCTCGGCGTGCGCCATGAAAACGTGGGGCCGCTGGTGCGCCGCATGATGTTCGGCATCGTCGAAGGCACGCCCGAGGACGAGATTCTGGAAGCCGTCGCGCCGATGCTCGGGTTGCGAGTTTAGACTATTGCTTAGCCGTCTTTCGAGTGAAAAGCCAGTTAAACGCTGCTGTTTTGAGTGACAAGCTCAAAACGTAAAAGATGGTTGGAAATACTTTGGGCGATGAAAGAACCCAGTCGATAGAAAGACTGCTTGAGAAAAAGCGAAAAGGGAAAAAGGCAATTGCGTTGACGATATAGCCAAAGGTTAGAGCCGTTCTTCTGTCTGATTGGGTATTTCCCATTCCTAATATTCCCCCTATAACCATCAAAAGAAACTCAACTAAAACGATGGTTATCGCTGTGAGTAGAATCCGAACCCAGGGCTTCATGGCTTAGCAGTGAGAGTCCTACGACTCAAAAATCCCCTCGGTCTCGCCGAATTCGGCCACGACTTTCTTCTCGCAGATCAGGTTGGCGAGGATCAGCACGTAGTCGCCCTTCTTGATCGTCTCGTTCTCGGGGTTCTTGATGAGTTCGTGCTTTGAGAACGGATCGGGCCGCCGCGAAAGGCCAATCAGCACCGCGTTGAACCGCTTCTTCATGTCGATGAACGACTCCAAATAATCCTTCCCAATGAAGGGATTCGCGGCGTTCACGTAGAACTGCTTGATGTCGTACTCGTCGTCCTTCTTCGCGTAGTTGAGGATCTCCTCGCCGAAGACCGCACAATCCGGTTCGAAGATGTAGCTGGCCAAAAGCTTCGAGGAAAGTTCCAGTTTCGAGACCGCATAGCGCACCCCCGCGGTTGAAAAGGTATCCTTCAGGTTGGTGTTATCGAGCGCGACGATGTACTGCTGCTCGGGAAACTGATTGCGCAGGTTGATCAAGTGGACCAGCTTGTCGGTGTCGTTGCCCGCGTTCACGAACACCGCACGGGCCTTTTGTGGGTTGGCCAGCTTCAAAAGCTCGTAGTTGTCATACTCCGAATAGAGCACAAACAGATCCTTCGAGGATTTGAAGGACTCGTAAATGAGGTCCACATCGTCCTTGTCGTCGGTCACGATGGCGAGCTTCACCTTTACGGCCTCGAGTTGTTCGGCCACCGAACGGGAGAAGTGGTCCCACCCGATGATGACCGTGTGGCCCGACATCTTGGTGCCGTTAAATCCCAGTTTTTCGTTCTCGCGCATGTTGGTCCAATAACTGGTGAGCTTCGAGATCCCCACGGCCGCCAGTATGACCGAAGATAGCACGAAGGAAATTCCGATGAGTTTGCCCAGAAAGGTCTGGGGTACGTAGTCGCCATAACCAACGGTCGAAACGGTGACCACCATGTACCAGAGGGCCTCGTAATAGGTGTCGATCTTGGGCTCGCCGACCGCGTCGCGTTCGACGTACATGAGGACCTCGGCCAGGATCAAGAACCCCGCGATGATGACCGCGAAGGCGATCAGGTTGCGTAAAAATCGGCGGCGGCGCATGCCCTAAAGATGGGCCTTCATCCCGAAACGGCAAGTGCCAAGGCGGCCCGCCACCCCCCGCGCTAACCCATCGGTTAATCCTTGGGCCAAACCTTAGGAATTCATGAGGCTTTCGGAAGGTCGCCGGAAACTTATAGATTCACATCTTTCCGACCGACACGTTCATCCCCCCTTTCCGTGTTTCCTCTCGCTTTACTCGCCCTTTGCGTAGCCTTCGGTTCGCTGCTGCTGCTGGTGCTGCCCCGCAAGGCTCAGCACATTTGGGCGTTGCTGCTGGTGAGTCTGCTGGTGGGGTCCTTTTCCTTGGCGGGTCTCGGCGCGCTGCTCAGTGGGCAGGACTTCGTGGCCCAGTACCCCTTTCCCTTCTGGTCGGGCACGTATGCCACTTTGGTGATCGACCCGCTGTCGGGGTTCTTTTTGCTGATCGCGGGCTTTGTCCTACTCATGGCCACGATTTACGCGGGGCCGTTCCTGGCGAAATACCAACACAAGACCACTGGCGAGCTCGGCATGCACTACACCGCGCTGGTCTGGCTGGGCCTGGGGATGATGCACGTCTTGAGCTACCGCGACGGCTTTGGCTTCCTGATTTCGTGGGAGATCATGTCGCTCAGCTCGTTTTTCCTGCTGCTGACTGAAAACAACAAGCCCAAGGTTTTGACCCGGGCGATTACCTATATGGTGCAAATGCACGTGGGCGCAGGGTTTCTGCTCCTCGCGTTTCTGTTGACCAGCCCACCTGATGGCAATTTTGGCTTCGCGGCGATTAAACTCTACCTCTTGAGCGATGGCACGGGCCTTTCGGGTCTGGGCGTGTTCTCGTTGTTTTTGATTGGCTTTGGTATGAAGGCCGGGATGATGCCCCTGCACACCTGGCTGCCCGATACCTATAACAGTGCCCCCGCGCACGTCTCGGCAGTTCTGGCGGGCGGGATGAAGAAAGTGGCGATCTACGGCCTGCTCCGCGTTCTGACCGAAATCCCCGCGACGTCAATGACGAACGGAATGCCTTACAACGACCTGGTGCTGATTGGCTGTTTGCTGCTCTTCTTCTCGGCAATCAGCGGCCTACTCGGCATCATGAACGCGGTGATCCGCAACAACCTCAAGCGGCTGCTCGCTTATTCGTCGATCGAGAACGTGGGCATCATCGGGCTGGGCCTCGGGATGGGGTGCCTGGGTTCGGGCCTTGAACGCTATGAATTGGCAGCCCTCGGCTTCGGGGGGGCACTGCTCCACAGCCTCAACCATGCGTTGTACAAGCCACTGCTGTTCTTCGCCACGGGCGGGGTGGAAAAAGCGACGGGCGAGCGCGACATGCTCCAATTGGGTGGCCTGGGCAAATCCATGCCTTGGACTTCGGCCTTCTTCCTGATCGGGGCCCTGTCGGTCTGTGCTTTGCCGCCTTTCAATGGCTTTGTGTCGGAGTTTTTGCTGTATGAAGGGCTCTTTGGTCAATTGCCCGGTGCCTCGGTGGCCTTCGCGATCATCTTGGTGCTGGCGATCCTAACCCTCGTGCTGATCGGTGGGCTGGCCTTGTTCACCTTTGGGAAAGCCTTCGGCCTGAGCTTCCTGGGTTCTGCGCGCAGCGAGAAAGCCGCCCGCGCTACCGAGGTCAGTGGTCTGATGCTGTTGCCCCAAGCCCTCTGCGTCATTGGCATCGTAGCAGTCGTGGCCTTTCCGTCCGAATTGCTGACCCTGCTCGCGCCTGTTCTCTCTGACCTGCACGTACCCGCAACAGCCACGTCCTTCCACATCCCCGAGGCATTGACGATGGTCTCGGTGGTTTTCGGCTTGCTCCTTGTGGTGGTGGGCTTCCTGCTCCTGATCCGCCGGATGCAGCAAAAAGGCGCGACCGTCGTCCACGGCCCGACCTGGGGCTGCGGTTATACAGCGGGCACACCCAAACACCAGTACACGGGGACCAGCTTCGCCGACAGCCTGTTCGCCATCATCCGCCCGATTCTGGGCCTGAAGTCGGACTACGAAAGCATCGAACGGACCGACATCTTCCCCAAAGCCCGCCACTACAAAACACAGCGTAAGGACCTGTTCGACGCGCCCCTGCGCCGCCCGGTGCGCGCCTTGGCCAACCTACTGGGCAAAGCCACCGTCCTGCAAACGGGAAAAACGCAGCACTACATCGCCTACGCATTTTTCTTCCTTTTGTTGATGTTACTTCTCACCTACCTGGGCCTGGTCTAGTCGATCTGAAACGGCATGAAGTACTTCGAACTCATCGGACTCCTGATCGGCGCGATCCTCATCCCGGGGCTCATCGGCATCGTCAAGGCCAAAATGGGCGGTCGCAAGGGGCCCGTCCTGCTCCAGCCGGTGTTCGACATTGTCAAGCTGCTCCGCAAAGGCTCGGTCTACAGCACGACGACCAGTTGGGTGTTCCAACTCGCCCCGTCGGTTTACTTGGGCACGGTGCTGGTCGCCTGCCTATTCGTGCCGTTCGAAACGCATGGGGCCATTCTCACCTTTCGCGGCGATTTTGTTGTGTTCAGCTACGTGCTGGCCCTCGGTCGGATGATGATGATTCTCGGCGCGCTCGACACGGGCTCGGGCTTCGAGGGCATGGGTGCCAACCGACATGCGCTCTACGGCCTGCTCCTTGAACCGGCGTTCTTCCTGGTGATGGGCTCGTTTGCGCTCTACACCGGGCACCTGTCGTTCTCCGAGATCTTCGAGTCGATTCATTACGACGCGCGGTTGTCCTACCTCTTGCCGATCATCGTCAGCTACATCTTGCTGCAAATCGCGATGATCGAAAACTCGCGGATGCCCGTCGACGATCCGAAGACCCACCTGGAACTCACGATGGTCCACGAAGTGATGGTCCTCGACCACTCGGGGTTCGATCTGGGCCTCGTCAAAATTGCGGGGGCCTTCAAGTTCGCGATGTACGCGGGCCTGATCGCCGATTTCCTGGCACCAAGTACCTGGGCACTTTGGGCCCAAATTGGCCTGATGATCGGGCTGCAGGTGGTGTTCGGTGTCCTTGTCGGCCTGCTCGAATCGTTCCGGGCGCGCAACAAAATGGCCCGCAATCCGCAGTTCATCATCACGCTGACCTCGCTGGCACTGTTGGCCTTTTTGGCGGTGCTCATCATCGTCCACGTCCAAGGCGGTGGCACGGTCGATCCTTCATCCCACTCCGCACACTAACCAACGACACCCTCATGGTCAGTCTGCTTGTCATCGTCTTCATCGCCACGCTGCTCTACGCCTCGCTGGCGACTTGGATTTCCTCCTACCTGCGCGTGCTCGCCATCCAGGGGCTGATCCTATGTGTGGTGACACTCATGGAGCTGCGGGACTTCAACACCACCAACCTGGTCATCGTTTTTGTGGAAACCCTGGTCTTCAAAGCTCTGATCGTTCCGATTTTCCTTGGCCGCCTGATCCGCAAGCACAACCTGAAGGACTCCTCGGAAAGCACCATCGCGGGGTTCTATTCCATCCTGATTGTCACACTGGGGGTCGTCCTCTCCTTCCTGGTCGCCAACTCGCTAGCCGGGCTTGATGCGAACCAGACCAGCGTCAAGTTCTACACGGCTTCGTTCTCGGCACTGTTCACCGGGCTGTTCCTCGCGATGACCCACAAGAACGTCCTGGCCCACCTGATCGGGTTTCTGCTGCTCGAAAACGGCATCTTCATGCTCTCGCTGGTCGTTGGGGGCCACATGCCCGTGGTGGTCAACATTGGCATCCTGCTCGACATCTTCACCTCCGTCCTGATCCTGGGGATCATGGTCGGCAAGATCGCCACCATGTACAACGACGTGGAAGGCGACCAACTCACCCAACTCAAGGACTAGTCCGGACCCCACAGAAGATGATCCTGCCTTTCCTGATCGCGTCCTTTGCCCTAGCGGTGCTGCTCTACTTGAACAAGACGAGCAAGCTGCTCGACAAGATCGGGCTGTCCTTGTTCTTCGGCCTGGTCGGCATGTTGACCTACTACCTGGCCCACCACGAGGGCGAGATTGAAAACGTCTATTTCCAAGCCGACCCCTTGGCGCTGCTGTTCCTCTACGTACTGGGGCCCATCGCGGCCTTTGCGACGATTCACTATGTGATCTACTCGGACAAGCGGAACGAAACGCAGCTGCAACGCCGCACGCCGCACTTTGGCTTGGTGGTGTTCATTACCTCGATCATCGGGGCCATGCTGTCGACGCACGTGGGCATGATGTGGGCCTTCTTGGAAGCGACCACCCTGTCGGCGGCCATCCTGATCAACCACGATAAGTCGCTGCTGTCGTTGGAAGCCACCTGGAAGTACATCTTCGTCGCCTCAATGGGCATTGCGATGGCCTTCATCGGCATTCTGTTCCTTAACGTGGCCGCTGAACGGGCGCACTTGCACGACTTGACCTTTGCCGAGGTCAGCCGCGCGGTCAAACTGATGGAGCCCGGCTGGTTGCAGGCCTCGTTCCTGCTTGTGGTCATCGGCTTCTCCATCAAAATGGGCGTCGCACCACTCTTCAACGTCGACATCGACGCGAAGGACGAAGCGCCCTACCCAATCTCGGCCCTCTTCTCCTCAGGGCTGATGAACGTCGGCTTCTTGGCCATCTTCCGCTTTTTCTCGGCCTTTGCCGGGCATTCACCAGAGCTTTTGAATTGGATGAGTAACGTCCTCTTGGTCACCGGGTTATTGTCGATCTTCTTTGCGGCGGTCTACATCCTGAAGATCAAGAACTACAAACGGATGTTCGCCTATTCTTCAACCGAACACGCGGGGCTGGTGATGATTGCCCTCTCGATGGGCGGCGAGCTGGGCTACTACGCGGCGATTCTGCACTTGGTCCTGCATGCCTTCACCAAGGCGAGCCTCTTCTTCCAGATTGGGCAGGTGACCGACGTGTTCGGCTCGAAAATCACCTCGCAAGTCGGCACCTACTTCAAGCTGAACACCGCGGGTGGTCTGGTGCTGATCCTCTCGTTCCTAGCGGTCACGGCGTTGCCGCCTTCGGGCCTCTTCATCTCGGAGCTGAAAATTTTCCAATCGCTGGTCAATCATGGGTATTGGTGGCTGCTGGTGATCATTGTCATCCTTCTGAGCTTCATCATCTTCTCGATCGCGCGGCATTTCCTCGACCTTTTGTTCACCCCCGCCGACGACGGCAACCCCGGCTTCCCCGAAAACGTGAGCCCCTGGGAATCGACCACCCAATACATCATGCTGGCCTTGGTGTTCTGGGTCGGGTTCGTGCGCCCGCCGTTCGTCGACCGATTGATTCACGACGCGATCAGCGTACTACCCCTCTAGCCACTCGCCGCGCCATGAGTACGTATCTATCCGTCCGCAACCACGAGCCCGTCAAGCTGGGCGACATTCCCCAGCTGACCTACAACGCCGCCTACGCCGCGCTGGAAGACGAGTTGAAGAATGGCGACCATCATTTGGTGGCCCACTTCGCCCGTGAAGTGTCGGGGGGCTTGGAAGTGATTTCAGCCCTGGCAGTCGATTATGATGGGACGATTCGTCTGCGACGCTTCCAGATTCCGAAAGGGACCCAAAGCCTGCCCAGCCTCTCGAAGACGCATTTCCCGGTGCACACCTACGAGCGCGAGATTCACGAGCGGTGGGGGATCGACTTTGAGGGCCATCCCTGGTTGAAGCCGATCCGCTTCCCGCACGACCGCGCCGACCTCACAAAGGGCATGAACGAGTACCCGTTCCTGGAGATTGACGGGAACGAGATTCATGAAGTGGGCGTGGGGCCGATCCATGCGGGCATCATCGAGCCGGGGCATTTCCGTTTCCTCTGCGACGGCGAACGGATCTTGCACCTGGAAATCCACAACGGCTACCAGCACCGCGGGGTCGAGAAGTTGTTCCTCGAAAAGAAACGCTGGGACCAACGCCTGATTCTCTCCGAATCCATCACGGGCGACACGGTATGTGGCCACGGCCTCGCCTTCACCTTGGGCATGGAAGCGATGGGCGGGCTTACCTCGGCGAAGGACCAACGCTTGATCCTCGAACGGACCATCGCGCTCGAACTGGAACGGATCGCGGTGCACACCGGCGACCTCTCGGGCATGTGCGTCGATGTGGCCTATCAACTGGGCGCGGAAGTCATCAACGTGCTGCGCACCCCGATCATCAACTACATGCAGCTCTGGTGCGGCAACCGCTTCGCGAAGGGCTATTTGGGCCTGGGCGGTTCGCACTATCCACTGACCACAAAGCTCAAGGACCAGTTCCGGGCGATGCTCGACAATTACGACGATCGCTTTGCGGCGATCATGGATCGGCTCTTTACCCTGTCCAGCGTGTTGACGCGATTCCGCAAGATCGGCGTCCTCACAGGTACGCAAGCCGAACTCATTGGCGCGGTGGGCATGGTCGCTCGCTTTGCGGGCCTGGACCGCGACGTGCGCCGGACGCACTCGTTTCTGGCCTACGAGCAGACGCCCTACGAGTATTTCACCCTCTTTACCGGGGATGTCTATGCCCGGGCGCTGATTCGGAAAATGGAGATCGAACGTTCGATCCTTTACATCCGCGCGCTGTTGGCCCAACACGATGCCTTGGGCGAAGGCAGCTTGCCTGCGCCTACCAAAGAGGTGAAGCTGCCCGCCGACACCCTTTGCCTCTCGCTGACTGAAGGCTGGCGCGGCGAGATCTGCCACGTGGCGATCACCGATTCGAAAGGCGAGCTAGAGACCTACAAGATCAAGGACCCCAGCTTCCACAACTGGATGGGCCTGGCCCTCGCTTGCCGCAACCAGGAGATTTCCGATTTCCCGATCTGTAACAAGAGTTTCGACCAATCGTACTGCGGGGTCGACCTGTAACCACCACCAGCCATGAAGACGCTTTTTTTCTCCCTTGCCTTCCTTTTGAGCCTCTCGGCGCTTCACGCCCAACGCGCAAGCGAGGTGTTGTATGTCGAGATCGTTGACAATGGTTCTTCTTCGACCAATGCGGTCTATGTCATCGCACCGGGGGTGGAAACGCCGCTCAAGATGATTCCCATGGAAAGCACAGGCCGTCGCGAGGGCGCGATTGAAAACATGCGCATCGTGGCCGCTTTGTTTCAAGAACTCTACGACGAAGGTTGGCAAGTGGTCGCCACCGCCAACGATCGCTGGCTTTTCGAACGTCCCAAGAAGTAGCGATATGAAGACGCTGATTCCTTCCGAACTGGTCAACCTGCGAAAGCACGGCAAGCAATTCATCCCGAATTTGCACGGGGCGAACCTGCCCGATGCTTACCGCGGCAAGCCGGAGCTGACCATCGAACCACTCAGCGAAGCCCAGGAAAAGGAGCTGGAAAATAGCTGTGCCCTGGGTGCCATCGAGCGCGGACCCCTGCGCTTGGACCTGGGCAAGTGCAATTTCTGTGGCGACTGCGCGCGGGCCTTTCCCTCGAAGGTCCTCTTGACCAGCGACTACAAAATGGCGACGACCGACCGCGCGGACCTGATCGTCACCGAAGGGCAAACCGGGCCGCTGCTCGACCCCGCGAAAATTCGCGCCGAGATCAAGGCGAAGCTGGGCCGCTCGCTCAACCTGCGCCAAGTGTCGGCGGGGGGCGATCATAGCTGCGAGATGGAACTGGGCGCGGCAGGCAATCCGAACTTTGACATGGGCCGCTATGGGATTCATTTTGTGGCCTCGCCACGCCATGCGGATGGCATCGTCATCACCGGGCCGATTTCGGCGAACATGGCCGAGGCCCTGCAAATCTGTTATGATGCGGTCCCCGAGCCCAAAATTGTGGTACTCTGCGGGGTCGATGCGATCAGCGGGGGGATTTTTGCGGGCAGCCCAGCGCTCGACCGTTCCTTCCTTGACCGCGTGAAGCCGGACCTCTACGTACCGGGCAATCCGGTGCATCCGCTCACGTTTGTGAACGGCATCCTGAGCCTGATCCGCGGGCAGCGATTTTAGGACTTCCGCTGTTGTGAATCTGGCGCGGACTCGGTAATCTGGGGTTTCATACCAACCTCTCTTTTCCGATGAAAACCACCTCTCTCTTTTTGCTCGCCCTTGCCTTTGGCGCCCTGACTGCTTGCGGCGGCGGCGAATCCACGGACGGCTCGGACAGCACCGCCACCGACGGCGAATCCAGCGAACCCGAAGTCACCTACCTTCTGCCCTCGACCTACGGCGGCGAAGTCCTGCCCGTCGAAAAACTGCACGAAGCAGTGACCGCCTGGGACGGCAAAACCGTCACCTTGGTGGGCTATCCCTCGCTCTTCTTCGACACCGAAAAACTGCGCGCAGGAAGCAACACTTTGATGACTATCGCTGAAAAAGACGGAGCCGAGAAACTGATCCGCTTTGAACTCGCCGAGGAAACAGCGGAAATCACCCGCGGCCAAATGATCGTCATCCAAGGAACCATCGAAAAGGTTTGGGACACCCAGATCCAATTGAAGGACACCAAACTGGTCGAGGTTCTGCCCGCCGATGCGTCGCCTTCTTATACCGAGCCGAACCCCTTCACTGTTGGTGACAGCCAAATGAGTGCCGAGGCCTTTCATAAGGCCTACTTCGGCTGGGAAGGCAAAGTGGTTAGCGTGAACGGTGCCTACTGGGGCACCACCACTTCGACCACTTCGTCTGGCAAAACCATCCGTGTCGACCTGACCCCCGTGGGCGGCGGCGACAAAATGGTTGGTGCAAACTTCAAAGAAGACCCCTCGGACCGCCTGAGCGCAAACCGCGACAACGTCGAAATCAAAGGCACCGTCCAAGGACGCTTCTTCGAGAGCATCACCCTGGAAGACTGCACTGTCCTCAAGCCCTAACGGCTTACCATACTCTTTTCCCAAGGCGGCCTCTACTGGGGGCCGCCTTTTTTTGTGGCCAACGGCCGATGGCTGTTGAAAGTTGCTGTCTTTGGTGGGGGGCCCCCAAGTCAACCACATCTAGTTGATTTGGCCCCAGAACCTTCGGTTGTGTTGGCTGGGGCCGGGGTTTTTGTAACTTTTCCTCTCAACCGAAACCGCTGAACCCCCCTGGCTTGGAAAAATTTGACATTTGCGTAATCGGCGGCGGCCCGGCGGGCTACGCAGCCGCCATGCGCGCGATCGATTACGGGAAGCGCACGCTAATCATTGAAATGGACCGCATTGGCGGGGCGGGGCTCTACAACGGAGCCTTGTCGTCAAAAACCTTGTGGGAGTTGTCGAAGGACGTGGCTTCGGTGCGCGAAAAGATGCGTCGCTTTGGCCAGCCAGCCGATTTCCAGGTCAGCTATCAAGAAGTCAAACACGCCCTGTGGGAAGCGGTGCAGGAACGTGCCCAACAGTTGGAAGGTCACTTGGACAAATTGGCGTCGAGCGAATACGGCGCACTATTGACCCAAATCAAGGGCCGGGGAAAAATGACGGGGCCCAATACAGTCCTGATCGAAAAGAAAGACGGCAGCACCGAAGAGATTTCCGCCGAGTACATCATCGTGGCCACGGGCTCGCGGCCACGCAAGTTGCCCAATGTGGAAGTGGACGAACAGATCATTTTCACCTCCGACGGCATCGAACACATCCCCAAACTGCCGCGCAACATGGTCATCCTGGGGGCCGGGGTGATTGGTTGTGAGTACGCAACCATCTTCTCGAACTTCGGGAAGACGAAGGTCTACCTGATCGACAAACAGCCCCGAATTCTGCCCTTCGAGGACGACGACGTGGTCGACATCGTCGAAGAAAACCTGGTTCGGAACGGAGTGGTGGTTCACCGCCAGTCGGAGTTGATCCGCATGGAGATCGTTGATGGCGAGGTGTAG
>CAYGKP010000008.1:0-24834 GCA_964350605.1 uncultured Cytophagales bacterium
TTTTGACCTTTTTGGGCTGTATCTGCTCTCGCTGGTGCTCAGCGACCTGATCCGCATTTTGCCCGGCCTGGCCTTAGCTGCCTTTGTGCTGAATGCAGCCATCACGCCCGGCAGCGCCTACCGAAACCTAACGCAGCGAATCTGGTGGTGGCTACCGCTGATCTTCCTGCTTCACTTGGCTCACTGGCCCCTGACCGATCCTGGCAACGAAGGTGCGTTCCAGGCCCTGGTCGTCTTGAAGTTGCCGTTTCTGCTGCTGCCCCTTGCGGTTGCGCTCTTGCCACCTCTGCCATTTGAGCGGTTGCGTGCGTTGCTCTTCGGGTTCATCGCGATCATGACGCTGCTCTCCCTCGGGGCGCTGGTCAACTACGCGCTTAATTTTAAGGAGATTAACGCGCTCTACGTCCATTCGAAGATCATGCCCCTGCCGATGAACCATGTGCGGTTCAGCCTGCTGGTGGGCTTCGCGACCGTCGTACTCTACTGGCTGACCCTGCGTGGGCATCTGCCCTTCCCAAAGTGGAAACGCTCCCTTTCCTGGGCCCTTCTGATTTTCCTTGTGGCCTACCTACACATTCTTTCGGTGCGCAGTGGGCTGCTTTGCCTCTATGCCTTCGCGGGGCTGGAAGGGATTCGCCTCGCCCTTGAACCCAAGTTCCGAAAATGGGGCCTGATCGGCCTAGCCGCGATGGTTGCGCTGCCCCTACTGGGTTACCTGGCCGTACCGACTTTCCACCGTAAGGTGAACAACACCCTGCGCGATCTCTCGAAGGTGGACAACCCCGCCGAGGCCAACCGCTTCTCGATGGTCGGGCGCGTGGTCAGCTACCAAATCGCCTGGGGCCTAGTGGAACGCCAGCCTGTTCTGGGCACGGGCATCGGCAACCTGTGGGCCGACACGAAAGCCGAATACGAACGCCGCTACCCGGTCATCATCCCTCAGCAACAGAAATACGCCCATAACCAATACCTGCACTACCTAGCGGGCTTTGGCATCATAGGCCTCGCGGTCTTCTTGGTTGGCTTCTACGCCCCCCTCTTCAGCAAGCGCACCCACGGCCCGGGCCGCCACCTACTGCAAGTCCACTATTTGATGCTGACCCTCTCCTTCCTGGTCGAAATGACCCTCGACACCCAACTGGGCCAAACCTACGCCCTGGGCTTCCTCTGCCTGTTTCTCTGGGCTGGTGTGACGAAACCGCAACCGGGATCAGGGGCAGAAACGGCCTAAAAACTACTTGATGACTCAGTTGTGGAGCCCGTCAGGGGCGAGCAAGGGCGGTGGTACGGGCCCCCACTACAACGCTTTCCGGTAAATCGGAATGAGCAACAGGAGCATCAGCAGGGCAAAGCCAGCCAATGCCCAGTAGGCGTAGACCACGTTGTTACCCACAAAGAAGAAAGGCTCGGGGGTGAAGGCATCCGAGAAAATCAGAACGAAGAAGCCCGTCAACAAGGTCTGCGGAATGGTCAAGATGCTGTTGACCCGGCCGATGAATTCATTAGGTACTTTATTGAACAGGTAGAGGATCCGGTAAATCCGCCCACCGGCGTTCGAGAAGCCGATCATCAAACAGACCACAAAGAAGATCGAGACGTCGTCAGAGACGGCCGCCAGGCCAAGCATCAAGGCGGTGATGGCAATGAAGATGGCCGTAGCCGCGGGAATCGATACGTCGCGGAACAGCCAGCGAAGAATCAACGCACAAAACAAGGCCCCGATGCCGTGGAAGAACTCCGAGAGGAAGGCCACGAATTCGTCGGCATGAAGTTGGTTGGAAACGTAGAGGGGAACAGTCGTCCAGATCAGGGCGGTGAAGATGATGAAGTTCGTCGAGCCAATCAGGCCGAAGGACAGAACCACACGATTGCGACGCAGGTACTTCCAACCGATTTGCAGGCTGCCCATGACCGATTGCGATTCGGGGTCGATCGTCTGGTTGGGACCCACGGCAGTGGATCGCTTGCCTCTGTAGCGAATGAACAGGATGATGATGAACGAAACGATGTAGGTCGCCCCATCCAGCGCGAATAGTTCGTGCAACTGCCATCGGTCGATGCTTACCGATGGCAACATCTGTCCCAGCATGTCGGCTTCCCCGGCAGTGCCTGTATTGACCCCCTTGGCCAGAATTCCGCCCACAAAGGCCGCCGCCATCGAGGTGATCTGACCGAAAATCTCCACGTAGCGGGTCCACTTGCTGTATTGATTGACCTCGGTGATCTCCTGAATGAAGGCGTAGAGGTTCGGGAAGTGGATGAAGTGCGAGAACAGCGTTGTCGCAAAGACCAGAATCGGCAGGATCGGCGGCATGGCCTGGTCCTCAATCCAGGCGTTCTCAATGGCGAAGCCCAAAGCCGCCACCGAAAGCACAATGAGCCCTGCGAAGAAATTCGTACCTAGAAATACGTCCTTGCGCCGAAAGCCATCAACCAGCACCCCCGCATAGAGGCGCCAAAACAAGCCGAGGAACCATACGATCACAAAGCTCTGGAACCACATCTCCCCATCACCCAGTTCATAGATGAAGTAGACGGGAATGGCAATGGTGGTAATGCCTTGGGCGATCCCCGAGATTAGGTTGGCAAGAAAAATAAGGACCAGCGCCCGGCGATTACCCACGTGCGAATAATAAAGGAATGCGTAAAAGAAGTGACAAGATAGGAGACTGGGGCCAAGTTCCCACCGCGCCGCTCAGCCAGAAGCAAGCCTTCGAGAAAGCCGCCGCCTACTGTGCCACGCAGGAACGCAGTGTACATCAAGTTGTGAAAAAGTTATACGGATGGGAGCAATCAGAAGATTCAGTAACGGCCATAATTTCTCAATTGGAGGCCGAAAGCTATTTAAATACAGAACGATTCGCCCTGTCCTATGCCAGGGGGAAATTTCATCAAAACCGCTGGGGTCGTCTTCGAATTCTGCAAGGACTCAAAGCCCACGAGATTCCCGAATCGCTCATCGATCAGGCCTTGAAGTCGCTCGAGTCTGAGTACGATGCGCAAGTGTTCTCCCTGGGAAAGTCCAAGTGGAGCCGCTTGACCGACACGGACCTGTTGGCCCGAAAAGCCAAAACCTATCGCTACCTACTCAGCAAAGGGTATGCCCCTAGCGAGATCTATCCCGTTCTCAACCAATTGGCTGAAGCTAAGGGACTTCCCGGCGACTAGCCGAGCTTGAAAATGCCCTGATTGAGGGCTTTCAAGGTGTCGTTCTTGGCCGCCGCTGGTACGAGCAACGAAACGTTGTTGCGCGAGCCCCCGAACGAGACCATCCGCAAGGGAAGGTCGCCCAAGGCTTCGAACACTTCATGCATTACGCCTTTTCGCTCGCAAATGTTCGAGCCTACGATGCAAATGATGGCCATTTCCTTATCCACCTCGACAAAACCGAACTTCTCAAGCTCGGTTACGATGGCCTCCAGGTGGGTTACATCGTCAATGGTTAGCGACACAGCGACCTCCGAGGTCGTGATCATATCGATCGACGTTTTGTGCTTCTCAAACACCTCGAACACCTTGCGCAGAAAGCCATAGGCGAGCAACATCCGCCCCGATTTGATCTTGATGGCCGTGATGCCATCCTTGGCCGCCACGGCCTTGAACTTGCCTTCTTCCGTGTTTTCGGCGATCAGCGTGCCGCCCGCCGCGGGGTCCATGGTGTTTTTGAGCCGAACGGGAATGCCCCGATCCTTCGCTGGGCGAATGGTGAAGGGGTGCAAAATTTTCGCACCGAAATAAGCCAACTCGGCCGCCTCATCGAACGAGAGCTCGGCAATCGGGCGGGTTTCCTTCACGATGCGTGGGTCGTTGTTGTGCATGCCGTCGATGTCAGTCCAGATTTGGACTTCCTCAGCCCGAAGGGCAGCCCCCACGAGCGAGGCAGTATAGTCCGACCCACCCCGCTTGAGGTTGTCGATCTCCACGCGCTCATTGAGGCAGATGTAGCCCTGTGTGACGAATAGATCCACGCTCGGATGCTGAGCGATCAAACCCGAAAGGCGTTCCTCGATGTAAGGCAGGTCTGGCTCGTCGTATTCGTCGATGCGCATGAAGGCCAAGGCCGACAACAACACCGAATTGCGCCCCAACTCGTGCAAATAGGCCTGGAACAAATGGGTGGAAAGCAGCTCGCCTTGGGCCAACAACTCGCGCTCCTCGCGACCGGTGAACGCACCGCCGGCCACGCGGGTGATGGTCTCGAAATGATGATCGATGATCTGGGCACCCTTGGCTTTGGCCTCGGTCGACTTAAGCAGGCCCTGAACGAACGCGTCGTACTGCGCGCGCAACTCGGCGATTTGCTTCTTGGCTTGGTCGCGCTTGAGTTTGTGCAGCGATTGACCGATGGCCACAAGGGCGTTGGTCGTCCCTGAAACGGCCGAGAGGACCACCAGCCGCTTGCCTCCCTCCCGTTCGACCAACTCAGCGACTTGGTGCATGCGATCGGGCGCACCCACTGAGGTGCCTCCAAATTTGAGAATGGTAAACGACGATGGACTCATGGTCAGCTCTGTCTTTAGGTGTTGTGCCCGGGCCAATCGGCCAACTTGGCTTGTTCTTCCAGGAGGGCGGCCACCGTCAAAGCAGCTTCCTCCCCTTTGTTTCCCTCCGCGCCACCTGCGCGGGCAAAGGCTTGTTCTTCATTTGCCGTGGTCAGCACCCCGAAGGCCACTGGCTTGCGTGTCTGCAGGCCCACTTGGGTGAGGCCCTGGGCCACGGCCCCAGCGATGAAATCAAAGTGCTTAGTTTCCCCCTCGATCAAACAACCCAGGGCAATCACCGCATCGATGTCAGAGCGATCAGCCAGCCATTGGGCTGCCAGCGGCAATTCAAAACTGCCGGGTACGGGCACCGTCAGGATGTCTTCCTTGGCGACTTTCAAGTCGCGTAGTGACTGCACTGCGCCTTCGTACAATGGCTCGGTGATGTGGGGATTCCACTGGGCCACAGCAATGCCAATGCGTTTCCCCGAGAGGGTCGCAGGCGTGGCACCACGGGCGAATGGACTGTTATGAACGCTGGCCAATCTGCCGCGAAAAACTAGGCACCCAACAGGGCGAGGTACTTGCGGGCCTTTTGGGCTTCCTGCGTGGTGGGGAACTCGTCAATCAGGCGTTGGTAGGCACCTTTCGCCCCCTCACCGTTCCCGTCGGCTTCCTGAACCAAAGCCAGCTGAAGCAAATAGCGCGGGGTCAGGTATTTGTTGGGGTCGTAATCCGCCGCTTTTGTGTAGTGCTCAGCCGCCGCAGTGTAGTCCTTGAGCTCGCTGGCCGCATCGCCCATTAGGCAATAGGTCCAGCCTTGCAGGGCTGCGTCGTCGCTTTCAAACTGACCGAACTGGGCAATCGCCTCGTCAAACTCGCCTTGCTTAAGGGCGATCGCGCCCAAGTAATAGCGCGAGAGGTTTCCGGCTTTGGTGCCTTCGTACCGATCGGCAATTTCCTCGAAACCGATCACGCTGATCCCATCACCGTACCTGGCCAGGTCGAGCGAATCCTTCGAGAAGAAATACTGCGCGGGGTAGATGTCGATCTGCGCCTGCTGGCTTTCTTCCTGTTTCTGAGTGGTCCACCACCAGATGGCCAGGCCACCACCGACGATCAGCAGCAAGCCACCGAAAATCCAGTTACGGTTCTTTTTGACAAAGTTGTCGATGCGCGCCACCGTGGGGTCGACGGGCGCGTGGCGTTGCACTTCAGGTTCCTCGGCCGAGTCGGGCGCGGGGATGTTGGGTTGTTTGGCCATGTTGGCTTGTACGGAAAGAAAGGGGGACTACTGCGGCGTGAAGGGGTAGTCGGGCTGAACGTAAACGTCCTTGTAAATCTCCGAGGGATCGGGGTAGGGCGAGTCCTCGGCGAACTTCACCGCTTCATCCACGATGCCTTTGATTTTCTTATCGAGGGCTTTGATGTCGTCCTCGCTCATGTATTTCTTCTCAAGAACTACCGCGCGGACACCTTCAATGGGATCCTGGGCTTTGTAGCTCTCGAGCTCTTCCTTGGTGCGGTACTTCGCAGGGTCGGACATCGAGTGTCCTTTGAAGCGGTGGGTACGAAACTCAAGCAGCGTCGGCCCGTCGCCTTTGCGGGCGCGTTCGGCAGCCCGCGAGACAGCGTCATGAACGGCCTCCACACTCATCGCATCGACAGGCTCGGAAGGCATCTCGTACGAGCAACCGAGTTTGTAGAGGTCGTGAACGTTCGAGGTGCGCTTCACCGAGGTACCCATGGCGTACTGGTTGTTCTCGATGGCGAAAATGACCGGCAGTTTCCAAGTCATCGCGATGTTCAGTGCCTCGTGAAATGCTCCCTGACGAACGGCACCGTCACCCATATAGGTGATGCAGACGTTGCCCGTCTTGTTGTATTTCTCGGCGAAGGCCATGCCAGCACCCAAGGGAATCTGGCCGCCCACGATGCCGTGACCACCCGCGAAGCCTCGCTCCTTGTCAAAAATGTGCATTGAGCCGCCTTTGCCTTTCGAGCTACCCGTCGACTTGGCGAACAATTCGGCCATGATCTCATTGGGCGGGCTGCCCAAGGCCAACGGGATGCCGTGGTCGCGGTACGCAGTAATGTACTTGTCGCCTTCCTTCAGCGCGCTGACCGCACCCGACGAACAGGCTTCCTGTCCAATGTACAAGTGACAGAAGCCCTTGATTTTCTGCATGCCATACAACTGGCCGGCCTTCTCCTCGAAGCGGCGTTGGAGCAGCATGTTCTCCATCCAGAACAAATAGGTCTCCTTGGAGAACCCGCCTGGGGCGGCTACTTTCGATCCGCTCTTCTTGGTGTCTTCTTTTACGGTAGCCATCGGCGTGGTAGGCGTGATTTCTGCGCTTCGCTGTCGAATGCGCCAGGGGCGACAAACTTAACCATTCCCGCCCGTTTTTCCAGACTCGTTATGCGCCTTGAAGTCCTCGAGGTTTTCGACGTTCGCAACCACACACACCGTCGCCTGGAACTGGCGGGGGGACTGAACCTCATTGGCGGTCCCAACGGGTCGGGCAAAAGCACGCTGTTGGAGGCCGCCCACCTGTTGTGTTTGGGGCGCAGTCCGTTCTCTACCAACGATTCACAACTGATTCGGTTCGATCAACCGGGCCTAAAGATTACGGGCCAAGTCGCCCACGAATCCGCCATCGACCGCCTGGAGCTGCGCCTCTTCCCGCCCAAACGCAAGCAACTCGCCCGCAATAGCAGCCCCTACGAACGACTTTCGGACCACGTGGGTCGCTACCCGGTGGTGATGATTGCTCCCCAGGACGTGGAACTGATCGAAGGTCCGCGTGATGGTCGCCATCGGTTTCTGGACCGCCTGCTCGGTCAATTGGAGCCCGGGTACGTGGACCGGTTGATCGCCTATCAAAAAACGCTTCAACAGCGAAACGCCATGCTCCGCCGCCGCGAAGAAGAGGGACCCATCGACCTAGACCTGCTGGACACCTACGACCAACAACTGGTGCGCCATGGCGGGCCGCTGGTCGAGACTCGCCAGAAGTGGTGCACCCAAATGCAGTCGTTGGTACAAGCGGCCTACGCCACCTTGGCGGGCGATGAGGAACCCGTGGACTTTCAGTACGTCAGCCAAGCACTCGATGTGCCGCTAGGCGAAGGGCTGGCCCAGGCCCGATCCCGCGACCTGCGGGCCTCACGTTCCACCTTCGGGCCCCACCGCGACGAATTGGAGATGACCCTGCGCGGCCAACCGATCCGCACCTATGGCTCGCAAGGGCAACGCAAATCCTACCTCATCGCCCTCAAACTGCTTTCCTATCGACTCCTGCGCGAAGCGTGCGGCACTGCCCCGTTGCTCCTCTTCGACGACTACGCCGAACGACTGGACGCCGGGCGCATCGGGCGGTTTTTTGAATTGATTACTGAGGAAGGCGTCGAGCAGGTGATCTTGACGAATGCCTCGCTCAGCGACGAGGTACGCCTCGCATTTCCCAACCAAGGAATTCGCAACTTTACCCTACCGTCCGACCAGGTCGAGTTGCCTTATCACGATGAGCTACGTCCATAACAAACGCAACCGCGACGCCCTGCCCGTGGGCGAGGCCATCGAGCAGTTGATGAAGGTCTACCGCTTGCAGGGAGCGCACGACCGCACGTTGGTGCAAGCCCATTGGGAAGAATTGGTCGGCCCTGCTGTGGCCCGGCGCACCAAAAGCCTGCGTCAGGAAGGTAAAAAGCTCTTCGTCGAAATTGATTCGGCCCCGCTGCGCGAGGAAATGCGCCATGCGCGCGCCGCCTTGATCGAGCGGATTGCCCGCGACTTAGGCCCCGGCCTCATCGAGGAGATCCACCTCAAATAGGTTCCTCGCCCACCCCCTCATCAAAAAGGGCCGCCCTGTATCCAGGAAGGCCCTTTTTCGTGGGTCTGCTTGACCTGCCGAAGACTGACTAGTCGTAGGCTTCCAGCTTTTCGTTGATCGACTCGGTCGAGCGGGCTTTCAACTCGTTGAGCTCCTCGATCAACTGATCGTAGAACTTCGAATTGGTGATGCCTTCCAGCTCCAAGAGTTGCTCGTACTGCTCGATGCCTTTTTTCAGATCCTTGGCAGCAGTGCTTTTGGCCAGTTTGCGCTGGGCCGCCACCACCAGATCAATGGCCTCGAACGAAAAGCCTTTGGTGCTTTGCACCCAACCTTTCAGCTTTTTCTCCTCGCCGACCGCTTCGCGCCAGGCTTCCATGCCCTCTTGGTAGATCGCCACGATCATGCCCGCCTCATAGCTCTCGCCTTTCGGGGTCGAGAAATCGGGGCGTTTGTAAAGGGGAACCTTGGTGAGGGCCACGGCCTTCATCGCGTCGACCGCGTAGAGGCTTTCCTTCGCCCAGGCTTCCATGCCGTCCGAGAGACGCACTTTCACCCACAGACGGCCATCGGTCGTGGCGGTGTCGCCGAGCAAGGTGACTTCCTCGCCAAACGCAACAGTGGCGAGCCACTTGCCTTTATCCGAGGGGGTTTCGCGCACCGAGGTGTTCCACAAGGCCACGGCCTTCTTGCCTTCGTAGGTGCTGGGGGCTTCGTGTTCTTCTTCCTCCGCCAAGGTGTCGGCCACCGCGGTGGAGTCCTCGTCGGTCAAAGAAGAATCGGTTTCGCCGCCGCACGCGGTAAGCAGAACCCCAAAAAACAGGGCAAGGAGAGGAAAAACGAGTCGGTTCATCGGTCAGATTGGTTGGTTAACTTTTCGGAGCTTCCGCACCCAAGGTAATGGTTCGCTCCACAATGTTGTAGGCACCGGGCACGGGCTCGCCCATCGCATCGACCAATTCCAACTTGATGGTCGACTCGCCCAAGGGCAATCCTTGAATGAAATAAGGCTTCCATTCGGTCAGGCGAAGCTCCTCGCCATTGATGGTCGCCTTCACCGTGTAGCCCGTCGGGCTCAGCTCGGTGTTAATCAAATAGAAGTCCAAGAGCACCTTGGTGGTGTCGTTACCATAATACTCGCCTTTGGGGCGCGAATAGAACATGAGCGGCTCGGTCAGGTCGGCTTGGCCGGCTGGCTCACCGCCCCCAGCAGTCAGTTTCGTGACCACCGCAGCGCCTTCGTGTTTGAGGCTCTCGTGGTAGGAACGCGAGAGGAACGCCAGCAAAATGTGCTCGCCAGCGGGAAGTTCGTGCTTGAACTCCGCGGTGTAGTAGGCGGCGTAGGGCTGGTTATCCAAAATGAAGTGGATGTGCTGGCCCTTGCCCGAATTGGCGCAAAGCTTCATGCCCGCGTCGTCGGTCTGGGCACCGAGCTCGTAGTTCTCGACGTTGAACTTGAAGGGCACCATACCGGGCTTGACCATCGCGCCTGAGTCAGGCGAAACGAGTGCGAGGGTTGCATCCGAGAATTCGGGCGAGTCTTTGACGGGGACCAGCATGATGTCGCCCGAAGCGAGCACTTCAAGAACAGGCTCGGGTAGGGTGTCGGCCACAACCAGGGTATCGGCGGGGTCGCCTTTTTCTTCGCCCTCACCACAGGAGAGGAGTGTAAAGGAGAGTAGGGAAAAAATTGAAAGGGAACGGAATAGGTGTCGCATAGGTGGGTTAGTGTAATCAAAGATTCCAGTTCAGAACTGGACACCCCTTAAGTTAGAAAAAATGGCCCGGAAGCTCTAGTTTGCTGGCCCGCCGCGGCGGATTATCGCGTTTCCTACCCAGACCGACACCCCCGATGAGCCACTGGGACATCCCCAACCTCGATCTTCAACGCTTCCGCACCACCGACCTGTCGGCCCGCAAAGCATTTGCGGCCGACCTGGGTGCGGCGTTCCGTGAAACGGGCTTTGCCGCCATTCGGGGTCACCTGCTCGACGAAGCCTTACAGGCCGACCTACTTCGGGTCACCAAAGCTTTCTTCGCCCTGCCCGATGCGGTCAAGGAACGTTGCCATCACCCAACCTTACACGGCCAGCGCGGCTACACCGCCAAACGCCAAGAACACGCCAAGGACAACCCCGCGCCCGACCTCAAGGAGTTTTATCACGTTGGCAACGACTCGTTCGGCGAAAACCTCTTCCCAGCGGAAGTCGCGGACTTCGAGCGCATCAGCGTCAAAGCCTACGAGGCCCTCGAAGAAACCGGCTTGTTGCTCCTGAAAGCCATCGCCCTGCACTTGGGCTTGCCCGAGGATTATTTTAAAGACAAAGCCCGAGGTGGAAACAGCATCCTGCGCCTGATCCACTACTTCCCCCTGGACCAAGAAAACTTGGAGCCCGGCGCAGTACGCGCCGCAGCCCACGGCGACATCAACTTGATTACCCTTCTGATGGGTGCCAGTGCGGCTGGGCTGGAATTGCTGCGTGCCGACGGGACGTGGGTGCCCATCACGGCCCTGCCCGGCTACCTGATCGTGAACGTCGGCGACATGCTGGCCCGGTTGACCAACGAGGTGCTGCCCTCCACCGTCCACCGGGTCATCAACCCCGAGAACGAGGACCTGAGCCAACCGCGCTTCTCGATGCCCTTCTTCCTGCACCCAAAGCCGGAGATGGCCCTCAATTGCCTACCCGAGTGCGTCTCGGCCAGCCAGCCCAAAAAATACCCGGACATCAACGCGGGCGATTTTCTTACCCAGCGTCTGGTCGAGATCGGCCTGATTAAAAGCTAGTCAATGGCCAAGGTTCGCCGCATCCGCTGGATCATTTTCCTTCGGGAAGTCTTGGTGTTGGCGGTCACTGCCTTCGGGGGGCCGCAAGCCCACGTGGCCATGATGTTCGAACGCCTGGTCGAGCGGCGCGGCTACTTGACCGAAGACGAACTGATCGAACTCAACGCCCTGTGCTCCATCCTGCCGGGGCCCACCAGCACGCAAACCATCACGGCGATCGGCTACCGACTGGGCGGCCCGAACCTTGCCTACCTCACCCTTCTGGTCTGGTGCCTGCCCGCCGTTTCGGCGATGATCTTCATTGCGCTGATCATCACCCAACTCGATGCCCAAGGCGTCTCGCTGGGCTTCGCGCGCTACATCCAACCGATGGCCGTGGGCATCATTGCTTATGCGGGCTACAAAATCGCGACCCGCGTGGTGACCACTGGGCGGGGCATCGTCCTGATGGTGCTGGCCGCGCTGATCGCCTACGCAGCGGCCCTTCTGTTTCGCGGCGAACTTTGGGTCTCGATCCTCTACCCCGTCTTGCTGCTCGCCGGGGGGTTCGTCACGGGGACGGATTACAAGAAACAGGAACAAGTTGCCCTCGAACCGCTAAAGATTCACTGGGGCAATTTTATTGTCTGGATCGGGGTGTTTGCAGGGGCCGCGCTGCTGGGGAACCTGCTGTCCAGCAAGCTGATCCTCTTGTTCGAGAACTTCTATCGCAACGGCAGCTTGGTGTTCGGCGGGGGCCAGGTGCTGATCCCACTGATGAAGGTTGAGTTCGTCGACTACAAGCACTTTTTGACCGAGGAGCAATTCCTCACGGGCATCGCCACGGGCCAAGCCATGCCGGGACCTGTTTTCTCGGTATCGGGCTATTTAGGCGCCCTTTCGATGCAGGACCGCGGCCCGGCCATGCAGTTTGCCGCCGGGTGGATTTCGGCCGCAGGGCTGTTCTTGCCGGGCACCTTTCTGATCTTTTTTGTCTACCGCTTCTGGGCCCAACTCAAGCAATACCGCACGGTGCGCGCCGCGCTCGAAGGAGTCAATGCCGTTTCCTGCGGGCTAATCCTCTCGGTCGCCGTGGTGCTGCTTGAACCCTACGAATTGCTCCTACCCCGCTTTGACGGCTTCCTGAATTTGGGGCTCGTGGTGGCGACCTTTTTGGTCTTACTGCTCACCAAAATCCCCGTGCCCTTCCTTATTCTGGGGGGCCTAATGGCCGGCGTGATAGTCGAGTACTTCTAGGAGGTACTTCCCGTAGCCACTCTTCACCAAGGGCTCGGCGAGCTTGCGCACCTGCGCCTCGTCGATGAAGCCCATGCGATAGGCCACCTCCTCGATGCACCCGACCTTCAGGCCCTGGCGATCCTCGATCACTTGGACGAACTGTCCGGCTTGCATGAGGGATTCGTGCGTGCCCGTGTCGAGCCACGCCGTACCCCGGTCGAGCACGCCCACTTGCAGTTCCCCGCGCTTCAAGTACTCGCGGTTCACGTCGGTGATCTCCAACTCGCCACGCCGGCTGGGCTTCAAGTTCTTTGCGATCTCAACCACCTGGTTGTCGTAGAAATAGAGGCCCGGCACCGCGAAGTGGCTCTTCGGCTTCTCGGGCTTCTCTTCGATGGAAAGGACGTTGCCTACTTTGTCGAACTCGACCACGCCATAGCGCTCGGGGTCGTGGACATGATAGGCAAAGACCACCCCGCCTTTCGGATCGCTTTTCGACTGGAGCAGCTTGGCCATGCCCGAGCCGTAGAAAATGTTGTCGCCCAAGACCAGGGCCACCTTCTCGTCGCCAATGAAATCGGCACCAATGATGAACGCTTGCGCGAGACCATCGGGGCTGGGTTGTTCGGCATAGGTAAATTCGCAGCCCAGGCTTTTTCCGTCGCCGAGCAGCTTTTTGAAATGGGGCAGGTCGTGGGGCGTGGAGATGATCAAAATCTCGCGGATCCCCGAGAGCATCAGGGTCGAGAGCGGATAATAGATCATCGGCTTGTCATAGACAGGCATGAGCTGTTTGCTGACCGCGAGGGTCAGGGGGTGCAAGCGCGTGCCCGAGCCGCCGGCGAGGATGATGCCTTTCATGGTCGCGTAAGTTGGTCCGTTACCGGTTTTCGTACATGTCCTGGTAATACTTCTGGTAAGCCCCTGAAGTGACGCCTTTCAACCAGTCTTCGTTCTCCAGGTACCAGTCGATGGTTTTCGAGAGGCCAACCTCGAAGGTCAGCGAGGGCTCCCAACCCAGTTCCTTTTCGATTTTTTCCGGCTCGATGGCGTAACGCAAATCATGGCCCGCCCGGTCGGTTACATAGGTGATCAGCTTGTCGGAATGGCCCTTTTCGTTGCCCAGTTTTTGATCGGTCAGTTCGATGAGGAGCTTGACAAGCGCGATGTTCGTCCACTCGTTTTTCCCGCCGATGTTATAGGTTTCGCCGTTGCGCCCCTTGTGGAACACCTCGTCGATGGCCGCCGCGTGGTCCTCGACAAACAGCCAATCGCGAACGTTCTCGCCCTTGCCATAAACAGGCAGCGGCTTGCCCTGGCGGATGTTGTGGATGAACAGCGGGATCAGCTTTTCGGGGAATTGGTTGGGCCCGTAGTTGTTCGAGCAGTTCGAGATGACAATCGGCAGCTTGTAGGTGTTCGTCCAGGCCCGCACGAAGTGATCCGAAGAGGCTTTGGAAGCCGAGTACGGCGACTGGGGGTCGTAGGGTGTGGTCTCGTAAAAGAAGCCCCCGTCGTGCAGCGAGCCGTACACTTCATCGGTCGAGACGTGGTAGAACCGCTTGCTGTCCATCTTGTCCTTCCAGGCTTTGGAAGCAGCGATCAGCAGTTGAACGGTGCCCAGCACGTTGGTCTGAACAAATTCCAGCGGCGCAGCAATCGAGCGGTCCACGTGCGACTCGGCCGCCAGGTGGATCACCCCATCAATGGACAGCTCCTTGAACAACCGGTCAAGCATCGCGCCGTCCAAAATATCGCCCTTCACAAAGCGATAATTCGAGGCATCCTCCACATCGGCGAGGTTCTGCAAGTTGCCCGCATAGGTCAGCGCATCGAGGTTCACGATCCGATACTTCGGATAGCGCGTCACCAAACGGCGCACCACGTGCGAGCCAATGAAGCCGGCCCCGCCGGTGACTAGAATCGTTCGTTCAAATCCCATCTTCGTATCGGTCTGCTTACAGACTCCAGTAGTTCAGTTCCGTGATCTGACCTTTGTATCGCCCTTTGAGGTCGGCCAGCAGCGCACCCGGTGCGGCCCACTGCAAAAACCAGTCCGCGGGCTGGTCGAGGTAGGCCTGGTGGGCAACCGCCAGCACGATGAGTGAATACGTGCCGCTCGGACTTGTGAGCGCAAGATGACATTCTTTCTCCACTTGCCGGGGATCGGCCAGGGGATCGGTTAGGTCCACCTGCATCCCCGCGCGCTGCAATCCCTGGACCAAATCGACCACTCGGGTGTTGCGCACGTCGGCCACGTCTTCCTTAAAGGTCGCCCCCAGCACCAACGCCCGGCTGTCTTTCGGCGTGTGGCCCAATGCTTCCAATTTTGCCGCAAGTGTTTGAGCCACGTAGCTGCCCATCTGGTCATTGACCGCGCGCCCGGCTAGAATGACCTGCGGCTCATGGCCCACTTCGCGGGCTTTGTGGGTCAAATAATAGGGGTCGACCCCAATGCAATGCCCGCCCACCAGGCCCGGCTCGAAGGGCCAGAAATTCCACTTGGTCTTGGCGGCGGTCAGCACCTGCTGGGTGTCGAGGCCCAGCTTCTCGAAGAGCATCGACAATTCGTTCATCAAGGCGATGTTCAGGTCGCGCTGGGTGTTCTCGATCACCTTGGCGGCTTCGGCCACCTCGATGCTCGAACAGCGGTGGACCCCAGCCTTGACCACGGTTTCGTACACCTCGGCAATCGCCTGCGTCGCAAGTTCACAGCAGCCGGACACCAACTTGACCACCGACTCCAACCCGTGGGCCGGATCGCCCGGATTGATGCGTTCGGGCGAGTAGCCAAACCAAAAGTCTTGGGTGGCCTTCAGGCCGGATTGGGCTTCCAGGATGGGCACACACGCCTCGCGGGTGCAGCCGGGATAGACCGTCGACTCGAACACCACGATGTCGCCCTTCGAAAGCCCTGCGCCGACCACTTCGCACGCCTTCTTCAGCGGACCCAAGTCGGGGCGCTTCTCGGCATCTACCGGCGTGGGGACTGCGACAATGTAAAAGCTGCAACCCGACAGCGCAGCGGGATCATCGCTCAAGGCAAAGGGCAGGTCTTCGGACCGCAGCTGCGCCAACCGCTCGGGGTCGATCTCGTGGCCCACCACCTCAAAATGCGCCGAAAACGCCCGCGCCACCGGGCGACCCACATAGCCCAGGCCCACGACGCCTAACGAGGCTTGCCGGGCCGCGAGCCGCTGGATCATTTCACTGCGTCTTGGAAATACGCCAAGGTGATGCGCAAGCCCTCGTGGCGGTCCACCTTTGGCTCCCAACCCAGGACCTCGCGGGCACGGGTGATGTCCGGCTGGCGTTGTTTGGGGTCGTCCTCGGGCAGAGGCTTTTCGATGATCTTGCTCTTCGAACCCGTGAGTTTCAAGATCTCGTCGGCGAACTGGCGAATGGTGATTTCCGCCGGGTTGCCGATGTTCACCGGGTCGCTGTAATCGCTGAACAGCAAGCGGTGGATGCCCTCCACCAAATCGTCCACGTAACAGAAGGAACGGGTCTGCGAGCCGTCGCCGAACACCGTTAGGTCTTCTCCACGCAAGGCTTGGCCCATGAACGCTGGCAACACCCGGCCATCGTCCAGGCGCATGCGCGGACCATAGGTGTTGAAGATGCGGATGATCCGGGTCTCTACGCCGTGGTAGCGGTGGTAGGCCATCGTCATCGCTTCTTGGAAACGCTTGGCCTCGTCATACACCCCGCGCGGACCGATGGGGTTCACGTTGCCCCAGTACTCCTCGGTCTGTGGATGGACCAGCGGGTCGCCATACACTTCCGAAGTGGAGGCCACCAGGATGCGGGCCTTTTTGGCGCGGGCCAGACCAAGTAGGTTATGAGTACCCAGCGAACCCACCTTCAAGGTTTGGATCGGAATCTTCAGGTAGTCAATCGGGCTGGCGGGCGAGGCGAAGTGCAGGATGTAATCCAACTCACCGGGCACATGCACGAAGTTCGAAACGTCGCTATGCGAAAAAGTAAACCGTTCGTGGCCCATCAGGTGGGCGATGTTGTCCAAGGAACCTGTGATCAGGTTGTCCATGGCGATCACCCGGTAGCCTTCGGCAATGAACCGGTCCGAGAGGTGCGAGCCCAGAAAGCCCGCGCCGCCAGTGATCAGAATGGTTTTGGGCACAGAGGTCAAGTTGGCCATCGGTACTAATTAGATGGCGCGTACTTCGTCGCGACCGATGGAAAGGTAGGTGTACCCACGTTGGGCCATCTGGATCAGGTCGTAGAGGTTGCGCCCGTCGAAGACCAGTTTCGAGGGCATCAGCTTCTCGATCGTATCAAACTCAGGACTGCGGAACACCGTCCACTCGGTGACGATCAGCAGGGCATCGGCGCCTTCCAGCACATCATATTGGTTCTCACCAAAGGTCACTTTGTCGCCGACTTTCTCCTTGACGTTGGCCATCGCCTCGGGATCGAAGGCTTGCACCTTCGCACCAGCGGCCAGCAGTTTGTCGATGAGGACCAAGGCAGGTGCCTCGCGGATGTCGTCGGTGTCGGGCTTAAACGCCAGGCCCCAGAGGGCGAAGGTCTTACCCTTTAGGTCACCATTATAGAAGGTGCTCACTTTCTCGAAGAGGCGTTCCTTCTGCTTTTCATTCACCGACATGACGGACTTCAAAATACTGAAGTCGTAGTCGTACTCCTCGGACGTTTTGCGCAGGGCCTTCACGTCTTTGGGGAAACACGAGCCGCCATAGCCAATGCCCGCAAACAAGAAGCGCTTGCCGATGCGTGTATCCGAGCCGATGCCCAGGCGCACGTTGTCGACGTTGGCCCCTACGCGTTCGCAAAGGTTCGCGATCTCGTTCATGAAGGTGATTTTGGTCGCCAGGAAGGCGTTGGCCGCGTACTTGGTCATCTCGGCCGAACGCTCGTCCATGAAGATGATCGGGTTGCCCTGGCGCACGAACGGCTTGTAGAGTTGCTCCATCACGTCTTGCGCGCGCTTCGAGCTGGTGCCGATCACCACGCGGTCGGGCTTCAAGAAGTCGTCGACCGCTACACCCTCACGTAAGAACTCAGGGTTAGAGACCACGTCGAATTCCACTTTCGCGTGCTTGGCAACCGCTTCGCGCACCCGGTCGGCAGTTCCGACAGGAACGGTGCTCTTGTCAACAATGACGGCATACTCGGTCATAATCTGCCCAAGTTGTTCGGCCACACCAAGCACGTATTTCAAATCGGCCGAGCCGTCTTCGTCCGACGGAGTAGGCAGGGCGAGGAAAATGATTTGCGCGCCTTTGATTCCCTCCTTCAAATCGGTGGTGAATTCCAGGCGGTCTTGGCGCAAGTTGCGCTCGAAGAGCTTGTCCAGATCAGGCTCGTAAATGGGCACCTGACCGGCGCGCATCATCTCGACTTTCTTTGCGTCAATGTCAACGCAGGTCACGTGGTTGCCCGTTTCGGCAAAACAAGTGCCCGTGACCAGACCGACATAGCCGGTCCCAACTACTGCTATTCTCATAACTGAATGAATCTTACCAAAGCGGCGGCCCGAAGTTAGCCCGCCCGTCACCAGTTCCCAAGACGAACTTCAGATTGCCCTTTGATTGGATGTGGGAGGATAAATCCCGTACTTTGTGCCCCTTTCCCGGGAAAACGTAACCAAGTAGTTCGATGATTACCATCAACGTAAAAGAAAACGAGTCGATTGAGCGTGCGCTCAAGCGCTTCAAGAAGAAGTTCGAGCGGACCCAAACCCTGCGCCGCCTGCGTGGCCGCCAGCAATTTGTGAAGCCTTCGGTGACTCGCCGCAAGGAAGTGATCAAAGCACGCTATCGCCAGGACCTGCGCAACCAAGGGTTAATCGACTAGATTGATCCCCAGCGGGCTACGGCCCGCTTCCGACTATTTTTTCAGGGCGGGCACAAATTCGTGCCTCGCTCACTTGACCCTTCGGTCAAATCGGCTATCTTATGTGGAAGGTCCAAGGGGGACCTTATCACGACTTGAGATGGGCCATGACCGACCGATTTCTTCGCTACCTCCAGTACCAAAAGCGCTACAGCGCCCATACGGCTTCGGCCTATCGGGTGGACCTGAGCCAACTGGAGAGTTTTTTGGTCGAGCGTCATCCGCACACATCGATGGCCACCGCCAACCACGGCGAACTGCGGGCCTTTTTGCTCCATCACATGGAGAAGGGCCTGACCCCCAAAAGCCTCCAACGCAAGCTCTCGACCCTTCGGTCGTTCTATAAGTTCCTGCGCCGCGAAGGCCTGCGCCCCGACGATCCGACGGCCAAGCTCCGCGCACCCAAGCTCCCTGCGCGACTGCCCCAAGTGGCCAGTAAGGACGGGCTGGAAAATCTGTTGAACCAGGAGGCTTCTTTTGCCCCTGGCTTCGAAGGCGCCCGCGACCGCCTGATCATCGAGATGCTCTATGGCCTGGGCCTGCGGCGTTCGGAGCTGATCGGCCTGTGCCCCGAGAACTTGGACCTCTCGAGCTCGACCCTCCGGGTCCTGGGCAAAGGCAACAAGGAACGCGCCCTGCCGCTGGGCCCTGCTTTGCTGCGCCAACTGCGTCTTTACCTGGAAGCACAAAAAAGCGAGCAAATCCCCAACCAGCCGAAGGCCTTGCTCGTAACAAAGAAAGGAGCCCCGCTGAGCGCCATGCGCGTACACCGCATTGTCCATCGGGCCCTGGGCCAACTGCCCGGTCAAGAGAAACGAAACCCCCACATCCTACGCCACAGCTTCGCCACTCACCTGCTCGACGCGGGGGCCGACCTCTCGGCCATCAAAGAACTCTTGGGCCATGCCTCGCTCGCCGCGACTCAGGTCTACACCCACAATTCACTGGAAAAATTAACCCGGATGTATCGCCAGGCGCACCCCAAGGCCTAACCGCCAACAGGACCTCCTGGCACAATGGTCCACTTCTGTTTGTCTAACCTAAACTCATCGCGATATGAAACTGCACATCAGCTCCCCAAAATTTACTGCCGACAAAAGCCTCCTGGATTTCGTGCAGAAGCGAGCCGACAAGCTTGATCAGTTTTTCGACCACATCATCGGCGCGGAAGTGATCCTGCGCCTGGAGAACGATGCAACCAAGGAGAACAAGGTGTTCGAAGTCACCCTAAGCGTGCCCGGCCACCTCTTTTTCGCCAAGGAGCGCAAGGGCACCTTCGAGGCCGCGGGCGACGAGGCCTTCGAATCGTTGCGCCGTCAACTGCGCCGCTACAAAGGGAAACTGATCGACAGCAAGAAAGCGGCCTAGCCTGCTTCCCCTACCTACAAAAGCAGAAGGCCCGCTACTAGCGGGCCTTCTTGCGTTTAAGGGACTTGGGTTCGGTTAGAGCCCGAACGCCGCTTTCACCTCGGCCAGTTGGTCGAGTTCTTCCCACGGGAAGAAGTGCAGGCCGTTTTCCTTGCGCGAGCTGCGGCCCATGTGACCATAGGCAGCCGACGGTAGGTAAATGGGGTTTTTCAGCTTCAGACGTTCGACCAAGGCACGGGGGCGCATGTCGAAGAGCTTCTTGACCACCTCGGAGATTTCCGAGTCACTCATGTCCACGTTGGCTTTGCCGTAGGTGGTCACCAGCAACGATACGGGCTGGGTCACGCCGATGGCGTAGGCCACTTGGACCAAAACCTCATCGGCCACGCCTGCGGCCACCAAGTGCTTGGCAATGTGCCGCGTGGCGTACGCTGCCGAGCGGTCAACTTTCGAAGGGTCTTTGCCCGAGAACGCCCCACCGCCGTGGGCGCCTTTGCCGCCGTAGGTGTCGACGATGATCTTACGACCGGTCAGGCCCGCATCGCCGTGCGGTCCGCCGATGACAAACTTACCGGTAGGGTTGATGTGGTACTTGGTGTTCGCGTCGAGCAATTCCTTGGGTAGCACACGCGGCACCAGGATTTCTTTTACGTCTTTGTTGATGCGCGCGAGCATTTTCTCTTCGGTGTCGAAGTCGTCGTGCTGGGTCGAAAGCACAATGGCCTCGATACGCTCGGGCACCCCGGCGTCCGAGTATTGAATGGTCACCTGGGCCTTGCTGTCAGGGCGCAGGTAGGGCATCAAGCCCGGCTCGTTCTTGCGGATGTGCGCCAGCTGGTGCATCAAGCGGTGCGAAAATGCCAACGCCATCGGCATGTACTCGGGTGTCTCGTTGATCGCGTAGCCGAACATCATGCCTTGGTCACCTGCGCCTTGGTCTTTGTCGTCGGCGGCATCCACCCCCTGGGCGATGTCGGGCGACTGCGCGTGCAGCGCCACCAGAATCCCGCAGGACTCGGCATCGAACTTGAGGTCCGCGTGGTTGTACCCAATCTGTTTGATTGTCGCGCGCACCACTTCTTGCACGTCTACATAGGTGTTAGTGCGCACCTCGCCAGCGACAATCACTTGGCCGGTGGTCACAAGGGTCTCGCACGCCACGCGCGACTCGGGGTCGTCACGCAACATGGCGTCGACAATGGCATCAGAAATTTGGTCGGCGATTTTGTCCGGGTGGCCTTCGGAGACCGACTCGGAGGTAAAGAGGTAGGACATCGGCTGTCAGTTGGTGATCCTTAGGATCGAATGATGGGCGGCAAAGTTAGCAATTGAGAACCACGCCCCAGCAAAAAGAGCGCAGGACGTTTGTGAAGCTCGGGCTTTTGGCTGTCCCAATCGGCGATGCAACGGGTTTTGATCAGTTGCTCGGTGGGGTCGGTCAGCTCGCGAGCGATGCACAACAAGGTGTCGGGCTTAAGCAGGCGGATCATCGCGTCCAACAGCGGCTCGTTCCGATAGGGCGTTTCCATGAAAAGTTGGGTTTGGCCAGTGCGCTCGACTTCCCGCTCCATCGCGAGCAGTTTGTCCTTGCGGTCCTTCTTGTCAATGGGGATGTAGCCATGAAAGACGAACGACTGGCCCGAAAAGCCCGAACCCATCAGGGCCAGAAGCAGGGAACTGGGGCCCACATGCGGCACCACTTCATAGCCCCGCGACTGAGCAACAGCCACCGCCAACGAACCGGGGTCGGCCACGCCGGGTGCGCCCGCTTCGCTGAGCATGCCCACCGAACGCCCCGCGAACTCATCGAACATCTCCTCGGCTTGTTCCTCCTTGGTGCCTTTGTGCAATTGATAAAACTGAAGTTCCTCAATGGGCCGCCCCAAGTTGAGCGCCGAAACAAAACGCCGCGCGGTTCTGAGTTCTTCAGCCAGGAAAATCTCCAAACCCGCCACTGCTTCGATCGTTGCGGGGGGAATCACCTCCCGCGGATCACCCGGGGCCAGGGGGGTGGGAATCAGGTGGAGCTTCAACGAATCGCTCATGCCGACAAGAAGGCATTGACCGCAGCCAGCACCTGCTCGGGCTGTTGGGCATGAATCCAGTGAGCAGCGTCCTTGATGGTCACGCGCTGGGCCGAGGGGAATTGCTGGACGATGCCCGGCCAGTCTTGGTCGCGGATGTAGTCGGATTGGTCACCATCGAGGAACAACACGGGTTTGTCCGCCGGATAGGTGCCCTCGATGCTTTCAATGACCGTGAACTGTGCCTCGTCCAGCAAGGGGAAGTTGATCCGCCAAGAGTAGCTTTCGCTTTCGCGGGCCAAGTTTTTGAGGAGGAATAGCCGCTCGCCAACGTCCGAAACGTACTTCGAGAGAACGTCGTCTGCCTCGCTGCGCGACTTCAAGGCACCGACCGGAATGGCCCGCAAACCTTCGAAGATGTTGCCGTGGTGGGGTGAATAGGCTCGTGGCCCAATGTCGGCGACGATCAGTTTGTCCACTTGTTCGGGCTGGTCGATGGCAAAACGCATGGCCGTCTTGCCCCCCATCGAGTGGCCAAAGAGGTTCGCGGTCTCCAGGCCCAGCTCGTCATACAGCTCGCCCAAATCTTCGGCCATCGCTGCATAGGTGTGCGGGGCCTGGTGGGGCGAACGCCCGTGGTTGCGTTGGTCGACCATAACCACCCGGTGGGTTTCGGCCAGGGCTTTTCCGAGGCTCATCAAATTATCCGAGGCACCCAAAAAGCCGTGCAGGACGATCAAAGGTTCTCCCCCCTCGCCCAAGATGCGGTAGTTCAATCCTCTCACTTCTGCTTGCGTTCGATTTAGCTCAACTTGGCCCGATAGCGGCCGACCGTTTCTTCCAGGCCCAAATAAAGCGCATCGCAAATCAAGGCGTGGCCAATGGATACCTCATCAATCGAAGGAATCTGCTCGACCAGAAAGGCCAAGTTCTCAAGGTCCAAATCGTGGCCTGCGTTCAGGCCCAAGCCCAGCGACTTCGCTTTTTTCGCCGCCGAGATAAAGGGGGCGATGGCCGCCTGCGGGTCGTGGGGGAATTGCAAGGCGTAGGATTCAGTAAACAGTTCTATGCGGTCGGCACCAACCCGGGCCGCGCCCTCGATCATGGCCAAATCAGGGTCCACAAAAATCGACACCCGACAGCCCAGGTTCTTGATCATCCGAACAACGGTCTCCAAATACAACTCGTTCTGAACGGTGTCCCACCCCGCGTTGCTAGTCAAGGCCGTCGGCGAATCGGGGACCAAGGTCACTTGCGCGGGCCGGGTCTCGGAAATTAGGTCCATGAGTCGGCGGTCCGGGTTGCCCTCGACATTCAGTTCGGTGGTGATCACTTTTTTCAGTGCTACCACATCGGCGTAACGAATGTGACGCTCGTCGGGGCGCGGATGGACGGTAATGCCTTGGGCCCCAAAACGCTCGCAATCGAGCGCCGCCTCGATTACATCGGGGCGGTTGCCACCACGCGCGTTGCGGAGGGTGGCGATTTTGTTAATATTGACGCTCAGGCGGGTCAACTGGGCGCGGAAGCGTTCGTCAGGAGGCTGTAAGTTACAACTCACCCTGTGCCTGCCAAACCAACCGACCATGAGTCTCCAAGAACGAATCGAAGCCGACCTAAAAACGGCCCTCAAAGCCAAGCAAGCGGACGAACTGCGCGGCCTGCGCGCCATTAAGGCACAGATCCTGCTAGCCAAGACCGAAAAAGGCGGCAGTGGCGAACTGAGCGAAGCCCAGGAAATGGCCTTGCTCCAGAAGGCTGTCAAGCAACGTAAGGAGTCGGCCGAAATCTTTACCCAACAAAATCGCCCCGAACTGGCGGCCAGTGAAATGGCGGAAGTCGCGGTGATCGAACGGTACTTGCCTGCACAGATGAGCCACGCCGAACTGGAAGCAGAGATCAAGGCCATCATCGCTCAAGTCGGCGCGGAAGGGCCCAAGGACATGGGCAAAGTCATGGGCGCGGCCAGCAAGGTCCTCGCCGGGCGGGCCGACAACAAGGCCGTGGCCGAAGTCGTTAAAGCACTACTCGGCTAGCACACGCTAGCTTTCCCCGATCTTGATTGCCCAAGAACTCCTGAACCCGTCGCTCCTGCCGCTCAAACCGAGCGACAGGGTCGCCAATGCCTTGCGTTGGATCGAAGAGGCACGTGTGGGCTACCTGCCCTTGGTGGACAAGCATCACTACCTGGGCCTGATCAGCGAGGAAAGCCTGCTTGAATCGACCAGCGCCAGCGCGACGGTCGGCGACATCGAACCGCATTTCCCCGAAGTCTTCACCCATTCGGACCAACACATCTTTGACGTGCTGCGCCTGCTTTGCCAACACGAACTTGATGTGCTGGCGGTCCTCGACCGCGAAGAGAAGTTTGTGGGGTCCATCACCAGTTATGACGCCACTCGCTGGTTCTCGAAAGTGAGTGCCGTGACCCAGGCGGGCAGCGTGCTGGTCCTCAAGCTGAAGAACCGCGATTACAACCTGAGCGAAATCGCCCGCTTGGCCGAGGCGGACAACGCCAAAATCTTGGCCGCTTACCAAACACCTGCACCAAGCGATCCGGAAGGGGTGGAAGTGGTCCTAAAAGTCAACAAGCCGGAAATCTCCTCGCTGGTGGCGACCTACGAGCGTTTCGGCTATCAAGTAGTGGCGCGTTACGCGGAAATCGAGCCCACGAACATGGACCGCGAGCGCCTCGACCAATTGCTTCGCTACCTGGACATCTAGCCGCGCCCACGGCCACCCCCATGAAACTTGCTCTCTTTGGCCATTCCTTCCCTGCCGCCACCGCGCCGTTCGTCAAAGAAATGTTTGCCGACCTGCGGGCAAAAGGCGACCAGGTCCAGCTCTATGCCCCGCTGCTTGACTTCTTGCAGCAGCAAGGCGTCCTGACCGAAGACTACCCCACGTTCGAGAACCGCGCGCAAGTCGAGCGGCCCGACTTCTTTGTTAGCCTCGGGGGCGACGGAACCTTATTGGAGACGGCCACCTACGTGCAGGACAGCGGCATCCCTGTGCTGGGCATCAACGCCGGCCGATTGGGCTTTTTGGCCACCACGCCACGCGATAGCATCTTAAAGGCGTTTGAAGCCCTGCGTGCCAATCAGTTTGGGCTTGACAAGCGGGTTCTCATTCACCTCAGCAGCCAACCCGCCTTATTCGAATCGGCCAGCTTTGCCCTCAACGAGGTCTCGATCCTCAAGCGAGACTCGGCTTCGATGATTGTCGTGCATGCGTGGCTCGACGGG
>CAYGKP010000009.1:0-8246 GCA_964350605.1 uncultured Cytophagales bacterium
GGCATGCTGGCGACCATCATCAACGGCTGCGCCTTGCAATCGGCCCTCGAAAAAGCTGGGCTGTTCACCCGCCTGATGTCGGGGCTTCAGATCGAACAGGTCTGCGAAAACTTCATCCGCCGCCGCGCCATTCGCCACTTGGAAAAAGGCCGCGTGGTCATTTTCGGCGCCGGAACGGGCAACCCCTACTTCACCACCGACACCGCCGCCAGCCTTCGGGCCATCGAGATCGAGGCCGATGTGGTGATGAAAGGCACCCGCGTGGACGGCATCTACACCGCCGACCCCGAGAAAGACCCCTCGGCCACCAAGTTTGACGAACTCTCGTTCGCCCAAGTCATGGCAAAAGGCTACAATGTCATGGACATGACCGCCTTCACCCTCTGCAAGGAAAACAAGTTGCCCATCATCGTCTTTGACATGAACAAACCGGGCAACTTGATGCGCCTAGCCGAAGGCCAGCGCGTAGGCACCTTGGTGACTGCTTAACCCCCTCACTCGTTTTTCGCTGACAACACAAATGGAAGAGATCGAACTGGTATTGGACGACGCCGCTGAGCGCATGGAAAAAACGGTGGAGCACACCGAAACCGATTTCCTGAAAATCCGCGCGGGCAAGGCCAGCCCCGCCATGTTGCAGGGCCTTACGGTGGATTACTATGGTGCGCAAACACCCTTGGATCAAGTGGCTTCGGTCAACACCCCCGACGCACGAACCATCGTGATCAAGCCGTGGGAGAAAACCGTACTGCCTGAAATCGAGAAGGCCATCATGAATTCCGACCTGGGCCTCAACCCCCAGAACGACGGGGAATTGATTCGCCTGAACATCCCAGCCCTGACCGAGGAACGTCGCCGCGAGCTGGCCAAACAAGCCAAAGCCGTTGGCGAGCAAGGCAAGGTGTCGGTCCGAAACATCCGCAAGGAGGCGAACGACGAACTGCGCAAGTTGGTCAAGGAAGGCGCTTCGGAAGACGAAGTGAAAGGCGCGGAAGACAAGGTGCAGAGCCTTACCGACAAATTCGTCGCAAACGTAGACGAAGCACTCGCCGCCAAGGAAAAAGAGATCATGACCATTTAAGAGCTTCGCGCTCTTGCCTTCAAGCGACCCGGCCCAACCCGCTGGGTCGCTTTGTTTTAAGTCCTTAGACTAGCCCTTGTAGTAGCCCCGCGAGGCAATCAAGGTTTCCACGCTGGGCGGCACCAAGTAGCGGATCGACTTGCCTTCGGCGATCATCTGGCGAATGACCGTGGCCGAAATGCTCATCTCCATCGCGTCGACGGGACGGATGTCGGCCTGGGCTGTCCATTCCTTCATCAGCGCCGGTTCGAGCGGATGACCCGGGCGTTGGTAGACATAAATCGGATGGCCCGAGACGATGGCCTCTGCATTTTTCCAACGAGGCAGGTTCTCCAAACTGTCGCCGCCCAGGATGAGGCCAAACCGGTAACTGGGGAATTTTTCCGCCAGGTAGACCAGCGTGTGGCTGGTGTAACTGGGCTTGGGCATGCTGAATTCAATGTCCGACGCCTGGAAGCGAGGGTCGTCCTCGATCGCCGCACGGACCAGGTCGAGCCGATCAAATTCATGGAGCAATCCCGTGCGTTCCTTGAACGGGTTCTGGGGCGAGACCACGAACCAGACCTGGTCGAGCCCCGCTTGTTCGCGCACCAAACTGGCGATGATCAGGTGCCCAATGTGGATCGGGTTAAAGCTGCCGAAGAAAAGACCGACGTTCATGTCGGTAAGATACAAAGGCCCCGCGCTAGGGAAGCAGGCCCGCCTTCAGCTTCTCGTAGAGGGCCTGGGCTTGGTCACAGGTTTCCTCCTTGGTGCCGTCGTTGATCAGCTCGCAATCAAACTTATAGGCAAGCTGCCACTCAAAAAGAATCGAATCGAGGCGAATCTGAAGCTCTTCCTCACTTTCAGTCCCTCGCTTGCGCAGACGCTCTTCCAACACCTCCCGCGAAGAGACCCGAAGAAAAACCGCAAGAGTCTGCTCGGGGTACGCGGCCTTCAGGTTGATGCCACCCTTCACGTCGATGTCGAAAACGATGTTCTTGCCCTCGGCCCACAGGCGCTCGATTTCGGCCCGCAGGGTGCCGTAGTACCGACCGGGGTACACCTCTTCCCACTCGGCAAAATCGCCCGCTTCTTTTCGCCGTTCGAAGTCCGCGACCGAGAGGTAGTAGTAGTCGACGCCCTCCTGCTCCTGGCCCCGCGGGCTGCGCGTGGTCGCCGAAATGGAAAAGGCGAGTTCGGGGTTCTGGTCCAGCAGGTGGCGGACGATGGTCGTCTTGCCCGAGCCCGAAGGCGCCGAGAAGATGAGAAGTTTACCGGCCATTAGAATGCCTCTTCTTCGTCCTCTGGTTGGCCGCTCTTTTTGCCATAGCCCATCTCCTTACCGTACTCGCGCAGCTTCTCCTTCAGGAGGTTGCGCGCCCGGTGCAAGCGCGAGCGGACAGTCCCGATGGGGATGTCCAAAATTTTGGAGAGCTCCTCGTAGGTGAAGCCTTCCAAATCGCAGAGGATGATGATGGTGCGAAAATCCACGTCGAGGCTGTTGAGCGCCCCGGCGATCTCGTCCCCGATCATGTCGGCCACCGAGCTTTGGCGCAGGTCGGTGGTGATGTCCGAATCCGTATCCTCGGAGTTGTAGTAGTTCTCGACGTCGTTGTAATCGACTTGAGCGGGGCGCTTGCTCTTGCGGCGAAACTCGTTGATGAACGAGTTTTTCAGGATGCGGAACAGCCAGGCCTTTGCGTTCGTCCCCTGCTCGTACGAATCAAAAAAGCGATAGGCCTTCAGGTAGGTTTCCTGGACCAAATCGCTCGCTTCGTCCTCATCGCGCGCCAGGCGCAAGGCGAAGTTGTACAGCGCGTTGTGGAAGGGCATGAACTCCTCCTCGAACCGCTGGTCCCGCAAAGCTTTGTTCTGGTCGGCCATCGCTAGGCGCCAAAGGTACGGAAGGCCCCCAAGAAACCTGTACCCCCGCCGACAATCTGAGCGAAGCACTACCTTCGGGGCATGCAAGTGCAGCTTTCGGCCGTCATCATCACCTTCAACGAGGAGGCAAACATCGCCCGGTGTTTGGATGCCTTACAAGGTGTTGCCGACGAAATCGTGGTGCTCGATTCGAATTCGACCGACCGGACCAACGAACTCTGCCGTTCCTATGGCGCGAAGTTTTCCTCGCAGCCCTTCCGGGGCCACATCGAGCAAAAGAACGATGCCTTGGCCCTGGCGACCTACGATCATGTGCTTTGCGTCGATGCCGACGAGGTGCTCAGCCCCGAACTGCGCGACAGCATTCTCGCCGTAAAAGCAAACTGGCAGGCCGATGGTTACTTCATGAGCCGCCTGACTTCCTACTGCGGCAAATGGATTCGCCACGGGGGCTGGTACCCGGATCGGAAGCTGCGTCTGCTCGATCGAACCAAAGGTCATTGGGGTGGGCACAATCCGCACGATCGAATCGTGATGAACAAGGGCGCAACAACCGCGCGACTGACGGGCGATTTGCTTCACTATACGTTCAATCGCATCGAGGAGCACGTGGCCCAAGTCGATAAGTTCTCGACCATCCGCGCCGAGCGATTGTTGAAAAAGAACAAGCGGGCTTCGATCCTCGTGCTGTGGCTCAAGCCCAAAGGCAAGTTCCTGCGCGACTACGTGCTGCGCGGCGGCTTCCGCGACGGCTGGGAAGGTTACGTGATTGCCCGAATGGGGGCACATTCGCGGTTTCTGGCCTTGGCGAAGCTGCGCGCGATGCGCAAACAGGCCCAACGCAACAAGCCCTCCTGATGCGCGTCCTGCACGTTTCCAGCGAGGCGACTTGGCGCGGCGGCGAACAGCAGATGGCCTATCTGATCGAGGAGCTACGGGCCCAGGGCGCCCAGAACGTCGTCGCGGTCAAGCGAGGCAGCGCGTTCGAGAAGTGGTGCCAGAACAACAACATTCCCTTCCGCTCGCTTCCCTTTCGTTTTCCCCTTGACCCCGCGACGATTTTCGGCCTCAAGCGGCTTGCCAAAGAGGAACGGATCGACCTGATCCACCTGCACACGGGCAAGGGGCACAGCATTGCCTACCTAAGTGCGAAGCTGGGGTTGAAAACGCCGATGGTCGTCTCGCGGCGGGTGGATTTTCCGGTCCGGCCCTCGTCGGCGCGCAAGTACGACCACGCGAGCATCCGTCGAATTCTCTGCGTCTCGAACGCCATTGCCGAGATGGTGCGCCCTGCCATCCAGGAGCCCGCGAAGTGCGTCGTGGTCCACAGCGGGATTGACCTCTCGCGTTTCGAAGGGCTGGAACGAAACGGTTCCTTGCTTCACGAACTCTCGCTCGCTGCGGGCACGCCGTTGATCGGTAACGTGGCCGCGCTCGCCCCGCACAAAGACCTGTACACCTTCGTCGAAACGGCCAAGGTGCTGGTCGATTCTGGATCACCCGCCCACTTTGTCCTGATCGGCGAGGGCGATGAACGCCCAGCGTTGGAAGCGCGAATTTCCGACTTGGGCCTTGCCGAGCGGGTCCACCTCCTTGGGTTCCGAACGAACGTGCCGCAACTGCTGCGCGAACTCGATGTCTTTCTCATCACCTCAAAAACCGAAGGGCTGGGCACCTCGGTGCTCGATGCCTTTGCCAGTGAAGTACCCGTGGTCGCCACCGCCGCAGGTGGCATCCCCGAAATGGTGGATGACAGCAAGACGGGCTTACTTGCCCCCATCGGCGACGCGGCGGCTTTGGCCGAGGCGGTGAGCCGTGTGATCGAAGACAACACCCTGGCCCAAGAACTGGTCACGGGCGCGAAGGAAAAACTACAGTCCTTCGACAAGACCCAGACCGCTGCGCAGACGCTGACGGTCTACCGAGAGGTCCTCTCCCAATCGAACTAAAAAAGAAACGCCCCGACCGAGGTCGAGGCGTTTTCTGTTGTTGGGTGGGTGACCCTAGTAGCGGTACGCGTCCGACTTGAAGGGGCCCTTTTTGTCCACGCCGATGTACTTGGCTTGATCGTCGGTCAACTCTTCGAGGACCACGCCGATTTTCGCCAGGTGCAAGCTCGCCACACGCTCGTCCAAATGCTTGGGCAAGGTGTAGACCTTGTTCTGGTACTGGTCGGTGTTGTTCCACAGTTCCATCTGCGCGAGCGTCTGGTTGGTGAACGAGTTGGACATCACGAAGCTGGGGTGGCCCGTGGCACAACCCAAGTTCACCAGGCGGCCTTCCGCCAAGACGATCACGTCGTGTCCATCAACCGTGTATTTATCAACTTGTGGCTTGATGTCCACTTTGGTCGAGCCGTAATTTTTGTTCAGCCATGCCATGTCGATTTCGTTATCAAAGTGGCCGATGTTGCAGACAATCGCCTTGTCTTTCATCGACTGGAAGTGGCGGCCCTTGATGATGTCCTTGTTACCCGTGGCAGTCACCACGATGTCAACTTCTTTGACCGCGTCGTCCATTTTCTTGACTTCGAAGCCGTCCATGGCCGCTTGCAGGGCACAGATCGGGTCGATCTCCGTAATGATCACGCGAGCACCCGCGCCACGAAGCGATTGAGCCGAGCCTTTTCCCACGTCGCCGTAGCCAGCGACGACAGCTACTTTACCAGCCATCATCACGTCGGTGGCACGGCGAATGCCGTCGACCAATGATTCTTGGCAGCCGTACTTGTTGTCGAACTTCGACTTGGTGACCGAGTCGTTCACGTTGATGCAGGGCAAGGGAAGTTTGCCCGCCTTCTCACGGTCGTAGAGGCGAAGAACACCTGTAGTGGTCTCCTCGCTGATGCCGCGAATCTCTTTGACGAGTTCAGGGTAGCGGTCGAGGACCATGGCCGTCAGGTCGCCGCCATCGTCGAGGATCATATTAAGGGGCTTGCGCTCCTCGCCAAAGAACAAGGTCTGCTCGATGCACCAGTCAAATTCCTCGTCGCTCATGCCTTTCCAGGCATACACAGGAATGCCTGCCGCCGCAATGGCTGCCGCTGCATGATCCTGGGTCGAGAAGATGTTGCAAGACGACCAAGTGACATCCGCACCGAGTTCCACCAGGGTCTCGATCAAGACGGCCGTTTGGATGGTCATGTGCAAACAACCCGCGATGCGCGCGCCAGACAGGGGCTTCTTGGCGCCATACTCTTCGCGCAAGGACATCAGGCCGGGCATTTCGGCCTCGGCCAGTTCAATTTCTTTGCGGCCCCACTCAGCTAGGCTGATGTCTTTGACTTTGTAGGGGACGTAGGTATCGACGGTGCTCGTCTTCATGATCGTTTGCTGTTGAGAATGATGGCTCGAAAAGGAGTGTAAAGGTACGAAATGGACCGGTAGTAGTTGAATCAAACGGCCCAGACCACTTCGAGTTGCTGAAATCCGAACCGCTCGGCACCCCGCTTGGTTCGCAAAATCAGTGCGCCGTCTTCTTCCACGCCTTCCACTACCCCCTCGAAAGGCGGCGTTTGACCCCCCTTTTTCCGGTAGGTTCGTGGCCCATCCATACCCCAAAGCCCCGCGAGGTAAGCGGCGCGGAGTGCATCGGGCCCCTCCTCAACCAGTTGCATGTAGCCTTGAAGCAGTTTTTGATCCAGGATTTCTAGCACAACATCCAGGTTAACGGGGCGTTCTAGGAACATACCTAACGACACCGCCCGCGCCGTTTCGAACACCGACTGGTTGACATTGAGCCCTACGCCCACCACGGCCCGTCCGATGTGGGTGCCCTTGCTCAAGGTTTCAACCAGTAGTCCCGCCAGCTTCCTCTCCTCCCCTTTCTCATTACTTGCTTGATTGCTGACCAGGATGTCGTTGGGCCATTTGATGTGGGCGGAAGAAACGCCCAGCGAATTGACGACTTCGAGTGTCGCCACCCCCGCGAGTTGGACCAGTAGAAAACTGTCTTTCAACGGCAAAAACCCGGGGCGCAGCAACCACGAGGCCGTGAGGTTCTGGCCCGACTTGGCTTCCCAGCCGTTGCCCCGTTGGCCTCGCCCACTAGTTTGGGCTTCTGAGCTCAACACATACCCCTCCGGAAGCTCCGTGCCACTGCTCGATTTGGCGATCAGTTCGCTGTTGGTCGAAGCACAAGTCTCCACCCGAAAATGGCGTTCGGCCAAGGACCGAGGAAATCCCCGGGGTATCTGCCCTGAAGGCTGCGTGGTATGCGACGAATTGGCCATATTGCCCGATTGTAAGGCAAGCTAGTACATGTCACCCGACAAAACGTCAGTTCTCCCCCCCCTCCCAGCGGCCATTGCGGCCGGTATGGCCGACTTGAAAGGCCGTGACATTGTCATTTTGGACCTCCGTGCGCTGCGGCATGCGGTTTGCGATTGGTTCGTCATCGCATCGGCCAGCTCCACCACCAACTTAGAAGCCATGGCCGATTCGGTGGAAGAAGAAGTTCGCAAACAGCTCGGCGACAAGCCTTGGCGCCGTGAAGGCCGCCAGCAGCGCGAGTGGATCATTCTGGATTATGTGAGCGTTGTGGCCCACATTTTCCTGGAAGAACCCCGGGAGTTTTACGGACTTGAGGACCTCTGGGGCGATGCCCCCAGAATTGATTACGAACCCGAACCCACATCGAAGGGTTCCTACCGCTAGCGGCACCAGAGTCGCAGATACAACATGGCCGAACCAAAAAAAATGCTCCCCAAAAAGCCCCAGCGGCCCAACATCCAGCTTTGGTTGATCCTTGGCTTGGTGGTAATCTTCGTGGGCGTTGTCTTCCTCTCGGGCGGCGGGCCCAAAGAGATCAGTGGCTTCGACAAGCTCGAAACAATGGTCAAGGAAGGGGATGTTGACCGCATCGTGCTCTACAACAAGAAGTACGTCGACATCTTTTTGACCAAAAAAGCCTTCGGCAGCGGCAAGTACAAAAAGGAGCTTGACCCCGCCCAGAACGATCCCTTGCGCGAACAAGGGCCGCATTTCCGCTATACGCCGTTCTCGTCGGCCGAACGCTTCGAGGAGAAGTTTGAGCAGATTCCCGGTTCCGAAAAGGTGGGCATGTCCAGCGCCGACGAAGGCGGCTTTATGAATTTCTTGGCCCAATGGGGCATGCTGATCTTCCTGATCATCCTGTTCTGGTTCTTGATGCGCCGGATGGCTTCGGGCGGTGGCGCAGGCGGCCAGATCTTCAACATCGGGAAATCGAAGGCGGCCCTCTTTGACGCGCAGAACAAGGTGAAAACCACGTTCGCCGACGTGGCGGGCCTCGAGGAAGCCAAAGAAGAAATCAAGGAGAT
>CAYGKP010000009.1:8256-24687 GCA_964350605.1 uncultured Cytophagales bacterium
TGCTCGTAGGCCCTCCGGGGACAGGAAAAACCTTGCTAGCGAAAGCCGTGGCGGGCGAAGCGGCGGTGCCGTTCTTCTCGCTGTCGGGTTCGGACTTCGTGGAGATGTTCGTCGGTGTGGGCGCGGCCCGCGTCCGCGACCTCTTCAAGCAAGCCAAGGAGAAAGCCCCTTGCATCATCTTCATTGACGAGGTGGACGCCATCGGTCGTTCCCGTGGACGGGGCCAAATGCCCGGTTCGAACGACGAGCGCGAGAACACCCTGAACTCCCTACTGGTCGAGATGGACGGCTTTGCCACCGACGCGGGGATCATCATCCTGGCGGCGACCAACCGCCCCGACGTGTTGGACTCGGCCTTGCTACGTCCCGGTCGTTTCGACCGTCAGATTTCGATTGACAAGCCCGATATCGTGGGTCGCGAAGCCATCTTCAAGGTTCACCTCGAGCCGATCAAACTCAGCTCGGAAGTCGAGCCCAAGAAGCTCGCGGCGCAAACCCCTGGGTTCGCTGGTGCGGAGATCGCCAACGTTTGTAACGAAGCGGCCCTGATCGCGGCGCGTCACGACAAGAAAGAAGTCGAGATGCAGGACTTCTACGATGCCATCGACCGGGTAATCGGCGGGCTCGAAAAGAAGAACAAACTCATCTCGCCCGAAGAGAAGAAAATCGTCGCCTATCACGAAGCGGGTCATGCGGTCGCGGGTTGGTACCTCGAACACGCCGATCCATTGGTGAAGGTGTCGATCGTTCCGCGCGGTACGGCGGCCTTGGGCTATGCCCAATACCTGCCCAAGGAGCAGTTCCTCTACACCGTCGAGCAACTGACCGACGAGATGTGCATGGCCCTGGGGGGTCGCGCTGCCGAGGAATTGACCTTCAAGAAGATTTCGACTGGTGCCCTCTCGGATCTTGAGCGAATCACGAAGCTGGCTTACAGCATGGTGACGGTATACGGCATGAATCCGAAGCTGGGCAACGTTTCCTACTACGATTCAAAGCAGGCGGACTATGCTTTCAACAAGCCTTACTCGGAATCGACGGCCAAGTTGATTGATGACGAAGTACACAACATCATTGCCCAAGCCTACGAGCGGACCAAGGCATTGCTGCGCGAGCGGGCGAAGGAGCTGGAAATCGTGGCCCAGGTGCTGCTGGAAAAAGAGATCATCTTCCAAGCCGACTTGGAAGGCCTGATCGGGAAGCGTCCCTTCGATAGCCAAACGACCTACCAAGAGTTCGTGGACGGCAAGACGCCTCCGACCAACGGCGCTCCGACCACCCCGACCGATACGGGCGGCCCGAGCGAAGTGCCCGACGAGGTGCCCAGCAACCCCTCGGAAGTCACCAGCGACCCCAAGTAGCGCCGGGGCGCATGATCTCCCTTGACCTTCCGGCGGGCCAAGCCCTCTACTTTGCCTCGGACTTTCACTTGGGCGCACCAAATGCCCAGGTCAGCCGCGAGCGCGAACGTGCGCTGGTTCGTTGGCTCGATCAGATCAAAGGAAACTGCGCCCACCTCTACCTGCTGGGCGACATCTTCGACTTCTGGTTCGAGTACCGCCACACGGTGCCAAAGGGCTTCCTGCGCCTGCAAGGCAAGCTGGCCGAGTTCTCGGACGCGGGCATACCCATCACGATGTTTCACGGCAACCACGACATGTGGATGCGCGGCTACTTTGAGGACGAGCTGGGGGCCACCATCGTCAAGGACAACCTGACCCTGGAGATCAACGGAAAGAAGCTACTGATCGGCCACGGCGACGGCCTGGGGCCCGGCGATCGGTTCTACAAATTCCTGCGGACCGTCTTGTTTCGCAATCCCTTCTGCCGCTGGCTGTTCGCGCGCATCCATCCGAATTTTGGCATGGGTCTCGCTCTGTTCTGGTCACGAGGCAGCCGAAAGGCCACCGCTAAACGCGACGCAGAATTCCTGGGTGAAGAGAAGGAATGGATCTTGCAGTACTGTAAGGAAGTGGAGGCGAAGACCCACCACGACTACTATGTGTTCGGCCACCGCCATTTGCCCCTCGACCTGCCCGTCGGCCCAGACAGTCGCTACATCAACTTGGGCGAGTGGTTGCATTCGAACACCTATGGGGTGTTTTCTGGCACTCAGTTCGTGCTTCGTTCGTTTGAAACAAGTGAACCCAGCTAGAAGCCTCAGCCTGCTCCTTTTGCTCTGCGCCACCTGGCTCGGTGCGCAAGCGCCCGATTCAGTCTGGGTCTACCAAGGAGAAACCCGCCTCAAACGTCAACCCACGCGCCTTTCCGTCGATCGGAAGGGCTTCGTTTTTTTAGGCTACGTGGATGGGGACATCCAGAAATATGACCCCTCGGGAACGCTGACCCAGTATGTCTTTTCGCCCGACCAGCCCTCGGAATTGACTTTATTGGAAGCCTGGGGAACGATCAGCATCGTGGCCTACCGGGTGGATTATCAGGAAGCAATTTTGCTTGACCGCTTTTTGGTTGAACGCAGCCGCCAACGCTTCGACCCCGACCAAGTGGCATTTGGCCGCTTGGCGACCCTTTCCTCTGACAACGGTTTGTGGGTATTCGACGACATTGCCTTGGCACTGAAAAAAGTCGACATGAACTACGGAGAACTAACGGTGAACTCCCCCCTCGACTTGGTGCTCGACCCCACAAAGCTGGCCCCCACTTTCCTGCGTGAGTACCAAAACCGCGTCTATTTAATTGACAGCCTTCAGGGCATTTTGGTCTTCGATAATTTGGGAAACTACCTACGCACCTTGCCCCTGTCGGGCATCAGCCAAGTGGGCTTTCAGGGCGAGTGGATCTACTACCTGCAAGCGGGTAACTTGGAGTTCCTGCATCTCTACACCTACGACCGGGTGACGCAAAGTCTGCCTCCGAGTGAATCAAAATGGCGGGGAATCTCGTTAACTTCAGAGGGCACCTACCTGCTCGGCGACAAAACGCTGAAACGGTACGGACCGCTGCTCCGATGAGTCTGATTCAACGATTCGTGAAACACCGCTTGATTCGATCACTTTTTACCCTGCCCTACTACCTGGTGGTTTTGATGGTGGTAGCGACGGGTTGCTCGTTGTTGTACGTGAAGAACCACCCCGTTTCACCGCTTGGGGGTCATGAGGTGGCCAAAACCTACGGCCGCCCGATGGTGATCCCCCTCTACGACCAGGCTCGGGAAGAATCCTTGATCGACAGCCTGCGTGCCACCTATGGCCAGCACAAAATCATCCCTGAGCAGTACGAACTGCAGATCCTACTCGCCCTTTCGCACTACCCCGAACTGCGCGACATTCACATGCGCTTCGTACTTACCGACGGGTTCATCCCGCTGGTCTCACGGCCCAAGTCGACGGGGATGTTCAAGCCGAAAGATCAATGGGAGTATCGCATCTTCATTTCTGAGAAAGGCCACACGCCGTTCATGGACCGGTTACTGCTGCGCAATTGTCCCTTCAATGCACAAATTGGAGTCCTCGGCCATGAGTTGGCCCATACCGTGTATTACCTGGACCAAAGCCTGGGCGACGTGATGGCCATCGGGGTCAACTACATGGCCCCGGAGTACCGCGCGAACTTCGAGCGCGACACCGATCGGCGGGCCATCGACCACGGGTTGGGTTTTCAGATGCTTGAGCATGCGCGCCACGTACGCGAAGGTGCCGACCCCGAGGATTTGGCTTACGGCGATCGGTTCTACCTAAACGATGCCCAGATTTTCCAGTACATGATGGAAAGCCCCGTGTACGCGCCCTATGTGGTTGGCGATACGCTACTCGCCGTTCCTGCTACAGTCCTAGCACCTTAATCTCGACCCGGCGGTTGAGGGCGCGCCCATCGTACGTGTCGTTCGACGCAACCGGTTGGTCGGGGCCGTACCCCGCGGTTTTGATTCGTTTCGCGTCGACGCCCAATTCATCTACCAGGTAGTCTTTCACGACCTCAGCTCGCTCTTTCGAGAGCTTGATGTTCGCCGAGCGGCTGCCCCGTGATTCGGTGTGACCAGACACCTCGATGCGAAGTGTTGGGTTGCCATCCAGCAAGTCGCGGAGCTTCTGCAACTCGTTATAAGACTCGGTTTGTAGGTAGGCACTGCCCGGCTTGAAGAGTACATTGTTCAAACGCACCTTTTGACCCACTTTCAGCCGTGCCATGTACAGGTCGCGCGTCACTTCGATGTAGCTGCCTTTGTCGCGCAGGTCAATCGACTCGTGAACCGAGATGTAGCCATCGGCCTCCGCCAAAAAGCCATAGTGGGCCCCCAAAGGCAGGATGATTTTGTATTCCCCGGTACCCGGCGTGGAATGCGCGTAACCGAGCGGTTCCTCGCTTTCGAAATCGATGTAGTTGATCGTGGCCTCGATGGGTTCCTTGGTGTCGAGGTCGAGCACACGACCTGAGACCAAGAAGACGGGCTTTGGCTTGACCGACTCGGGCAAGGGCACACGAAAGATGTCCGCCTTTCCGTAGGAGTTGCCCCAGGAGACATAATACGCATACTCGCCCGAAGCAGGAATGGTGTAATAGGCATCCCACCCACTGGTGTTGAGCTCGGGCCCCAAGTTTTGAGGCTCGCTCCAGTTAGTCCAGGTTTCATCCAAGCGACGGGTCACCATCATGTCGTTCTTCCCGTAGCCGCTGAACCCAGCCGACGAGTAATAGAGGGTCACCCCATCGGGTGCCAGGAACGGCGAAGTTTCGTCGAGTGCCGAGTTAACCAAGGGGCCCATGTTCTTGGGGACTGTCCAGGTACCGTCGCGTTTTCGAAAACACACGTACATGTCCTTTTTGCCCTGGGTATCCTTTCGCTCGATGGCCATCAGGAGAATCTTTTCGGAGGCATGCAAGCTGTACTCGCCGTATTGACTGTCATTATAGAAATCCTCGATCTCCAACCCAACTGGTTTGGACCAGCCACCACTTGTCCGCTTAGTGATGGAGACTCCCTTTTTCATGGTGCCATCGGGCAGGTACTTGTTGCCGATCAGCAGGGTATTCCCGTCCGGGCTGACTGAGCAGACGTAGTTATTCCCGTCGTTGTTGACAGGCTCGGGCAGGCGCTCGGCTTCGCTGAACGATCCGTCGGGCAGAATGCGCGAGAACCAGATGTCCTGGGTAATGTCCTCGGGATCTTCTTCTTCGGCTGCACCAATGTTGCCGGGGTGCTCATCCCGAGTGAAGAAAAGCAGCCTTCCATCGGGCGCGATCACAGGCGTCACTTCACCGTAGGGAGAATTGACCATGGGCCCCAAATTCTCAGGCTTCGAGGGCAACGTGAGGTCCGCGGGCACGTTGATCTCCGCTTGGACGGGTGTCTTGGACGTACTGATCCCCACCGCGTCGATTTCATTGAAGCCTTCGATGGCGGGGGTACTCATCTCAATCCGAACGGACTTCACCGTGTACGAGGTCGGGCTAAAAAACGCATGGAACATGCGGCCTTTCTCGTCTTTGCCTGTCGGTGCAGTCGGCTTGGCATTTTCATAGACCACGTGCGCTGTGCCCTTCTCGTCATACAACACGATGCGAGAAACCGAACCGGGGTTGTTGTTCTCGGCAACGACAACCTGGCGTACGCCCTTCATCGAATAGCCACCGAGCACCAGGTATTCACCTTCGGGATTCTTCGTTTTCGAAGGCCCCCAGGCCAAGGCGCTTTCGCCGAATTGCGGCAGCTTGTTGGGCCGACCCAAGGCTTGCACGGCACGAAAGCTCTTGGGCTCTTCAACGTCCTGGTATTCGCTGGAAAAATCGAGCACTTCGCTGGCCCATTGCACCTCTTGTGCCTGAAGGCAGAAGGGTGTTACCAAAAATGCGCTGAGTACGAGCCACTGTTTCATTTTCCCAATCATTAGTACGCGATCCAAGTTACCCCGCAGGGTCATGGCCCACAAATGATCCAAAAACTGGGCCAACCAGCACCCCAACTTCTCGGCGAATTCGTACCTTCTGCCTACCAACCAATCCCAACGGCTGTGGCCCGCCGCTACCTACTTCTTCTCTTTTTTTGGCTGCTCACGTTCCCGATGCTTCGGGCGCAAAATGCCAGCGATGCCCCCAACCGCTGGTGGCTGGGGTTCAAGTTTGGAACAAACCTGACTCAAGTGCGCGTCGGCGACCAGTTCACTGCTTTTTCGGGCAGCGCGAACGAGAACGAAAAAACCTACGAGAACCCCACGGCCTTGGGTGTTCACGTTGGTCTGGTCGGCGTGTTCGATGTATGGAATGGCTTTTCGGTTAGCCTTCAACCCACTTGGCAACGTGCGCGTTTTGGCTACATCACCGAATATTCCTGGGCTGATGCCAGCGGTGCACTGTCGCTCAAATATACCCACGACCACGCCCTCACTTCGCTAGAAATCCCCCTGTTGATTCGCTACGAATACCAGGGCTTTGGGAAGCTCGGCAAGAAGAACAAGAAGGGTGGTGCGCCTTCTCGCGGCAGCAAAGGCGGCGGATCGGATCGAAAAGGAAACCTCATCCCCTACCTCCAAGCAGGCGGTTCCTATGGCCGCTTACTGGAAGCCCGCAAAACCATTGAAACCGAAGGCAGCGAAAACGGCCTGGGCTTCACCGAAGGACCAAGGGATTTCGGCGTGACCGACCAATTCAATCGCTGGTACTACGCGGTGCTGCTGGGCGGAGGTGTTACGTATGACGTAGGCGAGAGTGCCCGCTTCGGATTGGATGTTCAGTATCGCTTGGGCCTGGTCGCGCGGACCAACCAAAAGAATCGCCATGCGAACAACGAATTGACCGCTGGCTACTACGATGCCTTCGACGACATGCGGTTCTCCAATTGGCTGATCAGCGTGCATGCGCTGTTCCCGCTGAAGTTTGTCTACTCACCCCAATACCGCAAAGCCAACTGATGAAAGCCCTGCGACTTGGTGGATGGCTGCTGCTTGGCTCGGTGCTCTGGGCTTGCGATGCAAAGGACAACGAAGTGGCGCCCGAGGCGAGCTTCTATCGGGTCTACGACGATGGCACGTACGGCCTCCAGGCCCATGCCCTGGACCTGGTCGAAACCGCCGATGGTGGCTTTCTGATGCTTGGTACCCGCGATGTGTGGGACATTTATTTGGTGAAAGCTGATAAGCAAGGTGCGTTGGAATGGGAGCTGCGCGTTAGCGATCCGTACGTCAGTCCCACCCCCGAATTGCTGGAAATCAACGGGGAGATCTATGTGGTGGCCATGCGGGAAACCTCGACTGAGGCCGTGCTCCTTCGTGTGGACATGGGGGCGCAAAACTTGGTCGAAGTGCAAAACTTCGACGACACCGAGTATCCCTTGGCAGCAGCCGTCATGCCGGATAATGGCCTACTCCTGTTGCTCTACGAATCGGGACCCCGACGCAGTGGACTGGTGCGTACCAATGCCGCCTTCGACACCCTTTGGGACGACAGCTACCCCATTTTTGAAGACGTGGAAGGCCAAATCATTGGTCACCTCCGCCGCACGGGGCCACGCTACCCCTTTACCTGCGGCATCAACGCCGCCCAGAATCGGGTCTACTTCAACGGGTTTTACAACTACACCTTGGCCATGCTTTTTGCCAATTCCGCCGATGGTGCGCTCTCTGGTTCGACCAGCGGCTCGCAGTACGTGGAAGGCTTCAGCGACGTATTGCCCCTGGCTAGTGGGCAGTATGCCGTAGCGCGGTTTGACCAACTGTCGAGTTATTACGTCCCGGATGCCACGCTCAATGAGAACGGCATCGACCTCGCCATCAGCTTCCCCGGCCCCTTACAGCCGGAAATTGAGCGTTTCGAACGGGTGCGCATCGAGCAACTGAACCTTGGCGGGCGTGAGGTGGTCGCCTATGGATCGAGCACGCGGGGTGGGCAGATCGTTGTGAATTTTTACGGTGTGGGCTCGCCGGGCATCATCGGAAATCTTCGCCTTGGTTCGGGCGATCCCCTGGAACTTGGTGGAATGGCCGCTACCGCCGACGGCGGTCTGGCAGTCCTGGGCCGCGTATCGCTGCAAGGCCGTTTTCCACGGCTCTGCCTCTACAAGCTCTCGAAAGAAGAGGTCGACGAATTGTTCTAACCGACCGCTTCTAACTTACAGCTTGATGAGCTTCTTGCCGACCCGCAGGGGTCCGGCTTCGAGCTTGTACACATAGGTACCCGCCTGCAAGTCGCCCAGGTTGGCTTTCACCACGTGGTCGCCGGGCTCGTAGAACGCATCCTCCAAGAACCGACGCACCTCAACCCCACCGGTGGTGTGCAAGGTGAGCGTCACGCTGCCCGCCCGGTTGATGCGGAAACGGAAGTCAACGGCGTTTGTCACTGGGTTCGGCGCACAATCGAAGAGCTGGAACCGCTGGGACTGGAACGTCTGATCGACCCCCAAGGTCGAGTTGTTGACCAAGTTGAGTTTCGGGGTGCTTTGCGTTGGGTCGAAGCTCGCGGCAGAACTTTCGCTTGGAGACGCGCAGAGCCAATCCTCCAACAGCGTACGGAACACCTGGCGGTAGTCGTGCTGCATCTGCAGGTTGCCGTTATCCAGATTCGATAGATCGGGGTTGTTGCCAATCACACCGGGCACCACGCTAGGACCAAACAGCATCATGGGCGCAGCGGTACCGTGGTCAGTGCCGTAACTGCCGTTGGCCTCAGGACGACGGCCAAACTCCGAGAACGTCGCACAGACTACCCGATCCTCTAGTCCCAGGCCGCGCAGGTCGTCCATGAACACTTTCATCGACTCGCTGATGTGATAGAGCAACGCGGCGTGAGTGCCGTAAGTCGTATCGTAGTCAGTCACTTGCGAAGCGTGGGTATCAAACCCGCCAATCCGCGTGAGGAACACTTTGGTCTGGCAGCCGCCCGCAAGCAGGCGCGCAATCAAGCGAAGCTGAGGTGCCAGAGGGTTATTTTTTACACTCGCAGGCGCGGCCAACGGATAGGTTGTCGGATAAACAATGGAAGGCGTATTGGAACCGGCAATGAACACGTCGCGAAGTCGCTCAGCGTACTGATCGCTCTTTTGCTCCATCTCGATAATCCACTGAAGCTCCTCGCCATAGTTGGTGTCCTCCACCGAAACGGGCGGCGAAGCATCGTTGGCCAACACCGTAGTACCACCTGGAACGCCCAGCGTTTGGTCGTAAAGGTCGTAGAACTGCGGGGGGTTGGTGATCGAAAGCGAAGTGGGAATGGGATTTCCGGTGTGAAACGCCAACGACAAGCCATTGCCAATCTCGATGGCCAGCGGGTCCGGCATGGCACCGCTTGGGTACGCATCGGGGTAGCCCGGATAACGCGTTTCCAGGTAACGACCCAGCCAACCTGAATCAAAGTAATCGTCGTTACCACCACCCATGAACCAGATGTCTCGGCTGCGAAAGTGCGACTGGTTGATGTCCGGATAGGCCACCCCTTGCACAACCGCCGCCCGGGCTTGGTCGTAGAGGTACTTGAAGCCTGTCATGTCCGGGTGAAGGCCCACTTGTGCCGCAGCGGGCAAGGTGGAATCGAGCGGGATGTACCGCCGCGAACCCGTCGAAGGAATCGCAATGTTGGGGCGCAGGAAGCTGTAAAGCGCGTATTGATCCAGGGGAATGAGGGTGTTGAGTCCGTCGTTTCCCCCGTGCATTTGGACAAGGATCAGCACCCGGTCCGAGCACGCTGCCGCTGCTGCTGCTGCCGCGCGATGAAGCCACGAATTCTTGCCCATCGCGCGCATGGGCATGCCGCCCAAGGCAAAGGTGCCCGCTGTGGCCAGACTGGCTTGTTTCAGGAAGGTCCGTCTGCTAACACCCATGACTAGAAAAGTTGATATTCAGGGGACTGCATCAGTTCTCGTACCAGGGCATTGAGCTGAACACGCACCGCGGTGTAGTCACCGCTATTATCTGCGTTGCGCCACTCGACACCCCAGTTGATGATCGAAAGGTTGTCGAGCAACACCACGTCTCGGAAATAATCGAACCGCTCGGGGCGAATGATTTCTGGAAAGAGGTAGTCGACAAACGCTTGGACGATGTCGTCCGCAAGCGGAACATTGGCACTCACCGGTGGACCTTGTGGCGTGTAGGGTACATGAGTCTGCACCCAGGCCACTGTATCGACACTCACGCCATAACCTCCGGTTAAGAGCGTGTCGGCCATGGCATAGCGCTCGCCCAGGTTGTTGGCAGTAATCCAGTTGCGATGAAACAACGGCGTTTGGTGATAGGCATCGTGCCCGGCGACATCGAATGGCTGGTAGAAGTCCAGGCCCTGCGAGACAATCGAGCTGAGAATGGTGGGGTAAATGGTGTTGTAGCGGGTGGCGTAATCGGTCGGCGAACCGAGGCTTGTGGTGAAAAAGCGAATCGCGCCGAGGGTGACTTCCAAGGGGCTTTTGATCAAGGCCCCGTTGATGTCGTTTTCGATTACTGCGTCGTCTGCATCGTAAAAATGCTGGCTCTTGAACAAGAGCGACAGCGGGTCGCGCAAGTCCCAGTTGGCCTGCAACGCTGTTACCATGGGGGCAATGATGTCTGTCTCGATTTCAGTTGTGATGTCCACGTAGCAGAAGTAGCGGTACATCTTCGTGCAGATCGTCACCGGCGTGTTCGGATGGGCGAACAACAATTCGATCAAGTCATCCACTTCTTGATAGGCTGCGCCGATGGTGGCCCGCCCGCCGACAGTCGTCGCGTTGGGGGCGATCGTCGTGCCCGAAGGCGGGGCGATCAACGCAGAAAAGGTTTTCGTCGAGGGGTCGTGGAACACCGCCGGCCCCGTCAATGTCTGGGGAATCAGGTTATCGGACGCACGCGCGATGCCAAGTGCCACCCCACTGACCTCGGCGGCTCCGGTGGGATCGAACTTGTTGGTGATCGTTTGGTCGGTGTTGAACCCCGAGAGCACTTTGGCAGCGTTCTGAACATCGGCCTCGGTGTAGTTGGTGTAGCTGCCCGGTCCGGTCTGCGGTCCTTTGCCCACCGTGAACAACTCAAGCAATTCGCGGCCAAAATTCTCTTGGATGACCCCATCGCCGTTCAAGCGCCCATCTAGGTAGATCAAGATGGCATTGTCAATGCAAAAACGCTTGACGAATGTCTTGAGATCGCGCATCGCGTAATAGCGCATCAAACGGTTCTGGTAGTAGATGTGCTCGGGTGTATCAGCCTTCTCGGTCGAGGTGGTGAAATGCGTGTGCATGAAGTGGGTCAACTTCTCGCGGATCGAGACGCCCTCTTCCACCATCAAGGCCAACCACCAGCCCTTGAACTGGCTCATCAAGTTCGTGCTATTGGCGGGCGTCGACTGGGGACTAACCCAGTCGGCACCCGTCGCAGGATCTACCGGCGGCGCAGGCTCGGGGTCCAAGGCAGCGTAGGCTCCCAGGTGTAGAATCTCATCCACCGCGTCGCCAACTCCTCGCCCCATGAAGGCATCAATCCGTGGCCGTGAGGGGCCAAAGGTCGTGCGGCGCAGCAGGTGAGCGGCCTGGCGGCGGCTGAGTGTTCCTCCGATGGGGGCAATGGAAGCCAAAGTGGAAAGCGGTTGGGAACGTTGGTTGGTGGTTGTGCCTTCGAAGAATCCAAATGAACGCTAGCAGGCTTACAAAAGATACAAAATCGAGCCGTTCAACCGGCAAGATCGTGTGCCGTTTTTCTCAAACTGACAAAAGTCAGCCCCCCACTTGACGCCGGGCAGCCTTCCGGCTTGTCCTGTTTCGGACCTTACCCTCGCCAAAAAAGCAGATGAGCAAGCCAGTATGCTTTTATAATGATTCCCAGATAATGTTGCTTTTCTGGCCATAAATCGCCACTTTCATACAAGTCAAACAGGCTTTTACCACCTTAAATTACCACCTCCCCATGAAGAAAATCCTTGTCCCCATCGACTTTTCGAAAGAATCGACTAAGGCCCTCGAAATCGCCAACACCATCGCGAAAAAAAGCGGGGCTTCAATCGATGTTCTCCACGTTGTCGAGCCCTTGGGTACCGACCCCATCGCAGTAACTGGTGAACGCCACGACAATTCGATGGATCAGGTTTTCATGATCCAGTTGCTCGAAAAAGTGAAGGGCAACATGCACAAGCTGCGCGACGACCCAAAATTTTCGAGCGGTGTAGACTTCAACACCCACGTAGCAATCGGTGACATCAACAAGACAATCATCGATAACGTGAGTAAAAACGACGTGGGCATGGTCGTGATCGGCGCACGCGGCATCTCCGAGTGGGACCGCATGTTGATCGGCTCGCACACCGATAAAGTGATCAAAAATGCTGCCTGTCCTGTCCTGGTGGTACACAAAGACCAGGAGTTGTCCGACTTCAAGGACTTGGTCTTCGCAACCAATGCGATGGAGGACATCACCTCGGCTGCCGCTAAGCTGAAAAGCCTTCAGGAAATTTTCGGCATGAAGCTCCACCTCCTTCGCGTGGTGACCATCAACGACTTCGTTACCCAGTCCGAAGCCATGGCCGACCTGCATGCTCTTGCCAAGGCCTACGGTTTGGAAGTAGCCAGCTTCAATGTCCACAACGACGTGGGAGTCGAGGAAGGCATCCTGAATTTCTCGAATGAGAAGAAGATGGATGTGATCTCGATGATCACCCACCACCGCAGCTTCCTGGGCTACTTGGTGAACGGCAGTGTCTCGGCCGATGTGGCCAATGCCTCCAAGCGTCCGGTACTGACCCTGACGGCCTAGTCAGCGATCTAATCAATCAATTAAAAGCCCGCTCCGGCGGGCTTTTTTTATGCGTTCTCCTGTGGCTACGCGTCGAAGCGGTAATAATCCTCGCGCAACGAGAGACCAAACGGCGTTGGCTGCGCCACCAACAACGGACTGGGCACAAGCGCCTGCTGCAATCGTCGTGCGATCCGTTCAGCCTGCATCGCAGGCATCTTGAGGCCCGATACGCTGAGTCGGTCCGACATTTCCTCGGCACTGAACAAGCGACCGGGGTGAAGTACGAGCAGCTTTAACAAGCGATATTCCGAAGGGGCTAACTGCACTTCTCGTCCCGCGAGGTAGACCAACCGCTGTGGCAAATCCAGTTGCAGCGGCCCACGGCGCAGCATGTGTTCAGCGGGCGTTTCCTTCGGACGAAGGACCGCGGGGCTAGCTGGTTCGGCGAGTATCAACATCCGATCCAGACAGCCAATTAGCTCCTGCATACGAAACGGTTTGGGCAGGTATTCATTGACCCCGTGTTCCAACGCTGCACTGCGGTTCGCCTCGTCATTTTTGACCGAGATCATCAGCACGGGAATCTGCGAGGTGATCGGGTTGGAGCGTAAATGACGACAAAGACCAATGCCATCCATGCCATCCATCATTAAATCAGTGACCACCAAATCCACGGGGGCATCGCGCAAATAAGCGAGGGCACCCTCGGCTCCATCAAAAGGATGAACCGCATACCCAACCTTGGTCAGGTTGTAGGTGAGCACTTCAAGAATGTCCGGGTGGTCGTCAACGACCACAACACTATGGTGGGGAGCGGGTGCCAAAAAAGCCGACAGAAAGGGTGTCGAACTGTCCGCAAGAAGCGCCCCAAAGATTACCTGGGCACTACCCGTTCTTTATCGCTGAATTACGATTTGGCACGCCGTTGTTACTGAATGGCTCCGTGATTTCGCCATCTACTTGTCACAAACGCAAAACGCCCGGCTTCGGCCGGGCGTTTCAAGAAAACCAGTGGTCATGTGACCTCGCCAGGATTCAAACCTGGAACCTTCTGATCCGTAGTCAGATGCTCTATTCAATTGAGCTACGAGGCCAGTACAGCAGTGCTGCGGGCTGCAAATGTAGGGAAAAAACCAGATTCTCAGATCAGGTGCGCAGGCAAAATTCCTACCTTCCTTCCATGTCCCTGCGCCACCTTCCGCTCCTGCTCGTTCTACTTAGCTCGCCCATGTGTCTACTGGCCCAAATGGGCGAAGAACCCCACCTGGGCGAACGGCGCGACTCCGCCCAGCGAAAACTGGCCGTCACCATCGATGTGGGCGTGATCGGCTGGCGCACCACGCCCGACCTTTTGGAACTCAGACCCGTCAGCTCAATTGGGGTCAATACGCAACTTCACCGTACGTTTTCACTGGTCGAGGACCGTTTTGAATTCTGGACTGGATTGGGCTTGGGACTTGAGAGCTACAAGTTTCAAGAGGACCTGATTCTCACCCCCGGCGGCGACTCGCTTCAAGCGCAGAGAGACCCTCGCCTACCTTCCGATTCGATTGACTACCGAAAGTCCAAGCTCTCGGTCACCTACGTTGAGTTGCCGCTGAGTATGCACTACATCGGCAAAAGTCGACTGCGGCCCTTCCGTGTTTCATTGGAAGTAAAACCGGGCTTACTCATCTCGCAGACAGCGAAGCGAAAGCTGGAAGTCAACAACGAGATCGTCAAAGAGAAGACCAAAGGCGATTTCCATGTCCTCCCTTTTCGACTGACCACCGGTCTGCGCGTGGGATGGGGGAGCACGACACTCTACGGGAGTTACAGCCTCACCCCCTTTTTCCAGCCCGACGAAGGGCCCGTGATGAACACCTGGATGCTGGGTGTTTCCTTATTGGTAGACTGACCAGCCTAGGGAAGTAAAATCATGGCCGGCGGAAAGCTGAGGACCAGGCCAAGGCCAAACCCAGCATAGACCTGAGCGGGTGAGTGGGCGTTCAGGTAAAGGCGGGCGGTCATGAGCAGGCCACCAAAAATCAGTGCGGCGACCAATAAATCGGTTAACATCGGATCGCTGAACCGGTAGGCGTAGGCCGACATCAGGCCGATCAGGCCCGCCACGCCCACGCTGTGCGCGCTAATTTTCCACCAAAAGCTAATGGCCGCGACTGCGAAGACGCTGATGGTAATCAGCAGCATCAGGGTGGTTAGCATCGTGCCCAGTTGCAATTGCTTGCCGAGCACGTAGGTGAACAAGGTGTAAATCCCGCCCGTGAAGAGCAGCGGAATGGGGCGATCCTTGCGCCGTCGCGCGTAGACGCTGGAAATCACCCCCATTTTGTAGAACCAGTAAATGGCCAAGGCGGGCACAAAGTAGGTGACCAGGAAAACGAATAGCCACAGGAACGCCTTGGTGGTCGGGCTCAAGTTGACAATCACCAAGGGCGAGACGTAGATGATCACCGCGAACAGGATGCTCGGCATCATCAAGGGATGCAGCACAATCGACAGCCCCTGTGCGCAGTGGTACACCCAATCCTTCTTACGGCCCGTCTTCATCACAATTCTTTGCGCAGGCGGGCGACGGGAATGCCCAATTGCTCGCGGTATTTGGCGACCGTCCGGCGGGCGATGGTATACCCCTTGTCGTTAAGCAACTTTTCCAGCTTTTCATCCGAGAGAGGTTTGCGCTTGTCTTCCTCCTCGATGAACCGCTTGAGAAACGCCTTCACCTCTCTGGAACTGACGTCCTCGCCGCTTTCGGTCGCAATCGACTCGGAGAAGAAATACTTGAGCGGGAAGATGCCGAACTCGGTTTGCACCGCTTTGCTGTTCGCCACCCGCGAGATGGTTGAGATGTCCATGCCAATGCGCTCGGCGATGTCCTTGAGGATCATGGGCCGAAGGTTGGTCTCGTCGCCTTCCAGGAAGAACTCGTGTTGGTAATCGACAATCGCTTGCATGGTGCGCAGCAAGGTCTGCTGGCGCTGGCGAATCGCATCGATGAACCACCGGGCCGAATCGAGTTTTTGCTTGACGAACTGGGCGGCTTCCTTCACCTTTTTGTCCGACTTATCGGACTTATCATAGGTGTCGAGCATTTCGCGATAGTCCCGCGAGATGCGGAGTTCCGGCGCGTTGCGCGAGTTGAGGGCCAGTTCCAAGTCTCCGTTGCGGTTGACCAGAATGAAGTCCGGCGTGATTACCTGAGCGCGTCCACCACTGCCTTCGGCCCCACCGGGTTTGGGGTTCAGTTTGGTGATCAGGTGGACTGCGTCGCGAAGCTGGTCTTCGTCCAGGTCCAGTTTCTTTTGAATTTTCTCGTAGTGCTTGCGGGTGAACTCGTCAAAGCATTCCTCAATGATCTTTTGCGCATGCTCCACCGATTCAGTTCGATCGACGCGGCGCTCGAGTTGGAGCAATAAACATTCCTGCAAGTCGCGCGCGCCGACACCCGGCGGGTCAAAGCCATGCACCTTATGAAGAATGGCCTCCACTTCATCCACGTCAGTTTCGAAGCCTTGCGAGAAGGCCAGGTCGTTGACAATTGACGACAACTCGCGGCGCAAATAACCGTCTGCATCAATCGAGCCCACGATCTGTGAGGCGATGATCTGCTGACGTTCGTCGAGGCGCAAGTAGCCCACTTGGTCTTGCAGCGCATCCGACAGGGTCGCCCCCATAGCAATGGGCAACTCCTTGTCTTCGGCGTTGGGGTCGGCCGCGTCACCCGACATTTTGTAACCGCCGTAATCGTCGTCGAGGTAGTCCTCGAGGTTCGAATCGTCCTCGCCGGCAG